>CAYVLC010000065.1:0-14614 GCA_964452155.1 uncultured Dysgonomonadaceae bacterium
CGATTTCTTTCGATAGGTTCGAAAGTGATTGTTCTTGTTCTTTTGTCAATGCTACGCTCCGAACGTCTTTTTTTTTTAATTCTTTCCACAATTTGGCTATTTTCTTTTTGGACTTCTCTTTTGATTTCTCTGAATCTTTTGAAAGTTTTTTGATTTGTTTATTTGCATCAGAAAGCTCTCGTTTTAATCGAGCAATTTCGGCTTCATTATTAGTCTTTTTCATTGCTATAATTATGTTGCTTAAACTGCATACAGATACTAATATTCAATTATATACGCAATTTTCAAGTGCTATAAAACACGATATTGTTTAGTTAAATACTTCTTTAAAAAGAAAAAAAAACCATGCGAAAAACACCTCAATTTAGGAACGTTATATTGGACACCCTAGGCCTGGGGACCGGAATAATTCAGTCTAGCCTTTAGGTTAGATGAAGCCTTAGGTCAAATGCCAGATAAAATCACAGAGGGCTGGAAGTCTTTCATAAAAATATAAATAGCTAACGAACAGCATAATGTAAAAACATGTCATTGGTACCAGCGGGAAGAATACGCTTGTATGACATGCTATCGCATGTAAATGATTGGCACACAAACAACGCTCATTTAGCTGATTGACACTGATAGATGAATGTACTCTCCGTATACCCTAAGGTAAAGCCAGTGGTCATTAAGGCCAATAATAACGGAGTTAACATCCAACAGCTATTCTAGTCCCTTGTTTCTTTCAACAGACTCCTCACTGCCTAGCAGAATGACACAGGTTTATGTTGTTTTCGTTCTTAATTCTTAATTCCCTGTGTTCTCTGTGGCAAAGCCAATTGACCATAGGTGATCAGTCGCATTTTCCGAGTTTCGAGTTTTCGATTTTCAAATTATGCATTCAACTGCTTGCTGCCAATGGCTAACACTTAACAGCTATTCTAGTCTCTAGTCCATTGTATATATATTCTCTTAACTCAATAAAACCTCCCACTTAAACCAAATCCTTTTTCAAACGTTATATTATAGTATATCCATAAAATGATTGTGAAACAGTGAAGATGAAACGCATTTCGACATACATATTGCTTCTTCTGGTGCTTACGTTAAGTGTGCACCCAGTCTTGTCTATGCATTTTTGTCGAGGTGATTTGCAATCATTCAACATCCAATCCTTGAGCAACAATAATATGTGTTGCATGCCTGCAGAAGCAGAAAAAAGTAACAATGTATATGCTCCATCACTAAGTCTTATTACTACTGATAATAGTTGCTGTTCGACAACAAACTTGGAGGTTGTAACAGACAATTTCACTCAGAATAGTTCTCAATCTATTCAATTGCCAACTGAGTCAACTTACATGGCCGGATGGTTTGCAGTAAATTATCTTATAAATTTAATTGCAACCGATACAACAACTGAAACCACTTTTAATTTCCCCATTTATGGGTCTTATCTAAAGACCCTTCACTTCCTTTCGCTTATCTGCGTTTATCGACTTTAGCCTATTGCTACAACCTGAAACATCCCTGTTTCACCAAAGGTTGTATTCTACCTTGTTGAGTTTAGCTTCATTTGTTAAATATCTCACTTGTAGAATGTTATTATCATCATTGTCATCTTGTTTGTCGATTATAATCGATACGCAAAGATACTAGAAATGAACCATCTAAAAAAACTAATAACATAATGCTAAATAGAATTATAAAGTATTTTCTTAACAACCAATTAGTAACGATTTTGCTTTTGGTGCTCCTAGTTGTGTGGGGTTTATCAACCGCACCTTTCAATTGGAATGAGGGCATATTACCAAGAGACCCTGTTCCTGTAGATGCTATACCCGATATTGGTGAAAACCAACAAATAGTATTTACCGAGTGGATGGGTCGATCGCCTCAGGACATTGAAGACCAGGTTTCTTATCCCCTCACCACCTATTTATTAGGTATTCCAGGTGTTAAATCAATCCGCAGTTCGTCCATCTTTGGCTTTTCGAGCATCTTTATCATTTTTTCTGAAGATGTTGAGTTTTATTGGTCGCGGTCGCGCATATTAGAAAAACTGAGTTCGTTGCCAGCCAATTTACTACCAGATGGCGTACAGCCTTCACTAGGGCCCGACGCTACAGCTTTGGGACAAGTTTACTGGTACACTATTGAGGGCCGCGATAAAGAGGGAAATGCCACCGGAGGTTGGGATTTGCACGAAATTCGTACTGTGCAAGATTTTTATGTGAAATATGGATTGAATGCCACTGAAGGTGTGTCGGAGGTGGCTTCCATTGGCGGATTTGTTCAGGAATACCAAGTAGATGTAAACCCCGATGCGCTAAAAGCATACAATATACCGCTACACAAAGTGATGGAGGCAGTACAGAAGTCTAATAGAGATGTGGGGGCTAAAACCATAGAAATAAACCAAGCCGAATACCTTGTGCGTGGATTGGGCTATGTGAAGAAGACAGAAGACCTAGAGAAGGCTGTAGTAGCTATTCAAGACAATGTGCCAATTCGCATAAAAGATATTGGTGTGGTTTCATTGGGGCCAGCTACTCGCAGAGGCGCATTAGACAAAGATGGTGCCGAAGTTGTTGGTGGCGTAGTAGTTGCACGATTTGGAGCCAATCCCTTGCAAGTAATCAACAATGTGAAAGGCAAGATTACTGAAATATCTCCAGGGCTTCCAAAAAAAACATTGCCTAATGGGATAGAGAGCCAATTGACCATTGTGCCATTCTATGACCGCTCGGGTCTCATCTATGAAACATTGGGTACATTAGAAGAGGCTATTTCGCTTCAGATTCTGATTGTTATTCTGGTGGTCATTGTTATGGTGTACAACTTAAGGGCATCTTTTCTTATTTCTAGCCTATTGCCCATAGCTGTGCTGATGGTCTTTATAGCCATGCGCTATTTCCATGTCGATGCCAATATTGTAGCACTGTCGGGTATTGCCATTGCCATTGGTACGATGGTAGATTTGGGGATAATTCTTTCAGAAAATATTATCAAACATATAGATGATGCACCCCCACAACAGCAACTCAAAACCACTATATACAAAGGGGCATCCGAGGTAAGTTCTGCAATACTTACTGCAGTATCTACCACCATTGTTAGTTTTATCCCCGTGTTTACTATGCAGGCAGCCGAAGGCAAGCTTTTTGGACCACTGGCATTTACCAAAACATTTGCACTTATTGCTGCACTTATTGTTTCATTGTTTCTTATGCCTACTTTGGCCTATTGGTTCTTTGGAGTGAAAATTAAAAATGAGAGCATCAAAAAATGGTTCAATATTGCTCTCATTCCTATAGGGATAGCTGTTCTTATTATCGGACATACATGGGCCGGTTTGATTCTATTTGCCTTTGGCATTGTGGGTGTGGTAAAAGACTTAGGCGCAAAAAGTTTTGTATTTGATAAACGTAAGAAGGGACATAATGCTAATTCAGCTCTAAAACAACGATTGCAATCACTGACCTTGTGGGCGTTTGCTTATACTGAAGTTATAATTGTGGTTATTGGTGTTGTTTGGTTACTGGCAAAATATTGGCTTCCATTAGGACCAGCCAAAAGTCTTCTTACAAATGTGCTGTTTGTTGCACTGCTTGTAATAATTATCTTAGGTTTTTTCATCGTCCTAGAATATTTCTATAAGTCTATACTCCGTTGGTGTTTAGACAATAAGGTGACATTTCTTTTGATTCCTACATTCTTAATCCTTTTTGGAGCAATTACTTGGATGGGATTCAGCAATATGCTCGGTTTTGTAGCCAAAGGATTTGATGCGGTGGGGTGGAACGTTCGCACTACCAAAGTATGGTCAGGACTGACACACACTTTCCCCACTATTGGCAAAGAATTTATGCCCTCGCTCAACGAGGGTAGTTTCCTCTATATGCCCACTTCTATGCCTCATTCGGGGTTTGAGTACAACCGAAAAGTTTTGGGACAGTTGGATATGCTGATGACCAACATACCAGAAGTAGAACTAACAGTTGGAAAACTAGGAAGGGTAGAGTCGGCACTCGACCCAGCACCCATCTCTATGTATGAAAATGTTATCAACTACCACCCAGAATATATGTTGGATGAAAATGGACATAGGGTAAGGTTCAAAGTAGATAAAAACGATAGATTTATTTTAAGCACTGGTGATACACTCTCAAATAAGGAGGGTTTGCAAAGTAAAGTAACCATTGATGAGTTGATACCCGATAACAGAGGTAGATATTACCGCAATTGGCGACCAGGAATAAAAACTCCCGATGATATTTGGAGTGAAATTGTGAGGGTAGCAAAAATACCAGGTGTAACTTCTGCTCCAAAGCTTCAGCCCATCGAAACGCGTTTGGTAATGCTCCAAACTGGTATGCGTGCTCCTATGGGTATCAAAGTCTATGGACCCGATTTAAGCACCATAGAAGATTTTGGAATGCAATTGGAAGAGATATTAAAAGAGGTGCCATCTGTGAAAAGTGAGGCTGTATTTGCGGACCGAATTGTAGGGAAACCATACTTACACTTGAATATTAATAGGGATGAGATTTCTCGTCATGGATTGAATATTGAAGATGTGCAACAAACCATCGAAACGGCCATTGGGGGTATGCAAATAACCTCTACAGTAGAGGGTAGGGAGCGATTTCCCGTAAGGGTACGCTATCCACGCGAATTGAGAGACAATCCTGAATCGCTGGGCGATATTTTGATAACTACACCAACTGGAGCTCAGATTCCTATCTCCCAAATTGTCGATTTTGAGTACGTAAGAGGGCCACAAGCCATTAAAAGCGAGGAGACTTTTTTGGTGGGTTACGTGTTGTTTGATAAAAGTGATGGTTTTTCGGAAGGGGTAGTAGTAGATGATGCACAGAATGCGATACAAGCCCGTATTGATTCGGGTGTTTTAAACGTGCCGTCTGGCGTTAGTTACAAGTTTTCGGGTAGTTATGAAAACCAAGTGAGAGCAGAGAAACGTCTCTCTTTGATTGTACCGCTGGTTTTGGTCATTGTATTTCTGATTCTCTACTTTCAGTTTAAATCGGTGACTACCTCACTAATGGTTTTTTCAGGTATTGCAATGGCCTTTAGTGGAGGTTTCTTAATGATATGGCTCTACGGTCAGGGTTGGTTTTTAGATTTTTCTATCTTTGGCACCCACATGCGCGAGTTGTTCCAAATGCACACCATCAATCTGAGTGTGGCAGTATGGGTAGGTTTTATAGCCCTCTTTGGCATTGCTACAGACGATGGAGTTTTGATGGCTACTTACCTCGATCAAAGCTTTGTAAGGAACAAAACCGACAACTTGAAAGGAATAAGAGATGCTGTAGTGGAGGCGGGTTACCGTAGAGTTAAACCTGCTGTTATGACCTCGGCAACAACTATAATTGCATTGCTACCCATACTTACCTCTACCGGACGGGGTGCCGATATAATGATACCCATGGCTATACCTGCCTTTGGGGGGATGATTTTTGCGGCAGTTACCTATTTTATTGTACCGGTGCTATATAGCATGCGCGAAGAACGAAAACTAAAAAAGTTACCATCATGAAGTTTATTATAAATATCATATTCCTGGTTATTCTTGGAATTACCACACTAAAGGCACAAACAATAGACGAATACTATAGAACAGCAGCCGAAAATAATTCTGGATTGCAGTCGAAGTACAAGAAGTTTGAAGCTGCGCTTCAGAAAATACCTCAGGTGAATTCATTGTCCGACCCTACATTCTCTTTTAGTTACAATTTTCCTAAAATGATGTCGCAAAGTGCTTCTTTTTCTCTCACACAGATGTTTCCATGGTTTGGAACTCTGAAAGCACAGGGAGATGCAGCTGCTTTATTGGCCGAGGCACAGTATCAGTCTTTTATTGATGCTCGCAACCAATTGTATTTTCAAGTGTCGGCGGCATATTATCCATTGTACGAGTTGGAAAACTTGAGACAGATTGAGAAAAAAAACATCGATCTATTGGAGACATACAAATCTATTGCCAATACTAAATTCAAAAATGGTTTGGCTCCTATGGTAGATGTGTTGCGGATAGACATTATGTTGAAAGATGCAGTTACCAATCTTAGCATTCTTGAAAAGAAAGAAAAGCCACTGATGACTACCTTCAACAAACTGCTCAATAGAGACGTTGCTGAACGGATAACAATTGATAGTTCGCTAGCTACAAAAGAGTTGCAAGATAGTTTTCGAAGGGATTCCCTTTTAGCCAATAATCCAATATTAAATGCATTGGACTTGAAAATAGAGGCCAGTGAAGCCTTCGAAGTGGCTGCACAAAAACTGGGATTACCAAAACTAGGTGTAGGGTTGGAATATGCAATTATGGATAATGGGAGAAACGTTGTAATGCCAATGGTTTCGGTCTCTATCCCCATTTTCAGGAAAAAGTATAAAGCGGCTAAGAGAGAAGCGCAATTGATGCAGGAGAGTTACACTCTTCAGAAAAACGAAATAGTTAATTCGCTTATTTCAGATTACGAAATGACTTGGTTTCAAATTCAGCAACAAAAGGAACTGATTGATTTGTATAAGCAGCAAACGCTGCAGACTAACCAATCGTTGAACCTACTGTTTAGCGCTTATAGCAACACTGGTAAAGATTTTGAAGAGGTCTTGCGCATGCAGCAACAATTGCTGAAATACGAAAGGATGAAAGTCACGGCAGAAGTAGAATACCAGATAGCCTTGGCTAAAATGAATTACATCACTGCAAAAACATATAAGTAAATGAAGACAAATACTAAAACAATAATAATAGTTCTCTCAACACTAGCGATAGGTATATTGTTGGGTTGGTTAATTTTTGGTGGTAGGAGTATTAATAACCAAAACGTAAACACGGTAGAAAACCAAGGGGTGGGAGAGGAGACAATTTGGACTTGCTCTATGCACCCACAAATCCGTCAGAACGAACCTGGCGATTGCCCCATCTGCGGCATGGATTTAATCCCTTTGGAAGATGACGAAAACGATGACATAGACCCTATGGCTATAAGTATGTCGGCAACAGCCGTGCAATTGGCCAATATTCAAACAGCAGTTGTGGGAGCAATGGAACATGTAAAACAGGTACGATTGAACGGTAAAATAAAGGAGGATGAACGGTTGCTTTTCTCTCAATCATCTCATGTGCCAGGAAGGATAGAAAACTTGAAAGTCAATTTCACAGGTGACTATGTGAGAAAAGGACAAGTCATTGCATCTGTATATTCACCAGAGATGGTTACTGCACAGGAAGAGCTGTTTCAAGCGCAGAAAATGTTAGTAACGCATCCACAACTTTTTAATGCAGCCAAAGAAAAATTGAAAACCTGGAAGTTAACAGACAACCAGATTGACCAGATGTTGCAGTCGGGAGTAACCACCTCAACTTTCGATATCCGTGCGGATGTTTCGGGTTCTGTTATTCAAAAAATGGTGAATGTTGGTGATTACGTTCAGAGAGGGCAACCTATTTATGAGATTGCAGACCTTTCAAGAGTATGGGTGCTTTTTGATGTATATGAATCGGATATGGGGTGGATTAATAAAGGCGATAAAGTTGAATATACTGTATCTTCACTTCCAGGAGAAAAATTTACAGGAACTATCTCTTTTCTCGACCCAATGATTAATTCGGCAACAAGAGTGGCAAAAGCAAGGGTTGCCACTGCTAATAGTGGTTTGAAATTGAAACCCGAAATGTTTGTTTCTGGTATTGTACAAGCAGAGCTAAAGAGCCAAACAGATGCTGTGGTGGTACCTAAATCTGCAGTTATGTGGACAGGCGAGCGCTCAGTTGTGTATGTGAAATCAGTTTCAGATAGGGGACTTAATTTTAAGATGCGAGAGGTAACACTTGGACCTTCATTAGGCCAAAGTTATGTAATAACAGGCGGTTTGGAAGCAGGCGAAGAGATAGCAGTTAATGGTACATTTAGTATTGATGCTGCTGCACAGCTAGCTGGCAAACCTAGCATGATGAATCCCGAAGGTGGTCCCACTATATCCGGGCACGACCACGGAGAAAAGGAAAAGGTGGAAATGAGCGAAAGTTTCGCTCCAATTGAAATTCCTGCTGATACAACTGATCCTGCATTTAAAGCGCAGCTTACAAAAGTTTATAAAGATTATCTGGATATGAAAAATGCCTTTGTTAAAACAGATGCTAAAAAAGTAGCTAGTGAAGCAAAAGATGTAATCGCATCTTTAAAATCGGTAGATATGGGCTTACTCAAAGGTGATGCACACATGTTATGGATGGAGCATTTGGAAACATTGAACAGTACTATTGGAGCAATTAGCAAATCGGAAGATATAGAGAAGCAACGGCAGTATTTTGTAAAATTCAACAATGTTTTTTACAAAAGTGTCACAATGTTTGGTCTTCAGAATGTGACCGCTTACTACCAATACTGCCCCATGGCCAATGATGACAAAGGAGCTTATTGGATGAGCGATGTCGAAGAGATACGTAATCCATACTTTGGCGATGCGATGATGAGTTGCGGTGAAATAAAGAAGACATTAAAATACAATTAAACAAGCGTTATAAACGCTTTAAAAAAGACACAAAAATGAAAAGAGTAATTATGATATTCAGCATCAATGTGTTAGTTTGGGTGGCTTTTGCACAAAATAGCCATTTGGAGAAGACAAAGAGCAGCGGGGTGCAACCCTCTATAAAAGTAGAACAGGCAATAACTGCAGCTGCTATTATCGACAACTATTTGGCATTGAAAGATGCATTGGTTAGTGATGATAGTAACACCGTAGCAAGCTTTGGTAAAGAGCTAGTTAGCCTCTTCGGAAAATTCGATACTTCAAAAGTAGGCAATCTGCAAAAAGACGAAGTGGCTACAATTATAAAAAATGCTACGGAGCATGCTAAGCATATTGCTGATAACAGTGCCAATATTGCTAAACAAAGACAGTACTTTGAGTTTTTAACTAAAGGTGTTAAGGACTTAATCGTCATTACTGGTTCCGACAGACAGCTCTATGAGGCTTATTGTCCAATGTATAACAATAACAAAGGCGGAGCCTGGTTGAGCTTATCAAAAGAAATCAGCAATCCCTACTTTGGTAGCAAAATGATGAAATGTGGTAGTTTGCAACAAGAAATTTCTTTGAAGTTAAATTGACAATTATTGTCATGTACTAAGGAATAAATCCCGAACACTTAACCAATGTATATACTTCACCTTGTATATAGAACGTTAATTAAGGGGTAGCATGCTTCATAAATAAGTGGTTTAAAAGTGCAATACATTGAAGTGACAAACCGTTACATATTCATCTACCAAAATATTATTTTGAAACACACAGCCTATTAGAAATGTAATTAGATGAAAACCATATTGATATAAACAGGTTTTACCACCCGCGTCTATTCACATTGAACCACTTTGTGGTTGAGGGGGGGGGCTTATTTCTACAACTCTGAGTATTCAAGCCAATCTCTCTCCCAACCACCACATGCATTACAAGAGCCATCTAAACATTTTATAGAACTCTCTGTTTTATACAATAAGAGCCTATGCTTGCGAGCAAGAGATACACTACCTTTCTTCTATGTAGCAAGCACTAAGGTTGAGAATAAAATAAAAATATATTATCATGCAAAAATTCGACATATTTATTATTGGCACAGGTGTAGCCGGAACAATCGTAGCCAACAAATGTGCAGAAGCTGGTCTTAAGACAGGCATTGTTGACAATCGCAACTATGGTGGTACATGTGGTTTGCACGGTTGTATTCCCAAAAAGATATTAGTGGGCGCAACTGCAGCTATAGCATCAGCAAAAAACCTTGAGGGGAAAGGGATTGACAAAATACCATCTGTAAAATGGAAAGAATTGATAGACTTTAAAAATTCTTTTACCAACCCGATACCCGGGAATAAAGAGGCAAGTTTTAAAAAGAATGGCATATCTGCCTATCACGGCGAACCAAAATTTGTTGCAGAGAATCAATTGAAAATTGGTGACAATATCATTGTGGCCGATAAGATAGTTGTTGCCACTGGAGCCACACCGCATGAACTAACAATTGCTGGTGCACAACATGCTCTAATGAGTGACGATTTTTTAGAAATGAAGGAGCTTCCTCAGTCAATACTTTTTATTGGGGGCGGGTACATTGCCTTCGAGTTTGCACACATTGCTGCTCGTTGTGGAGCAAAAGTAACTATTATGGATATGGGGTCAACTTCGTTGCCACATTTCGATAAAGATATTGTGCCGCACTTGGTTGCGGCTACCAAAGAGTTGGGTATTGAATTGGTTATGAATACCAAGGTGGCAGAAGTAAAGAAAAATGGCGACAGTTTTGTGGTCGTTGGAGAAAATGATGGGAACAAGAAAGAATTTAGAAGCGATGCGGTATTTAACACATCGGGTAGAGTGCCAGCTATATATAATCTTGATTTAGATAAGGGCAATGTTCGCTATTCTGACAAAGGAATTGAAGTAAATAGTTTTATGCAAAGTACAACCAACCCCAGTGTGTATGCTGCAGGCGATAATACCGATACGGATGGACTGCCCCTTACTCCATTTGCAACAATGGAAGGCCACATTGTGGCTGCAAATGTATTGAATGAGAGTAAGAAAAAACCAGATTATGGTGTGCGTCCAACAGTGGTTTACACTTTGCCTGCTTTGGCTATGGTGGGAATGACAGAGGAGTATGCCAAGGAGCAGAAGTTAGACATAACTGTAAATTATGCATCTGTTCCTCATTGGTATGCTGCGAAGCATTTGGGAGAAGAGACTTATGCATACAAAGTGATCATAGATAATAAGAGCAATTTTGTTTTGGGTGCTCACATCGTTGGCCCCAATGCAGAGGAAACCATCAATGTTTTTGCAGTGGCCATGCAAGCCAAAATGAAAGCTTTGGAGTTAAAAACAATTCCATTTGTCTTCCCTTCTGCTTCATCGGATATAGCTAAAATGTTATAAATACCAACTATAATTGTGAATAGATTGAATAAAATAACTGATAATCCTATCAACTTTGCAGAAAAAGTAATTAATTTCAATCGTAATTTACACTATCCAGATAAATTACCCTCAGGTTTTCAGGTAATAAATCCTTTTCTGGAAAATCTAGAAACGAATGAAGTGTCACAGCAGTTTTATCGTAAGTTTTACGGTGATTCAGATCAACGAAAATTTATTGTAGGCATAAATCCGAGTCGTCATGGAGCCGGAATAACAGGGGTTCCATTTACAGATACCAAACGATTGGAAAGTGAATGTGGAATAAAAATGCACTCGGCATATACACACGAGGTATCTTCGGTATTTATGTATGACATGATTGCTCAATTTGGTGGTGCACATGCTTTTTATGAGCAATTTTACATCAATTCTCCATTTCCTTTAGCTATCGTACGTAAAACAGAACGAGGCAAATGGTTAAATGCCAATTATTATGATGATACTTCTCTTTTTGAAACGTTGAAAGATTATATGGTTGAAACTCTGAAAAAACATATTGAAATGGGGCTAGATAATACAGAGGTATTTGTATTGGGTGTTAGAAATGCTAAGTGTATCGATAAGTTAAATAAGAAAGCAAAGTTGTTTAGAAGGTTAACAGTATTAGAGCATCCTAGATATATTCAGCAGTATAAGTTCAAAGAAAAGCAAAGGTATATTGATAAATACATTTTAACGTTGAATAATTTAATGTAGCAATATGAATCTAAAATTTAATGTAGGTAAAAAATCAAAGCAGTTTTCGCCCCTTTCTCCCTCATCAGAAGCTGTGAAGACGATATATAATTCTTATTTTTGTATTTTGACAAAAAAACGTTTAAGCAAATAGATATGATAAAATTTCAATTAGGCACCCTTGATGTGTCTAAAAGTGTAAATCAAGCAATTGTGGTTACACCTAAAAACCGATCGGAAGATTATAATTTACCTACGGGTATTATTCAAAAGATAGATAAACTTATCACAGACAAAGAGAACGGTTTTTTTGCGTTATACGAAAACAGTGGCATTAAACTAGTTGCCCTTTATGCAAAAGATGAGCCAGAGGTAGTAAACGATTCAGAAGAACTACGACTGTTTGGAGCAGCTGTTTACAAAGCACTCGAAACTGAAAAAGTTGAAGAAGTGCAACTAATAGGATTTAACGAGGGCTTCTCTACATGCGAACGAGCACTCTTTTTAGAAGGAATGTCGTTGGCGCAATATCGGTTTGATAAATATAAGAAGAAGAAAACAGCGTCTATGCTCAAAACAGTCTATTTGAAAGAAGGAGCCGTAGTACTGGGTGAGATAGAAGCTTTGAACAATCTGATAAAATCTGTTTCGACAGCCAAGGATTTGGTTAATGAACCGCTCAATTCTCTCAATGCTCTTCAATTTTCGGCATTTGCAGTGCAGATGGCACAAGAGTGTGGCTTCACTAGCGAAGTGTTTGATAAAGCAAAGATAGAAGCCTTGAATATGGGAGGCTTGCTTGCTGTGAACCAAGGCTCGGATACACCTCCCACCTTCAACATCTTTACACACAAACCCACAGATGCTGAAAACAAACAACCACTTGTGTTGGTAGGCAAAGGGGTGATGTTTGACACGGGTGGATATTCTTTGAAAACTGGCAACTACATGTCGGACATGAAAACCGATATGGCTGGTGCTGCCACTGTGCTAGCCACCATTATGGCAGTTGCTTTAAATAAACTACCTTACTATGTTATCGGTTTGGTGCCTGCTACTGATAATAAAATTAGTGCCAATGCAATGGTGGTTGATGACATTATAACTATCTCTGACGGAACCACAGTAGAGGTTCAGAACACCGATGCTGAAGGACGATTGGTACTAGCCGATGCACTGGCTTATGCCAAACGGTTTAACCCCGAGTTGGTTATCGACTTAGCCACTTTGACAGGTGCAGCTGCAGCTATAACAGGTTCGTTTGGTATTGCAATGGCAGGAAACACCAAATCTGAGATGGATAATCTCAAAACTTCAGGAGATAATGTATATGAGCGCTTAATGGAAGTGCCCATGTGGAGAGAATTTGAAGAACTTTTGAAAAGCGATATTGCTGACCTAAAAAATATTGGAGGTAGCGTAGGAGGTGTGTCCACTGCTGCAAAATTCTTAGCGCATTTTACTGATTACAATTGGATTCACCTAGACATTGCAGGCCCGGCTTCTGTAAAAACAAGCAAAGGATACACGCAAGTGGGAGGTACAGGGGTAGGTGTGAGATTGCTGTATGATTTTATAGAGGGGAAGATTGGAAAAATTAGAAGGAGTTGTACGTTGTAAACCATCTCTTTTTTTGAGGTAAACAATGTTGTTTTCTTTGATGCTCTGCAATAATTTAGAGTTGAGTTTTAGCTAGAATTGATAGATATGTAAAAATAAGTTATACGCATTTTGTGTCAAGTTTTGGACAAATATCTTTTTCAATAGAAATATTATTTCTTCTTTCTCTCTGATCTATTTTCTTGCGAATTAGTAAAACAGTGGAGAGTGTTGGTAGCTAATGAAAGTTTTACAAATGATAGTAAATATAATGTGTTGTTATTTTTAATGTTGTACAAAATCTTTTTCAAA
Source organism: uncultured Dysgonomonadaceae bacterium (assembly GCA_964452155.1). GTDB lineage: Bacteria > Bacteroidota > Bacteroidia > Bacteroidales > Dysgonomonadaceae > UBA2632. The sequence continues at coordinate 13,585 of CAYVLC010000065.1, forward strand.
GTAAAGTTACTTTGAAAAAAAACTGATCATCAAGACTATTAAAGAATAGAGTTTTTTTGACAGAAATAGCACACAATGTTGTCTGTTTTGCAATAGAGAAATGGGGAGAGATTAGACGAGATTGTTACCTAGTATTATTTTTTAGCTGTATCTTTGGAGCAGTAGTAGAGCCTCATTCCATATATTAGAGTTTATAATGGAAATGTTTTGTATGTTTACTAACAATAATATGATATGATTAAATATATAGTTTTTGATTTCGATGGAACGCTTGCCGACACATTCGATTTAATAAAAACCATTGCTACAAATGAGTACAGCGAGTATGATGTGGATCTTGAACTGTTTAAAAACGAGGGTGCAAAGGGTATGCTCAAGAAATTGGATATCCCTCGTTGGAAACTTCCCGGAATGATTCTTAACGTTACCACCAAGCTCAGAAACAGTAAGGACATCAAGCTATTCCCTAGTATTGTAGATCTGCTACATACTCTGAAAAAGGATTATAAGATTGGCATCCTTTCAAGTAACTCCAAAGAGATTATCAACAAAACACTGAGAGAGTACGATATTGAGAATTTGTTTGAGTTTGTATATTCTGATAGTTCGCTCTTTGGGAAACATATAGTTCTGAAAAGAATGTGTAGCAAATATAGTATAGACCCAGTCAGTGTTATTTATGTTGGAGATGAAGATAGAGATATTATAGCAGCAAAAAAAGTGAAAATAAAGACCGTTGCAGTTACATGGGGATTTAATTCGAAGGAAAAACTATGCAAAGAAAAGCCAGACTACCTAGTTGATTTGCCGATGCAAATTTTTGGAGTGATTTCTCAGAAAAGAAATGGGATTTCTTAAATTTAAAATTGTCTAATAAGCTAAGCGAAACTAGTAATATGAGACATGAGACAAGAAACTAGGATAGTATAGCATAGCTTTTAGCACCACACCACTATGAAATAGAAAAATGTTTCAATACCGCATAAGGCAAAGTTGAAAATTGAAATGCAACTGATGGCCTACGGCCAAA
>CAYVLC010000066.1:0-14563 GCA_964452155.1 uncultured Dysgonomonadaceae bacterium
ACATGCAAGATAATATATATACACTTGAAGAGTGATGAATAATGCGGGTTATTCACGTTTTAGCTTTGCGTAGATGCTGGGGTGGCAATCTCAGCAGGTATAGGCCAATATTTAAAGAAGTTTACTGGTTCAGCAGATGAATAAAGTTAAATGCGAATAATACCTAGAAGTGGGTAATAGTATTTAAATACAACAAGTTAATAAAACCATTATTAGACACCAAGCCACGGTTTCAGTAAAGATGCGATGATTAATGCGAGTTAAATGCTACAGCAATAGTCAAAGAAACATTTCTGCAGAAGATTCATTTTTGGTTATTGCAAACCGATTACACCTAAACACAAAGTGTGCGACAAATAGCTTGCCGCACACTTCATACATTTATTATTAAGCATTCTGATGATATGGTGGTGCCCCCCTCTTGTTACCCCAAAAAGGAAATCAGCACACCAGCTGCTACTGCCGAACCAATTACACCAGACACATTGCTGGCCATACAGTACTGCAGTATATGATTTGATTTGTCATATTTCAATGCCATCTCATTGGCCACGCGCGATGCCATAGGCACGGCACTTAGGCCAGTAGCACCAATAAGAGGATTAATTTTTTTCTTAGCGAAGAGATTATAGGTTTTTGCTGCCAAAATACCTCCTGCTACAGATACACCAAAAGCAAGTAGCCCGCCTACAATAATTCCCAATGTTTGGGTTGTAAGGAATACATCCGATTGCATAGTAGCACCCACAGTAAGGCCAAGGAAAATGGTGGCTGTATTCATAATTGGCCCCGATGCAGCATCAGCCAAACGACTAGTACTAGTACCGATCTCCTTCAAAAGATTACCAAAAAGCAACATCCCCAATAAAGGAGCCGACGAAGGCACCAATACTGAAACTACTAGACCTAACGCAATTGGAAAAATAATCTTCACAGTCTTTAGGTTCTTAATCTCATGCTTAGGAGGGTATTTCTGATCCATCTTCTTCATGTGTATCTTGAGCTCTTTCTCACTCATCATCCGTTTTGCAATAAAAGGAATGATTACTGGCACTAGCGCCATATAGGAGTATGCCGCAATGGCAATGGGCCCTAGAAGGTGCGGAGCCAACTTAATGGTAGTGTAAATAGCTGTAGGTCCGTCGGCACCACCTATTATGCCAAGAGAAGCAGCCTCAGGTAGTGTAAAACCCATCAATACAGCACCAATCAGCACAGAAAAAATACCCAACTGAGCTGCTCCTCCAAAGAGAGATAGCTTTAAATTTCTCAACATCGGGCCAAAATCCGTGAGCACCCCCACACCCAAAAAGATGATGGGTGGAAGAATACCAGTTTTGATTAGTGAGAAATAGAGCAGATTCATAATGCCATGCTGATCAGCAATATCTAAAAAGCTCATATAACTACCGTCTAAATTCATCACCAGAGAGCTATCTACAACACCCAGTCCAGCACCAGGAAGGTTTGCTAGCAGCACACCAAACCCAATGGGAACGAGCAGCAGAGGCTCATACTGTTTCTTGATACCGAGATAAAGCAATAAAAAAGCAATTAGCCACATAAGAACAGTGTCCCAGCCCATAGTGCTAAACCCGGTCATATTTGTCAGATTAGAGAAGATATCATTCATTCTTTATTCTGTTTTTATGAGTACGTCATCTTCATCTACCGACTCACCGTTGGCAAAACAAATCTCTCTCACTATACCTGCCTCTTCGGCACTTATAGCATTGTAGGTTTTCATCGATTCGATGTAGCCTATCAAATCGCCCTCTTTGATAGTATCGCCTACCTTAAGAGCTTTTTCGGAAGACTCTTTTGTGAGGAAAAACTTACCTTCGAGAGGAGAAAGAACCTCTTTGAGCTGACCTCCTGATGGAGGAGTCACAACCGCTGGGTTCTCTACTGTGTTCTGTCCTTTTTGAGCAACATGTGTTGCACCACCTTCAGCATTGGGGTATGAAATATTCACCACAAACGATTCGTTGTCAACATTCACTACCATTGTCTTGGGTTGAAAATTGTTTGCGCTTGCAACTACTGCAGGTGAAGGTACTGCTGAAGCAGCTGGTGCATCCTTCTCGGCTTTTTTCTTAGCCAAATCTTCCTCGAAAGATTTTTTAGCTTCGCCCGACTTATAAGCCCTATATTCTGCGGGATGCATGGCTAGTTCAAATAGCTCCTCGTCATCCTCACCCAACTCCCAATTGTTTTTCTTCATTTCAGCGCGGAATTCATCCAACATGTCTGGATAAAGCTTCTGCGGATTGCCTGTGTAGAACTCACGCTTTTGCTCTTTTGCCATCTTTACGATTTCTGGTGCAAGATCACCGGGTAGCTTACCCGAGTTACCTAGAATCATATCCCAAATATTATCGGCAATCATAGACCAGCGCTCTCTACCCTTCTCTAGCTGCAACACGTTCATCAATGCAAGATTCTTTACATACTGACTAAACGGTGTTACTAGTGGTGGATATCCCACCTTGGGCCATACATAAGAGACCTCGTCGAAGAGCTTTATGAGCAGGTCGTCCTGCGTTAGCTCCTCCTGACCGTTCTTTGCTTTCCATTTATTTAGAGAAGATAGGTTGTTGGCTAGGTCGGCCATCAAACTGCCCATCATTCCTCCTGGCAAACCAGGTGCTATAAGTAATGAATTCATAAGTCTGTTTTTCGGATCTATATAATAACCCAAAAAATCGTCCATGTACTTTTGCGTGAGTGCACGCACTTTCATGTAAGCCTTCATGTTTATTTCGGGTACTGCAAAACCAGCATCCTTCAACATAGCCTGAACCGCCAATAAATCGGCATGTCCTGTACCCCACGAGAGTGGCTCCATAGCTACATCAATATATTCCGCACCTGCATAGGCTGCTTCTAAGATAGAAGCCATCTGAAAACCAGGACCTGCATGACCATGATAAGTAATAGGAATATTGGGATGTTTCGCTTTTATGTTCTTTATAATCTTACCAATAGAGGCAGGACGTCCCACGCCGGCCATATCTTTTATACAAATCTCATCGGCACCCGTTCCAATAAGAGTGTCAGCCAATTTAGTGTAATACTCTATCGTGTGCACAGGCGATACGGTAAGACTAAGGGCCGCCTGAGAAATCATGCCTGCCTCTTTGGCAAACAAGATAGAGTCTGTAAGGTTACGAGGATCGTTCAACCCATCAAAAGATCGTGAAATATCTGTGCCTTGCTTTTTCTTTACTTGATACATCAATTTTCGCACATCAGATGGAACGGGGCTCATACGAATACCATTAAGTCCTCGTTCCAACATATGCGTTTGTATGCCGGCATCATTAAAAGGCTGTGTCCAGTCGCGAACAGCCTTGTTGGGATTTTCACCAAACAAAAGGTTTATTTGTTCAAAACCTCCACCATTTGTCTCTACACGGGCAAAACAACCCATTTTTACTATTGCTGGAGCTACCTCCGTAAGCTGCTCTACTGTAGGGACATATTTACCCGAAGATTGCCACATGTCTCTGTAGAGAAGACTAAATTTGATTTCTTTTTTCATATACTGTTTATTTGATTTATTTTTTCTGTACTGAATCTACTCTTCCTTCACCCTGCGTGATAAATTCGACCACTGCTGCAATAGCAGCCATTTTTTTAGAATTTGTGATCTTGCCAGCTACTCCCCCATCGGCAGGTTTTTGCATCACTGGCACATAACGGTTGGTTAGTTGTATCACCAAGTTGCCTATTGCTACAACAAGAAGAAGAATAATAAAAACCATAATCATTCCCACTACCAAAAGACTTAACGCTTCATTCATATTTTCCATATACAATTGTTTTTTACCTCAAAACGGATACCCCATCAAAACTTAAATGAAAGTTTTAGGGCTGTTTTAACACAAGAGTGAAATTATTAGGGCCAAAAATACAAAAAATAAATCATTTATTGCACCAAAAACAACACAATGAGCAAACAAAGGTTCTTTTAAAACTCCTTTTAGTAATTATTCACTTCGTGGCAACTACTCTTATAAGAATATTGCAATTGGTTGTACTTGTTCATAAAAAGTAATACTAGCCAGGTACTATAGGCTTAAAACTCCTCTTTAAAGCTGTTGATTTTAATCAGTTTAAATACCTCTACTACAACAATGGGTACCAATGACAATCCGAGAACATACATCCAATGTACTGCATCCATTTCAACCAATTTGAAAGCTTTCATAAATGGAGGGAAAAGTAGAATTGCCAACATCATACCAGCAGAAATAATGATACCCCCTATAAGTGCTTTGTTTTTGAATATGTTTGTTCGGAACGATGAGATTCTATTTGAATGCAAATTGCGTACATGAAATAGCTGAGCAAATGCTAAGACAGCAAAAGCCATTGTTTGCCCCAATTGTTGCCCGCCATCGTGCCGCCCCATGAGATAAGCAACAAGAGATATTAAGCCAATTGTAGCTCCTTGATAAGCAATACGCCAAGTCATGCCTTTTGTAAAAAAACCCTGTTGTGTATTTCTTGGTTTGCGTGTCATAATGTCTTTTTCTGCCGGATCTACACTCAAAGCTAAAGCAGGCAAGCTATCGGTAACCAAGTTAATCCACAGAATATGGATAGGTAATAGCGGATTGCCTAAATTGAAGATAGAAGCAATAAAAATAACCAATACCTCGCCCACGTTGGATGAAAGCAAAAACTGTATCGATTTCAATATGTTGTCATAAATGCGGCGCCCCTCTTCTATTGCCGAAACGATGGTTGCAAAATTATCGTCGGTCAGGATTATATCTGAAGCATCTTTTGCAACTTCAGTACCAACAATACCCATTGCAGTGCCAATATCGGCTTGCTTCAGCGCAGGTGCATCATTCACCCCGTCGCCTGTCATTGATACCACTTCGCCATGCGACTGCCAAGCTTTTACAATACGCACTTTGTGCTCGGGTGCCACACGTGCATATACTGAGTATTTATGCACATCTTTATATAGCTCCTCATCGCTTATCCTCTCCAACTCCGAGCCTGTAAGAGCCTTATCTTCTTTGCCAAACATACCAATCTCTTGAGCAATGGCCACTGCAGTTATTTTATGGTCACCCGTAATCATTATAGGGCGAATACCAGCCGTGCGACACTTCCTCACGGCCTCTATCACCTCTGGACGTGCGGGGTCTATCATCCCCAGCAAACCTACAAAGATAAGTTCTGTCTCTATAGTTTCGGCGTTTACATCCTTTGGTAATTCGCTTATCTCTTTTTGGGCAATAGCAAGCACCCGTAGTGCTCGTTGAGCCATCTGGTTGTTTTGGGCTGTTATATTCTCAATGTCATCATCCGTTATTGCACGCACTTCTCCATCTGCATATATTTTCGTGGCAACGCTCAGCACTTCATCCAAACCACCTTTCACATTTACTATCAGTTCTCCATTAGGGTGTTTATTTATTGTGGACATCCTTTTCCTTTCGGAGTCGAATGGCACCTCGCTCACACGTTTGTATTTCTCTTCGGCCTCATTTTTATTTACCCCATATTGCAGCGCAATAGCTACTATAGCTGTTTCTGTGGGGTCGCCACTATTCTCAGCACTGCCGTCAGGCAATACTTTCAGGTGTGCATCGGTGCAAAGAAGCCCAGTCATTAGTAGCGTCTTCTCCTGCTCGCTCATCTCCTTAAACGAATCCTGAGACTGAGAATCATTTTTGTAATCTATCTCACCCGCAGTTGTCCAACCTTCCACAACAGTCATTTTGTTTTGAGTAAGTGTGCCTGTTTTATCAGAACAAATAACAGTAGCACTACCTAAAGACTCTACCGATGGTAAAGTGCGCACAATGGCATTAGACTTTACCAAACGCTTAACACCCATTGCCAAGACTACCGTAGAAATTACTTGCAATCCTTCGGGGATTGCTGCAACAGCCAAACTGACTGCCATCATAAACATATCTAATACCGGATTGCCATATAAAATACCAACAACAAAAATCAATGCACAGATGGCAAGGGCTGCATAACCCAATATTTTGCCCAACTCCTCTAAGCGACGCTTCATAGGCGTCTCGGTAGATTCTGTATGCTGCAACATATCGGCAATTTTGCCTACTTCGGTTAACATGCCTGTTGCAACAACTATGCCGCGCCCGCGCCCATAAGTAACCATCCCCGTTGAAAAAGCCATATTTTCTCTATCGCCCAAAGGGATATCTTCGCCCTCTAATGCATCTGTATGCTTAATCACTGGTACGGATTCGCCTGTTAATGAAGATTCTTGTACTTTAAGGTTAATGGTTTCTATCAATCTAAGGTCGGCCGGTATGATATCGCCAGTGTCTAGCACAACAATATCACCAGGAACAATATCTACAGCTGATATTTCTGATACCTCGCCATTTCTGAGCACTTTAGAGTGAGGCGAGCTCATTTTATTTAATGCCTCTAGTGACGACTCTGCATTTCTCTCTTGCACCACTCCAATAATTGCATTGACCAATAGAATTCCCAATATTATATAGGTATCTAGCAATCCTTCTCCATGTATAACACCTATAACCCCCGACACTGCTGCTGCCACTAGCAGAATCAGTACCATAAAGCTTTTGAACTGCTCAAAAAACATTACCAACAAAGTTTTTTTCTTTTTAGATATCAAACGGTTTTTGCCATACTCTTTAAGTCGATTCTCAACCTCTTCAGAAGACAACCCCTTGCTGAAATTAACATCCATTTTACTCTCTATCTCTCCGATTGAATGCTTGTAAAACTGTTCCATGAATAATGTCTGTTATTAGATAAATATGTGTGGCCTAAGCGTGTGAATATATATTTTTATATTTAAACTAAACAAACAGTTTGGCATGAATGTTTCATTGAAGCTTTAATTTTGTGTTCATTCGTTATGAACCAAATAAATGTTTTATAACATTGTTTTATAACATGTATTGCCTAGGCAAGGTTTTCAATTGTTTTTGATAACTTGCGCTTGCAATAAAATATAGTGGCTTTGCATTTAGCAAAGTCTTTTTATTATGTAGTTTCAAGATTTTAATTATATAAAATTCTTTACACATGAAAGTCTATAAAACCAATGAAATTAAGAACATTGCCATACTTGGCGGTTCGGGGACAGGTAAGACCACTTTCGCTGAGGCAATCCTTTTCGAGAGTGGTCTCATAAAACGACGTGGCACCATTGAGGCCGGGAACACAGTAAGCGATTACTACCCCGTTGAAAAAGAGTACGAATACTCTGTGTTTTCAACAATGCTCTCTATTGAGTGGAAAAACAAGAAGATGAATTTTATTGACTGCCCTGGGTCTGACGACTTTGTGGGAGGCGTTATTTCAGCTCTTAATGTTGCCGACATGTCTATCATGCTTATTGACGCTCCAAGTGGAGTAGAGGTTGGAACCATCAATCAATTTAGATATACCAAAAGATACAATACCCCTGTTGTATTTGTGATAAACCAATTAGATCACGATAAAGCAGATTACGAAAACACATTAAACAACCTACAAGAAATATATGGTAATAAAGTTGTACCAGTACAGTATCCTATAACCAGCGGTGCTTCTTTTGACGCCATTATCGATGTCCTCAAACGTAAAATGTATAAATGGGCCCCTGGCGCAACTGCACCCGAGGTCTTAGAAATTCCAGAGAGCGAAACCGAGAGAGCAGAAGGATACTACCAAGCACTATTGGAAGCAGCAGCCGAAAATGACGAAAACTTAATGGAGAAATACTTCGATAAAGGCACTTTGACTGAAGAGGAAATGCGCGATGGCATCCAAAAAGGCATGGTCAATCGGGATTTGTTTCCGGTATTCTGCACATCGGCAGAAAAAAACATGGCCGTTCATCGTGTTATGAACTTCCTGAGCATTGTAGCTCCATCGCCCGACCAAATGGATGCTCCTATTAATACGGATGGAGAAGAGGTAAAACCAGACTCGGAAGCACCAGCAAGTCTTTTCTTCTTCAAAACAACTGTCGAACCACACATTGGAGAAGTTTCTTACTTCAAGGTTATGTCGGGAAGAGTAAAAGAGGGCGATGACTTTATGAATATTGACCGCCAATCGAAGGAAAGACTTGGCCAAATATTTTCTGTTGCAGGACAATTGCGCACAAAAGTAGAACAGCTTGAAGCAGGTGATATAGGCGCGGCAGTGAAACTTAAAAATGTGAAGACAGGCAACACGCTTAATGCAAAAGGTCTTGAGCAAAGATTTGACCTCATCAAATATCCAGAACCCCGTTATCGAAGAGCAATTAGGCCTTTGAATGAGTCGAACTCAGAAAAAATGAGCGAAGCTCTCAATCGCATGCGAGAAGAAGACCCTACATGGGTAGTGGAAGTATCCAAAGAGTTGAAGCAAACAATAGTTTCTGGACAAGGAGAGTTTCATCTTAGAACCCTGAAGTGGAGATTAGAAAACAATGATAAAATAGAAGTTGAATTCTTAGAACCCAAAATACCTTACCGCGAAACTATTACTAAAGTAGCGCGTGCAGAGTACAGGCATAAAAAACAATCGGGTGGTGCCGGACAGTTTGGCGAAGTTCATCTTATTGTAGAACCCTACGTTGAAGGCGAACCAGTGCCCTCGGTTTACAAATTCAATGGTCAGGAATTCAAAATACAATCGCGCGATGTGCAAGTTGTTGAATTAGAATGGGGTGGCAAACTCGTATTAGTAAATAGTATTGTAGGTGGAGCCATAGATACTCGTTTCTTGCCAGCTATCATGAAGGGCATAACAGCTCGCATGGAGCAAGGACCACTCACAGGATCGTATGCACGTGATGTGCGTGTGATTGTGTATGATGGTAAAATGCACGCTGTTGATAGTAACGAGATATCCTTTATGCTTGCCGGACGCAATGCTTTTAGCACCGCATTTAAGAATGCAGGTCCTAAAATTCTTGAACCCGTATATGATGTAGAAGTATCGGTGCCAGGAGATTTTATGGGCGATGTGATGGGCGACCTACAAGGCCGACGCGCCATGATAATGGGAATGGAAAGCGAAGCTGGTTTCGAGAAGATAAAGGCCAAAGTGCCATTGGCAGAAATGTCTAATTATTCTACTTCGCTAAGCTCACTTACGGGAGGCCGTGGGTCATTCTCGATGAAGTTGTCTAGCTACGAACTGGTGCAGCCTGACATTCAAGATAAGCTATTGAAAGCCTACGAAGAGAGTCAAGATGAAGATTAATACGGTTAATCTATACATCTAATTACGTTTTTAATTTAAATAATCAATAAGGCTGCCTCTAGTTTATAAAGAGGCAGCCTTTCTTTTGATATGGCAATAGAGTTTATTCTATTTGTTGGCGCAAGTTTTCACCTCGTGTCTGCCATAGGCAAAAGAAAAAGAGATTACATCTATTATCCGATACAATCTCTTCTGCTTCTATTCTATATCAGGGCCTTAAATCTGCGGCCTTTTATATCCTGCTCTGTATGCACGAGCTAGCAATTTTGTTGCCTCGGGGTTATTTACAATTGTCATACTGTTTTTATCCCATACAACTTTGCTATTAGTGTTGTAAGAAATCATTGCTAATTGTACAGTTGCAGTAGATAAAAAAGCATCATTAATGGGGCAACTTATCAAATCTTTGTTTTTTGCACTTACTGCATCAACAAAATTAGCAACATGGTCGTCTTGCATTGTAGGATTTGGCATTTCAATTACCTCACCCTTTTCTCTTCTGCTAGGTTTCAAAATCAGCTTATCGTCAGAGGCAAATAGTGTGCCATTTTCGCCATAGAAGAAAACCCCATTGTTGTACTCAGCATTCATATCACCTGTACCCCAAAGTCTATGTTCCCAAATAACCGGACAGTTATCAAAATTCATGACCACATTAAGTGTGTCGGGGGTAGTTATTTTATCCTCCAACTTATCTATAGAGCCATTGGCAATGATTGAGGTGGGCATATCAAAATTCATAACCTTACGAATGATATCGATGAGATGGATTCCCCAATCAACCAAATGGCCATTGCCATATTCTTTTTCGAGCCGCCACTCCATGTGTCCTATACTAGGACGATAGTCCAATTTTGGAGCAGGACCACACCATTTGTCCCAATCTAATGACAAAGGTGGTGCTTGTATGGTCGTATCTCCAGGTGATGGATTATAATGTATTTGCGCTTTAATTTGATGAACCTTCCCAATAGCATTGTCTTCAATTAATTGTTTTGCCCTTGCAAAAGCAATGCTTTGTCGACGTTGAAAACCAATTTGAACAATATTTCCAGCTTTCGTGGCAGCAGATACCATTGCTTTGCTTTCTTCTAAGTCGTACGACAGGGGTTTTTCGCAATAAATATCTAATCCTTTTTCGCAAGCATCAATAAAATGCAGCGCATGCCAATGAGGAACTGAACCTATAAAGATAGCCTCCAGTCCTTTTATATCTAGCATCTCTTGATGATTCTTAAATTCTTTTGGTCGAGTACCTTGAAGCTTTTCCAATTTATCGGCACCCTCTTTCAAATGGCTACTATCTACATCGCACACAGCAATAACTTCTACTTTGCCTGTCTTTAAGGCAGCTTCAGTAATGACCATTCCGTACCAACCAGCACCAATAAGCCCCACCTTAATTTTCTTATCGTTACTTTTTGGCCAATGTTGGTTTGCAAAAACAGGATACTTAGCAGCTGTAAACAAGCCTGCTGTACCTATCATCGTTTTTTGTAAAAAAGTTCTTCTTTTCATGCTGTATAGTATTAATTTTGTATGCGTTAATAATCTTTATCCTTTTTGTTATCAAAGGGTCAATCTACACCTTTCACATTCATCTTTAGTGTATATACACCTTTGCGAGCAGTAACAAACAATACATTACGTTTCTTACCTCCAAAACAGATATTTGAAGGCGATTGGGGATAGTCTATCTCTTCTATTAGCTCTCCAGCTGTATTGTAAACCCAAACTTTTCCATAAGTAAGGTATATGTTGCCCTCATTGTCAATAGTCATTCCATCCGAACCGTGTGGCGCAAAAAATGTTTTGTTTATCAGTAGTCCATCAGCCTGGATATCATACTTCCAAATCTTTTGATCTTCTATATCAGCGACGTACAAGGTTTTGCCATCAGGTGTTCCTATCAAACCATTAGGTGTTCTGAAATCGTCAATCACACGGCTCACATTTCCTGTAGTAGATAAATAATAAACACCTCGTACAGCCTGCAGCTCTTTGTGCTCATCAGACCACCAACTACGGTGATAATAAGGATCGGTAAAATAAATACCCCCTTTATTGTCTATCCACAAGTCGTTGGGCCCATTTAGATGTTTGTTGTCGTAGGAGTCAACCAATGCATGTAGTTTCTTATTTTTATCAAAGTAAGCCAACTGGGTTTTCTCGTCGGCACAAGTCACTAGTTGACCATCGGCATTAAAGTACATTCCATTTGAACGTCCAGTTCCTTCTAACCAAAGAGAAACACCCTCACTTTCATCCCAAACATGTATTCGATCGTTTGGCTGATCTGTGAAAAAGACTCGCCCATCAGTTGCAACAGCAGGCCCTTCTGTGAATAAAAATCCAGAGCCTGCCTGTTCAATAATGGCATTTTGAGCTATAATAGGAGGCTTTCTTTCTTGAGCAGATAGTAAGAAGAAAGTAAATGCGTAAACAATAAGTGTATAAAGTCTGAAAGTTCTCATATATTTGCAATTATTAGAGGTTTAAGAGAAAAACAAATATATACAAATTATTTGACACTTCAGTCTTATAAGTCAGTAAGAGTGCAGATGCTTAATCTTATAATCATTTGTTTGTAAACATATTGCTGCAAAGTAGGAGAAGCTGGTGCTAATAAATTAAAACATTATTCCAATACTGAAAAAAACATTGTCGCTATAAGGGGAGTATTCATTTTGAATAAGTTCGTAGTTGAGTTGCAGTATAAAGGGTTTGAGATGAAACCCTGCTCCAACAATTACAACCGGCACAAATTTGTTTTCCGATAGCTCGACATTATCAAGGCTAGCCCTATACCATGTGTGCATCACCTCTGGCTTTACTGATAAAATTAATTTCTGCCAAGGATAGTAGTGTGCAAAAAGATTAAAACTTGCACTACTTTCTTTGTAGTTATAAGCCATATCAACCCATTTGTACTCATCTATCCATTCGTTATCATTTTCCTTATCTAAGGTATATACCGAGTAGTCACTGCTTCGCTTTGCATAACTAAATCCTACTCCTGCACCTACATGAACCCTATCAGTAAGTTTGTAGCCTATTTGAGGTGACACATTTAAAGACCAAAAATCATTGGAGAAACCAAACCCAAGACTACCGCCATAGATAATGTTATTGGGGTTGAAGCTGGAGATTGAAACACTAGATTGTTGCGCTTTTGTACTTACAGGAAGCACAAACAACGCAAGAAGAAACAGGTGCGAATACTTTTTCATAATGTAGCTATTTGAGATAATACAAGGTGTATGTTTTCTACTATGTCAAATGCAAAAATAGGAATTAATATTGGAAATAAGTTTAAAAGAGTGCAATATTGAGCCATCTGCGAAAACAGTAAAATGATAGAACTGTTCATTTCCTTTAAAATAAGTACATTTGCACTTTAAAAGCTATTGTGTAACGAGCAAAAAGAAGAGAAAAAACGTCAGAAAGCAAGCAATATGAAAACCCCTACCCTATATTTAATTCCTGTAACGATGGGCGACACGCCCATCGGCAAAGTATTACCACAATACAACACAGAAATTATCAACACCCTATCCTATTTTATTGTTGAGAATGTGCGAACAGCCCGCAGATTCCTCAAAAAGTGTAACCCAGAGATAGATATAGATCGTATTACTTTTTTTGAACTCAACAAACATACCTTGCCAAACGATATCAATTCATATTTAAACCCTATGCAATTGGGCCACAGCATTGGAGTTGTCTCAGAGGCTGGATGCCCTGCAATAGCCGATCCTGGTGCAGATGTAGTAGCCATTGCCCAGAGAAACAATTACAAAGTAGTGCCTTTGGTAGGTCCGTCGTCTATCTTAATGGCACTAATGGCATCGGGATTCAATGGACAGAGTTTTGCTTTTCATGGATACTTGCCCATTGATGGCAGTGAGCGTGTGAAGAAGCTAAAAGCATTGGAGATGCGCATTTACAACGAGGAGCAAACACAAATATTCATAGAAACTCCGTATAGAAACAATAAAATGGCCGAAGATATTCTTCTGCACTGTAAGCCTCAAACCAAGCTTTGCATTGCTATGAATATATCGTGCGATAATGAAACAATTGTGACTAAAAAGATTGGAGCATGGAAAGGAAAACTACCCAATTTGCATAAGCAGCCGTGTGTTTTTCTGATTTATAAATAACAATTTCAAAACTTAAACACAAACTAGATTACTATACTTGCACAATGAATATACAGCATAATATACAATTAAAACCATACAACTCCTTTCGTACCGAAGCGATAGCAAAACTCTTTTGCGAACCCAAATCAGTAGAAGAGTTGTGCGAAATAATAAAATACTACCCCAACGAAGAGAAACTAGTGCTTGGTGGTGGCTACAATCTTTTCTTTACAAAAGATTTTGATGGATTGGTCATACATCCACAAATGAAAGGCACAAACCTATGGTACGAAGACGACAGCGTGGTTGAAATAGAAGCCAACGCATCTGAAGACTGGGACGACTTTGTAGCCTATTGCGTAGCAAACAACTATGCTGGTGTAGAAAACCTATCTTTAATACCCAGCACAGTAGGTGCAGCTCCTGTTCAAAACATTGGGGCCTACGGCACAGAAGTAAAAGACGTGGTAACACTGGTTAGAACCGTGCACATTGAAACAGGCAAACAAAAAGATTTCACAAATGAAATGTGCGCATTTGAATACCGCAACAGCATCTTCAAACGAACAGGTAAATACATTATTACATCTGTAGTGTTTAGATTGCAAAAAACATTTACTTATCAAGAAAAATATATTGATGTGGCCAACGAACTAGCAAACATCAAAAGCCCAACCATGAAAGATGTGCGCAATGCAGTGGTAGCTATTAGGACACGCAAAATGCCCGATCACAATTTACTGCCAAATGCAGGCAGCTTTTTCAAGAATCCATTTCTCACCAACGAACAGAAGAAGAATTTACTTGAAATACTCCCCAATGCAACCATTCATTATGTAAGTGAGAACTGTTTCAAAACCTCATCGGCATTCTTAATAGACAAAGCCGGATATAGCAACAAGCGCGACGGAATGGTGGGCACCTACGAATATCATTCACTTATCATAGTCAACTACGGTACAGTGCAAGGAAAAGAGATTGTGGACTTTGTAAAAAAGATTCAACAAAATGTACATTCTCTATTCAATATTTGGCTAGAGCCCGAAGTCAGAATCTATTGAACCAGACACACAGTATATATAATATAGCTGCATATTAAAAATGCTATGGCTACTAGCATTGTTTAGAGCGATAAATTTAGATGCTTTGTAGAGTATTGAAATGTTTTTACCTCCACCAATAGCTAGGGTGTTCAATAC
>CAYVLC010000067.1:0-14218 GCA_964452155.1 uncultured Dysgonomonadaceae bacterium
CCATAGCCAGGTTCTAACGGACGAAATTCGAATTTTCCGTAGAATGCATCATCCTGCAACATTATTACTTTATCGGGTTTTTGAAATGCTAAAATTGCCATGAAATCTTTATTTAGAATATAATTCTACTATTAATTGTTCTTTGATGTTTTCTGGTATATCTGATCTTTCTGGCCAATGTAATAATTTACCACTAAGAGAAGATGCTTCCCATTCCAACCAAGGATATTTACTATGATTGAAGCCTTCAAGCGCATTGCTTACAACTTCCATAGATTTAGATTTTTCTCTAACTCCAATTATTTGACCAGCTTTTACACTGTAAGAAGGTATATCCAAGAGTTTACCATCTACAGTAATGTGACGGTGAGTTACCAACTGACGAGCAGCGGAACGAGTTGGGGCAATACCTAATCTATACACAACATTGTCTAGTCTAGACTCTAATAGTTGAAGTAACACTTCACCTGTAATTCCTTTACTACGGGCGGCTTTATCAAATGTAATTCGGAATTGCTTCTCTAATACACCATAAGTATATTTTGCACGTTGTTTTTCTTTCAACTGAATACCATACTCAGATGTTTTCCTTCTACGTGAATTTCCATGCTGTCCTGGAGGATAGTTCTTTTTTGATAGAACTTTATCAGGACCGAAAATGGGCTCGCCAAATCTGCGGGCGATTTTTGATTTTGGACCAATGTATCTTGCCATTTTTTACAAATTATTCTTTTCTGAATCCTAAACTGTGCAGCCGCGATTACTGAGAAGTGGTAAGTGTAATCTAAATCACAGTTTAAATTTCGATTTTTATATGAAACTTAAATTACTGATTATACTCTTCTTTTCTTTGGAGGACGACAACCATTATGTGGTAACGGTGTAACATCTACAATTTCCATAACTTCGATACCAGCTGCGTGAATAGTTCTTATAGCAGATTCACGGCCATTTCCTGGACCTTTTACATACACTTTCACCTTCCGAAGTCCTAAATCAAATGCAGTTTTTGCACAGTCTGATGAGACCATCTGAGCTGCATAAGGAGTGTTTTTCTTTGAACTTCTAAACCCCATTTTACCTGCTGATGACCAACTAATTACTTGCCCATCTTCATTTGTCAACGATACAATGATGTTGTTAAATGATGAATGTATGTGAGCTTGTCCCATGGGACCAACTTTTACATTTCTTTTTTTTGCTGCGACAGTTCTTTTTGCCATATTAATTAATCACTTTTTTATTTGGTAGCTTTTTTCTTATTTGCAACTGTTTTCTTTCTTCCTTTACGTGTACGAGCATTATTCTTAGTGCTTTGTCCTCGAACAGGTAAACCAATACGATGTCTAATGCCACGGTAACAACCGATATCCATTAATCGTTTTATATTTAGTTGTACCTCCGATCGCAAATCACCTTCAACTTTATACTCTTCTGAAATTAATTCACGAATACGAGCTGCTTGATCGTCAGTCCAATCTTTTACTTTGATATTTCTATCAACTTCCGCCTTTTCTAAAACTTTTAGGGATGCGCTGCGTCCGATTCCGAATATATAAGTCAAAGCTATTTCGCCTCTTTTATTTTGCGGTAAATCGACACCTACAATTCTTATAGCCATATATTTGTTTGTTTGTTTTTACAAAAATAATATTATTATCCTTGGCGTTGTTTAAACTTAGGATTTTTCTTGTTTATAATGTACAAACGACCTTTTCTTCTTACAATTTTACAGTCTGCTGTACGTTTTTTTAATGATGCTCTTACTTTCATATCTGTTATTTATTTGTATCTGAATGATATTCTTCCTTTAGAGAGATCATAAGGAGACATTTCGACCCTAACCCTATCACCAGGTAAAATACGAATATAATGCATACGCATTTTACCAGAAATATGAGCAGTTATCTCGTGTCCATTTTCTAACTCTACTCGGAACATAGCGTTTGACAACGCTTCTATAATTACTCCGTCTTGTTCTATTGATGCTTGTTTAGCCATTATTATATACGATGTTTTAAAGATTATCTTTTATAAATTCAAAAGTTGATAAAATGTCTGCTTTTCCATTTCTAACAGCAATTGTATGTTCGAAATGAGCCGATGGTTTACGGTCTTTTGTTCGAACGGTCCAACCGTCGTTTTCAAAAACAACATTTTTACTACCCATATTTATCATGGGTTCGATTGCAATACACATTCCGTCCTTAATTAACGGACCAGTTCCCCGTCGCCCATAATTTGGAACTTCCGGAGCTTCGTGCATATCACGCCCTATTCCATGTCCTACCAACTCCCTTACTACAGAATAACCAAGTTTCTCGCAATAAGTTTGTATAGCATTGCCGATATCTCCAATTCTATTCCCTTCCTTTGCTTGTTCTATGCCTATATAAAGAGATTTACGAGTTACTCTAAGCAACTCCTTTATTTCTTCAGCAACTTCTCCTACACAAAATGTGTATGCCGAGTCGCCATTGTATCCATTTTTTAGTACCCCACAATCTACTGAAATAATATCGCCTTCTTGCAAAGGGCTATTATTGGGTATTCCATGAACTACATGCTCATTTACTGAGGTACAAATAGAGTTTGGAAAGCCGCCATATCCTAAAAAAGAAGGAACTGCACCATGATCTCTTATAAACTCATCCGCTATTTTATCGAGTTGTAAGGTTGTAATTCCTGGTCGAATATGCTTGGACAATTCTCCATGCGTCATTCCAACCAATCTATTACTTTCACGCATTAACTCGATTTCTTCGTCGGTTTTAAGATAAATCATATTAGTAGTCATCGTTTTTTTAATATTCTGCTAATATGCAGCAATGGAACCTGTTCTGCCTTTAATTTTCCCTGACTTCAAGAGACCATCGTAATGTCGCATCAGCAAGTGGCTTTCTATTTGTTGTAAAGTGTCTAATACAACACCTACAAGAATCAATAAAGAAGTGCCACCAAAAAACTGAGCAAACTGTCCGCTAACTCCGAAGAAACTAGCAAAAGCAGGCAAAATGGCTACAAGTGCAAGGAATACCGATCCTGGCAATGTGATACGTGACATTATTGTATCGATATATTCTGCAGTTCTCTTTCCTGGTTTTATACCCGGAATAAAGCCATTATTACGTTTCAAATCTTCAGCCATTTGTGTTGGATTAATAGTTATTGCAGTATAGAAATACGTAAATGCAATAATCATTAAGGCAAAAAGCAAATTATACCAAACACTTGTATGGTCCATCAATGCCGACAAAAAGCCCCCACCCTCTTTTGCTGTAAAGTTAGCAACCGTGATGGGTATAAACATAATTGCTTGTGCAAATATAATAGGCATTACGTTAGCCGCATTCACTTTAAGAGGTATATATTGACGCACGCCACCATATTGTTTATTACCTACTACTCGCTTTGCATACTGAACAGGTACTTTTCTTGCACCTTGAACCAGCATAATTGCAGCAGCTATAATAAATAATAAGAATACAATCTCGAGCATAAATACAATTAGACCACCACCTGAGTCCTTTAATCTTGAAGCAAACTCTCCGATTAAAGCAAGCGGTAATCTTGCAATAATACCTATCAATATAATAAATGAAATACCATTTCCAATACCTTTGTCAGTAATACGTTCTCCAAGCCACAAAACGAACATACTGCCAGAAGCCAATATAATGGTAGTTGGCAACACCCAATCCCAGAAACCTCCGGGTACAGCATTTCCAAGAGCACCATAAATATACGCTGGGCCTTGTACCAATAAAATCATCACTGTAAGGTAACGAGTATATTGATTCATTTTAGTGCGGCCACTTTCACCTTCTCTCTGAAGTTTCTGAAAATAAGGTAGTGCTACCCCTAATAACTGCATTACAATTGATGCAGAAATGTAGGGCATAATACCCAAAGCAAAAATTGATGCATTGGCAAAAGCTCCACCAGAAAACATATCTAACAAACCTAGTAGTCCAGAGCTAGCATTTGATTGTAAAGCTTGCAATTGAACAGGGTCAACACCCGGTAACACTACAAACGAACCAAAACGATAGATAGCAATAAAAAAAAGAGTTGTTATGAGTCTTTTTCGCAGATCTTCGATTTTCCAAATATTCTCTATTGTTTTAACAAATCTCATTTTATTGGATTTTTATAGCTGTTCCACCTGCATTTTTAATGGCTTCTTCTGCTGTTTTTGAAAAAGCATGAGCACTTACTTCTAACTTAGCGGTCAAAGTACCCTTTCCAAGTATTTTCAATAAATGTTTTGGTGACATAAAGCCAGCTTTTATAAGTATCTCAACATCTATGACTGAGATATTATTGTTATCGGCTAGCTCTTGCAGCTTATCAAGATTTACAACTTTATATTCAGTTCGGTTTATGGGTGTAAATCCAAACTTTGGCAAACGACGTTGTATAGGCATTTGTCCACCTTCGAAACCAATTTTTCGTGAATATCCCGATCTTGATTGTGCTCCTTTGTGTCCCCTGGTAGAAGTACCACCGTAACCTGATCCTTGGCCACGACCAATTCTTTTACGGGTTTTTGTTGACCCTTCTGCAGGTCTTAAATTCGATAAATTCATTGTCTAATGTATTATTATCTATATTTCTTATTCTACTATCGTTACTAAATGTTGAACTTTAGTAATCATTCCCCTAATTGTTGGAGTATCGTCGTGTTCAACAACTCTATTCATTTTTCTTAGACCCAAAGCATCCAACGTTCTTTTTTGATCTTGAGGAGATCCAATTCTGCTTTTTGTCTGTTTAATTTTAATTTTAGCCATATTGATATCTTCCTTTATATTATCCGTTAAAAACTTTATCTAAACCAATTCCTCTTGTTTGAGAAATCGTAATTGGATCTCTAAGTTCCATAAGAGCGGCTATTGTAGCTTTTACAAGATTATGAGGATTAGATGATCCTTTAGATTTTGCTAAAACATCAGTAATACCAACACTTTCAAGAACTGCGCGCATAGCACCTCCGGCTTTAACACCTGTACCCGTTACTGCGGGCTTAATAAATACCTCTGCACCACTAAAACGTGTAATTTGTTCATGAGGAATTGTTCCTTTGTAAACTGGTATGGTAACAAGGTTTTTCTTTGCAGCTTCAACACCTTTTGCTATAGCTGTAGCTACTTCGCCTGCTTTTCCTAATCCCCAACCTACTACTCCGTCTTCATTTCCAACAACCACCATGGCTGCAAATGTAAATGTGCGTCCACCCTTGGTTACTTTAGTAGTCCTATTGATTGCTACTAACCTGTCCTTCAACTCAATGTCGTTGGTAGTTTTTACTCTATTATTTACTCTTGCCATGATTTTTTAAAATTTAAGTCCTGCTTTTCGAGCAGCGTTTGCCAACTCTTTTACACGTCCATGATATAAGTAACCATTTCTATCGAAGGCTACATTTTTAACACCGGCTTCCATTGCATTTTGAGCAATTAACTCACCCACTTTTGCTGCAATTTCTTTCTTTGGCAATTTGTCTTCTATTTTCAAAGAGGAAGCTGAAGCTAATGTAACACCTGCAATATCATCTATTACTTGAGCATATATTTGTTTGTTGCTACGATAAACAGTTAATCTAGGACACTCCTTTGTTCCCTCTACTTTACCGCGAACACGCTTTTTTATCTTTAATCTTTTCTCTATCTTTGTTAACATAGTAATTTCAGTTTACGTAAATTATTTACTTGCTGCTGTTTTACCAGATTTGCGACGTACTTGTTCGCCAACAAAACGGACACCTTTTCCTTTGTATGGTTCAGGTGTTCTAAACGAACGTATCTTAGCGCATACCTGCCCAAGTAGTTGCTTATCGCAAGATTCTAAAATAATAAGTGGACTTTTATTCCTCTCCATTTTAGTTTCCACTACAATCTCTTGAGGTAACTGCAAGTATATTAAATGTGTAAAACCTAAAGATAATTCTAAAAGCTGGCCATTATTAGTTACTCTATAACCAACACCTACTAATTCTAACTCTTTACGAAACCCTTCAGATACTCCAATTATCATATTATTGAGCAACGATCTGTAAAGACCATGCAATGATTTGTGTTCTTTTGACTCTGAAGGTCTTTCGATTGACAAAACGCTGTTATCAACAGATATTTTCATATCTGGATGAACCTGCTGTTTCAATTCGCCCTTGGGTCCTTTAACTGTTACTAAATTAGTTTCCCCAATATTTAGTGAAACAGCTGAAGGTATAGTTATTGGTAATTTTCCTATTCTTGACATATCTATTCTATTTTAATAAATGTAACATAAAACTTCACCGCCAACCTTTTCTGTTCTGGCTTCTTTATCTGTTATTACACCATGAGAAGTAGATACGATTGCTATACCCAAACCGTTTAAAACGCGTGGCATATCTTTGTAACCAACATACTGACGTAAACCAGGACTTGAAATACGAATCAACTTTTTGATTGCATTAATTTTAGTCACAGGATCATATTTCAAGGCTATTTTTATTGTGCCTTGAGGCCCTTCATCTACAAACTTATAGTTAAGTATGTATCCTTTGTCAAAGAGTATTTTTGTAATATCTTTTTTTAAATTTGATGCAGGAATATCAACAACTCTATGTTGAGCTTGGATTCCATTCCTTAATCGCGTCAAATAATCTGCTATTGGATCTGTCATGTTTATTCTATTTTAAATTGATCTCGAACGCCGAGACAATATTTAATAATTTATTTGCACTATGTTTACCAGCTTGCCTTTTTCACACCTGGTATCAACCCCTGTGAGGCCATCTCTCTAAACTGAATACGAGAAATACCAAACTGGCGTATATATCCTTTGGTACGGCCAGTTATTTTACAGCGATTGTGAGCACGCACTGGTGACGCGTTTTTAGGCAAAGCTTGAAGAGCATCGTAATCGCCTTCAGCTTTTAATCTTGTTCTTTTCTCAGCATAGCGGGCTATTAATTTTGCTCTTTTCACCTCACGAGCTTTCATTGATTCTTTTGCCATTATATTGTATTTTTATCTGTTTTGAAAGGTAAACCAAATTCTCTTAATAGAGCATATCCCTCTTCATCTGTATTTGCAGTTGTCACTAGAGTTATATTCATTCCTAAAATCTTATTGATTTTATCGATATTAATTTCCGGAAAAATAATTTGCTCTTGTATTCCTAGAGTGTAATTTCCTCTTCCATCTAGTTTTGCCTCTATACCTCTAAAGTCACGTGTACGAGGTAGTGCTACACGTACCAATCTCTCAAGAAACTCGTACATTTTATCATGACGCAAAGTAACTCGTGCACCGATAGCCATTTTTTTTCGTAACTTAAAGTTCGAAATATCTTTTTTAGAGTATGTTGCAACAGCTTTTTGGCCAGTTATTAATCCTAATTCTGCTATAGCAGTATCAATAATCTTCTTGTCTGCTATAGCTATTCCCAAACCTTGATTTATCACAATCTTAGTCAATTTTGGAGCTTGCATAACCGAAGAATAAGAAAACTCCTTTACCAAAGCAGGAACGATTCTATTTTTATAATCTTCTTTTAAATTTACTACTATGCTCATTTAATTTCCTCCCCTGATTTTTTAGCGTATCGTATCAATTTTCCTTTGCCATCTTCTTTTCTACCTATTCTTGTGGGTTTTCCTGTTTTAGGATCTACCAGGTTTAGATTTGAAATATGTAAAGATGCCTCTTTTTTTTCTATTCCTCCTTGAGGATTTTGCGCATTTGGTTTTGAATGTTTAGATATCATATTAATACCCTCTACAATTGCACGATCTTTAGTAACAAGAACTTGCAAAACCCTTCCTGTTTTACCTTTGTCTTCGCCAGAGTTAACGTAAACAGTATCGCCTTTTTTTATATGTAATTTACTCATTATATAGTTCCTTTTAAATGATTAAAGCACTTCGGGCGCCAGTGAAACAATTTTCATGTTTGTTGAACGTAATTCTCTGGCAACGGGGCCAAAAATACGACTACCGCGTAATTCTCCAGCTGCATTAAGCAAAACGCATGCGTTGTCATCGAAACGAATATAAGAACCATCGGGACGACGAATTTCTTTTTTTGTACGAACGATTATTGCTTTAGATACTGCACCTTTTTTCACTTCACTTGAGGCTATAACATGCTTTACAGCAACTACAATCACGTCTCCTACTGAGGCATAACGTCTTCTAGTTCCGCCTAATACACGAATGCATAATGCTTCCTTTGCTCCGCTGTTATCTGTTACAGCCAATCTTGATTCTTGTTGTATCATGTTATTTAGCTCTTTCTAAAATTTCTACCAATCTCCATCTCTTTGTTTTACTCAAAGGACGTGTTTCCATAATTCTAACTGTGTCTCCAATGTTACAGTCATTCTTTTCGTCGTGAGCGTGAAATTTTTTCGTTTTATTTACGAACTTCCCATATATAGGGTGTTTTTCCTTCCATTTTACAGCAACTGTGATAGATTTCTCCATCTTATTACTGAAAACGACACCCACTCTTTCTTTTCTTAAATTTCTCGTTTCCATTATTGGTTTATGCTTTGTTGATTTCTCTTGCACGAATTTCTGTATTGATACGTGCAATATCTTTTCTTTTCTCTTTTAACATGCTAGGATTATCAAGTGGAGTAATGCTATGACTAATAACCAGTTGATTTAACGATAGTTTTTCTGCGTCTAACCTCTCTTTTAAATCTTTGTCAGACAATTCCTTTATTTCTTGTAACTTCATTGTATATTAATGATTATGAGTTTTCGCCAAAATCCCTTCTTACCACAAATTGTGTAGTAACGGGTAATTTCTGTGCAGCTAAACGCAATGCTTCTTTAGCTACTTCAAAAGACACACCTTCTATTTCAAATAGAATTCGTCCAGGTGTTACTGGTGCAACAAATCCCTCTGGCGCGCCCTTACCCTTACCCATACGTACCTCAGCTGGTTTTTTTGTGATTGGTTTATCTGGAAATATACGCACCCAAACTTGTCCCTGACGTTGCATATAGCGTGTCACAGCAATACGAGCTGCTTCTATTTGTCGTCCGGTAATCCATTTAGATTGCAAAGATTTTATTCCAAATGAACCAAAAGCCAACTGGTTGCCTCGTTGGGCATTCCCTTTCATACGACCTTTCTGTTGTCTTCTGAATTTTGTTTTCTTCGGTTGTAACATTTTATTTTGTCTAAAGCTTTAATTTTATTTTCTTCTGCCTCTACGCTGTCCTCTTCCTTCATCGCTTCTTTGTCCACCACTACTTCTGCGAGGTCTGCTGTCTTTTTGCGTTGCGAAAGATGGGGCCAAATCTACTTTTCCATAGATTTCGCCGCGACAAATCCAAACTTTTACCCCAATAAGCCCAACTTTTGTAAGAGCTTCTGCTAAGGCGTAATCAATATCGGCGCGAAAAGTATGCAAAGGAGTTCTTCCCTCTTTATACATTTCAGAACGAGCCATTTCGGCACCATTCAAGCGGCCCGAAACTTGTATTTTTATACCCTCAGCACCCATACGCATAGTTGAAGCAATTGCCATTTTTACAGCACGACGATAAGCTATATTGCCTTCAATCTGGCGTGCTACATTATTTGCAACTATTACAGCATCAAGTTCTGCTTTTTTAATTTCAAATATATTGATCTGAACTTCTTTGTCTGTTATCTTTTTAAGCTCTTCTTTAAGCTTATCAACTTCTGAACCACCTTTTCCAATAATTATGCCTGGACGTGCAGTACAAATAGTGATAGTAACAAGCTTCAATGTTCTTTCAATAATAATACGTGATACACTAGCTTTTGCAAGTCTTGCATTTAAGTATTTTCTTAATTTGCTATCTTCAAGTAGCGTATCTCCATAGTCATTGCCACCATACCAGTTGGAGTCCCAACCTCTGATGATGCCTAAACGATTTGATATCGGATTTACTTTTTGTCCCATTGGCTTAATTGTTTTTTTCTGAATTTAGTGTATCTACCACCAATGTAACGTGATTGGAACGTTTTCTAATACGATGTCCCCGTCCTTGTGGTGCTGGACGAAGTCTCTTTAACATAGATCCTCCATCCACCGATATTGTTTTAATGTATAATTCTCCGGTTTCGGCTTTACGTTCATTTTTTTGTTCCCAATTTGAAATAGCAGACAATAATAGTTTCTCTATTCTTTCTGCTGCGGCTTTGTTTGAAAACTTCAATACACCCAATGCTTTAAACACTTCCATGCCGCGAACCATGTCAACTACGTAGCGCATTTTTCGTGGTGATGTAGGAACATTTTTTAAAATAGCCAAAGATACCTCTTTGCGAGCTTCTTTTCTCTTTTCGGCTGATATTCTTTTTCTAGCACTCATGTCTTTAACTTTCTTTATATTTTAATTTGTGCTCCGTTTTATCTCTTTCTCGCTCCACCGTGACCACGGTATGTACGAGTAATAGCAAATTCACCAAGTTTATGACCAACCATATTTTCTGTTATATAAACAGGAATAAACTTATTCCCATTATGTACAGCAATAGTATGACCTACAAAATCTGGAGAAATCATAGAAGCTCTTGCCCATGTTTTTAGTACGGTTTTTTTACCGCTTTCATTCATAGCAGAAACCCTCTTATCTAATCTAACGTCGATATACGGACCTTTTTTTAATGATCTACTCATAATATTTATAATTAATCAGATTATTTCTTTTTTCTTCTTTCTACAATGTATTTCGAAGAGTGTTTTTTAGGTGCTCTAGTTTTCAAGCCCTTAGAATACAAACCATTTGGCGATCTTGGATGACCTCCAGATGCACGTCCTTCTCCACCACCCATTGGATGATCTACTGGGTTTTTTGTTACCCCGCGATTGTGAGGACGACGTCCGAGCCATCTTGAACGACCGGCTTTACCTGATCTCTCTAATTTATGGTCCGAGTTACCTACACTGCCGATAGTGGCTTTGCATGTTGATAGTATTTTACGAATTTCTCCCGAAGGCATCTTTATGATGGCATAAGCTCCTTCACGCGATGTAAGTTGCGCAAAAGTTCCAGCAGAACGCACCATTTTTGCTCCTTGCCCTGGACGTAACTCAATGTTATGAATTACTGTACCAATTGGAATTTTTGACAAAGGCAAAGCATTTCCTACTTCAGGTGCTGCATCTGCCCCTGACATCACTGTGGTTCCTACTGTCAATCCGTTTGGTGCTAAAATATATGTTTTAGCTCCATCGGCATAGAAAAGCAATGCAATTCTAGCTGAACGATTTGGATCATATTCAATTGTTTTCACAACTGCAGGAATCCCATCCTTAGTTCTCTTGAAATCGATAATTCTGAACCGTCTTTTGTGTCCGCCACCAAGATAATGTACTGTCATTTTACCTTGACTATTACGTCCACCCGATGCACTTTTACCTACAACAAGAGATTTCTCCGGTACATTTGTAGTGATATTATCAAACGTACCGATAATTTTATGTCTCTGCCCCGGCGTTGTGGGCTTTAATTTACGTATTGCCATTATATATTATATATTACTGTATAAATCAATTGAATCCCCTTTTTGGAGAGTAACAATAGCTTTTTTAAATGACGGGCTTCTACCTTGCACTACACCAGATTTGGTGTATCGGCTTTTCATTTTACCGTCGTATCTCATTGTATTTACTCGCTCTACATGAACGTCATACAACTCCTCTATTGCATTCTTAATCTGCACTTTGTTTGCAGTTGGTACAACAATAAACCCGTAACGATTCTCGAACTTGTCGGTCATTTCGGTTTGCTTTTCCGTGAAAATTGGTTTTATAATAACTCTCATTATTCTTCTCCTTTTGCTTTAAATGAATTATCGATAGCAACAATAGAAGATTCCGTGAGTATTAAGCTCGCGCAATCCAATATTTTATATGTATTTATATCAGAAGCTGTTACGATATTTACATTACTTAAATTTCGGGCCGACAAATATACGTTTTTATTCTGATTTGATAAAACCAGAAGTAGCTTTTTATTTGCAAGCTTCAAATTATTAGCCATTTCAACCATGCTTTTTGTTCTTGGAGTCTCTAAATCGAAATCTTCAATTACAACAATTGCATTGTTTTGAGCCTTCAAAGAAAAAGCAGATTTACGAGCCAAAGCCTTTTCTTTCTTGTTTAGCTTAAAACCATAATCTCTAGGTTTTGGACCAAATACACGTCCACCTCCAACTAAAAGTGGAGATTTGACGTCGCCTCTACGGGCACCACCACTACCTTTTTGGCGTACAAGCTTGCGCCTACTTCCTCTAATTTCGTTACGCTCTTTAGTCTTATGCGTTCCTTGGCGTTGGTTTGCTCTGTATTGTTTTACATCTAACCAAATAACATGTTCGTTAGGTTCTATTCCGAAAATGGAATCATTTAGCGTAACCTTTCTGTCTGTTACTTCGCCTTTTATGTTATGTATATTTAATTCCATTTTATTTCTCTATATATAATATTGAACCTTTTCCTCCAGGTACAGATCCTTTCAGCAATAAAAGATTGTGTTCTGGAATTACTTTAATAACCTGTAGGTTTTGAACAGTTACACGCTCATTTCCCATTTGTCCACCCATACGCATTCCTTTAAATACTTTGGCTGGATACGAAGCTGCTCCAATTGAACCTGGAGCTCTAACACGATTTTTCTGGCCGTGAGTAGTTTCTCCTACTCCAGAAAACCCATGACGTTTTACAACGCCCTGAAAACCTTTACCTTTAGAGATCCCTACTACGTCAACAAACAATACATCGTTAAAAATGTCAACGGTAATTTGTTCCCCTAATTTAAATCTGTCTCCAAAATCTTTGAACTCAGCCAAGTGTCTCATAGGTGCTACTCCGGCTTTCTTAAAATGACCGATTTCTGGTTTATTGGAACTTTTTTCTTTCTTTTCCTCAAAACCCAACTGAATGGAATTATAACCATCAGTCTCGGTAGTTTTAACCTGAGTAACAACACAAGGACCCACTTCAATAACAGTGCATGGAATATTTTTTCCATCGGCACTGAAAACGGATGTCATTCCGATTTTCTTTCCAATTAATCCTGGCATTTCTCTGTTTTTTGTTTTACCCTTAGATATAAAATTATATCCATAAGGTTTAATTATTAATTATTGTAAGTATAATTTACTCGCAAAATCATTTCTGATTTAAAAAATTGCATTTAAGCCACAAGCGAGTTTAAACTTTGATTTCTACTTCTACTCCACTTGGCAACTCAAGCTTCATTAGTGCATCTACAGTTTTAGCTGTAGAGCTGTAGATATCTATAAGGCGCTTAAAAGATGATAATTCAAATTGTTCGCGCGATTTTTTGTTTACAAATGTAGAACGATTTACTGTAAAAATTCTTTTGTGTGTTGGAAGAGGTATCGGACCACTTACAACTGCACCAGTAGCTTTTACAGTTTTCACGATTTTCTCTGCTGATTTGTCAACCAAGCTATAATCGTAGGATTTCAGTTTAATTCTGATTTTTTGGCTCATAAAATTATTATATTATTTAATCAAATCTATTCGTCCAGAAACCTCTGCCAAAACTTCTTTCGCAATAGAAGCAGATACTACCTCAAAGTGAGAAAATGTCATGGTCGAAGTTGCGCGGCCAGATGAAATTGTACGTAAAGATGTTACATAACCAAACATTTCTGCCAACGGTACTATTGCTTTTACAATACGTGCACCTGAGCGGTTTGATTCCATACCCTCAATTTGACCACGACGCTTATTTAAATCCGAGATTACATCTCCCATATTTTCTTCGGGAGTTACTACCTCTACATTCATGATAGGCTCCATTAAAACTGGAGCTGCTTTTTCAGAAGCATTTCTAAATGCCTGAACAGCGCAAATTTCAAATGATAGCTGATCAGAGTCAACAGCATGGAAAGATCCATCTAATACAGTAACCTTCAGTTTATCTAGTGCATATCCAGCTAGTACACCTGTTTTCATGGCACGCTCAAAGCCTTTTTGGATAGAAGGAATGTATTCTCTAGGAATGTTGCCACCTTTTACTTGATCTATAAATTGCAATGTGCCTTCAAAATCTGCATCAGCAGGTTCTACACGCACAATCATATCTGCAAACTTACCACGACCACCACTTTGTTTTTTGTAAGTCTCACGAAGCTCCACTGGTTTCGATATAGCCTCTTTGTATGAAACTTGAGGACGACCTTGATTTGCTTCTACTTTAAACTCGCGC
>CAYVLC010000068.1:0-14144 GCA_964452155.1 uncultured Dysgonomonadaceae bacterium
TCGAATTCGCAGCTATTGCTGCGTAACTATATTTTAAATTTTACCGAACTATTGTTGGAAAACTATTGCTGCCAATTCAACACAATGTATATCACGCAAATATAAGCTTACTCAACAATGATTTCTCTTATACTACAATTATTTACCTCAGAAAACAGTAAACATTCTTTACAGTGCTTTGTTTAAAAACCAGAACACAATTCTAAACAAACAAGAAGATATTAGTTATGGATCTTTACAATGATATATCTTTCGGAACCAGCAAATTGATTACTAAGAAGTATAGCACTTCTTTCTCTATTGCTGTGGGCCGGCTCCCCTATCAGATGCGTCAATCTATATATAGTATATATGGTTTTGTGAGATTGGCAGACGAGATTGTTGATACGTTTCATACAGTAAATCAGCAACTAGTTCTAGAGGATTTCGAAAAAGATTACTACAAAGCACTCCACAATGGAATAAGTATGAATCCTGTGCTACAATCGTTTGCTACAACAGTAGCCAAGTATGACTTTCCTCCCGAATTGGTAGATTCTTTCTTAAAAAGCATGAAAGCCGATTTGAGTAAACAGTTTTACGACAACAACTCAGAGTTGGACAACTACATACATGGCTCGGCCAATGTGGTGGGCTTGATGTGTTTGTTGGTTTTCTTGGAGGGAGATAAAGAGAGGTACAACCAACTCAAAAACTCGGCCATGAGTCTAGGTTCTGCATTTCAGAAAGTAAATTTTTTGCGTGATCTCAAGGCAGATACCGAAGAGTTGAATAGATTGTATTTCCCCAATGTGGACATGACAAACTTTACTGAAGAGGTAAAGAGTGAATTAATAAAAGATATAGAACACGATTTTGAGTTGGCCAAAGTAGGAATTAAGGAATTGCCCGGAAGATCTAAACTTGCCGTATATATAGCATTTATTTACTACAAAAAGCTTTTGCAAAAGCTAAAACAAACTCCCGCAAATATGATTGTGAAAACACGCATCAGAGTAGCAGATACTACAAAAGCTATTCTTTTGGGAAAAGCTTTTATGAATTATAAATTGAACACAATTTGAATTATAAAAATATATATATAAATGAAAGAGATACTGGTTGAAGAAAGAGTAGTATTGGTAGATGAAAACGATTGTGAGACTGGTACAATGGCAAAAATGGAAGCACACCAAAAAGCCCTTCTGCACCGTGCCGTATCGGTATTTATTTTCAATACAAAAGGTGAGTGGCTACTGCAGCGTAGGGCTCTACACAAATACCACTCTTCGGGTTTGTGGAGCAATGCTGCTTGCACACACCCAAGACCTGGCGAAACGTATATAGAAGCTGCACAACGCCGACTATACGAAGAGATGGGTATAAAGTGTGAGCTCACAGAGCTATTTCATTTTATATACAAAGAAAAACTAGACAATGAGCTCACCGAGCACGAATTGGATCATGTATTTGTTGGTTATACAGACCAAATACCTAGCATTGATGCAGACGAAGTGTGCGACTACAAATATATAACTATTAATGACTTAAGTAGCCATGTGCAATCTAATCCCGAGGCCTATACCTACTGGTTTAAGCATGTGATGGATAGTGTACAAAAACATCTTCGGTAGCACAACAACAAGATGGCAAGCTGTACTCTTGTTGATTTTGTAGCTTTTGGTTGTTTGGAGCTTGTTGCCACCAGTTTTATTGCAAGAAGTTTATTGCTCTGAAAAAACCACAAATACTTAATCTCCATCAACGTTTTTTGAAGAATAATTAAAATAAAAACTATGTCTCTATACACAATCATCTTGCTAGTATCTATATCGATACCTTTTTTATTGAGTTTCGACAAGAAGTTGCAGTTTTATAAGCAGTGGAAGTATTTATTGCCTTCTATTATTGCAGTTGCACTATTTTATATTGTGGGCGATATCTACTTTACTAAAATAGGCGTGTGGGGGTTCAACAGAGACTATCTCTCGTCGGTGTTTCTTTTTAAACTCCCCATAGAAGAGTGGCTTTTCTTTATAGCCATACCCTATGCAAGTATTTTTTTGCACGATGTGCTGCATGTCTATTTTCCTAGTTTCAAAATGCCAAGCAATATTTCTAGACGATTGTCTATCTTCTTTTTTGTGATAGCACTAATTGTGTTGTTGCTCAATTTAGACAAAGCATATACAGCATATATAATGGTAGTGTTCTTGATTGTGCTTGCTGTTTCTTATTTCGATAAGACTGACACAATAAGCCGTTTCTATTGTACATTTCTGGTTATATTGATACCGTTTGTATTAGTAAACGGTGCACTCACAGGTGCTTTTACACCCAACCCTGTTGTTTGGTATGACCATACCGAAAATCTTGATTTGCGTTTTATAACCATACCCATAGAAGACTTTGTGTATGGGTTTACAATGCTATTGGCAGCAATAATGCTCCGCAACCGACTAAAAAAAGTGGAAGGATGAGAAAGGCCAATAAAATTAGCACCTATTTTGTAACAAAACAAACAACCATAGCCTCACTACTGTGCATTTTTTTCTCGGTAGGCGTGGTAGGTATGCTATTGCCTGCTACCAATAGCTACTTTTTGCAGCTCACTCCTTTTGCGCTTTTGCTGAGCTTTACAGTGCTAGCACTCTCCGACGAAAGCAAGCAGAGAGGCAAGCTTACAGTTTATCTCTTGTTTATTTACTTCACATCATATGCCATTGAGGTGGCTGGTGTGCATACAGGTTTATTGTTTGGCGCCTACTCGTATGGAGAGAATTTGGGCCTCAAGGTTTGGGACACACCCCTTATTATTGGTGCCAATTGGTTTTTCTTGGTTTACACTTCAGCTGCCATATTTGAGAAGACAAAAATACCAACTGCTCTTAAAATTTTGTTGGCATCGTCATCAATGCTTGTTTACGATATAGTAATGGAACAAGTGGCTCCAAAATTGGATATGTGGAGTTGGAAAAATGTAGCAGTACCTTTTCAGAATTACATTACATGGTTTTTGATTGCTGTAGTGTTTCATATAGGTTTGAAACTCCTAAAGATAAAAATAAAAAACAAATTGGCTTTGGCAGTTTTGCTATGCCAGTTTATTTTTTTTGTACTATTATTTATATTTCTAGCTTGATAGAAGAATGATTATTAAAGCAAAACATCATCTAGTGATTTACCCAATGTTTAAATTGTTTTCGAAGGCGATGATAAACCGTCACTTTGCAAAATTAAAAATTGTTGGGGGTACTAAAGTGAGCAAAGAGCACTCTATTTTGCTTCTATCAAATCATTGTAGCTGGTGGGATGGTTTTTGGCAGTTAAATCTGAATTCGAAAGTATTTAAAAAAAAGTTTCACTTTATGATGCTCGAGGAGCAATTGAAAAAACACTGGTACTTCAATTATACGGGAGGTTTTTCGGTAAAGAAATCTGCTCGATCGGTGGTGGAGACAATTCAGTATTCGGCAGAGCTACTCTCGCAACCCGATAATTTAGTGCTGCTGTTTCCGCAAGGTAAAGTAGAGTCGATACATAAACAAATATTTATCTTTGAAAAAGGTGTTGGACGAATTTTAGAAAAAACAGAACGAACCAATGTGCAGATAGTGTTTTTGGTAAATTCGATTGATTATTTCATTAATAGAAAGCCTATTTTGCATCATTACATAAAAGAGTATAAAGATAAGAGTACAGATTATGACACTATAGAGAGAAGCTACAATGCTTTTTATAAAGAATGTATAAAACAACAATCTAAAACTATTGTATAGAGATGATTTATTTAGCTTACACTGTAATTGCATTTACCGCTATTCAATTGATAGTGTCATTTTTGAATTTTATATTTAAGCAAAAAATGAAGGTCGGTAAAAGCAGCGACAAAATGGTCTCTGTACTGATTCCTGCAAGAAATGAAGAGATAAATATAACTAATATCCTAATGGATGTGATGACTCAGAATCATAGGAATTTTGAAATTTTAGTTTTTGATGATGAGTCGACAGATAATACGGTCGAAGAGATAACAACCTTTATGAAGCATCGGAAAAATATTAGGCTCATCAAATCTGAAGGACTACCCGAGGGATGGCTCGGAAAAAACCATGCATGCCATTCGCTTGCCATGGAGGCCAAAGGAGATTACTTGTTGTTTATAGATGCCGATGTGAGAATTAAAGACAACATAATAAAGAAAACTGTCTATTTTGCAAAAAAACATAAGCTTGGTTTATTGTCTATTTTCCCAAAACAGATAATGAATAGCTGGGGCGAGTATGCAACTGTGCCAATTATGAACTACATTTTGCTAACACTGTTGCCTCTCATTTTAGTCAGAAAAATAGGGCTATCATCGTTAGCTGCTGCCAATGGGCAGTATATGCTTTTCGAAACACAAAACTACATGAAGCTTTTGCCCCACAAAACAAACAAATCCGAAAAGGTAGAAGACATTAAGATAGCTCGCTACTTCAAAAAAAAGAACCTCAAAACGGCATGTTTAGCAAGCGAGCCTGAGGTGAAATGCAATATGTACAATTCGTACCAACAATCGACCAACGGATTCTCTAAGAATGTAACCACTTTCTTTGGGGGTTCTACTCTTTTGGCTCTGGTGTTTT
The DNA here is from genome assembly GCA_964452155.1 of uncultured Dysgonomonadaceae bacterium. Taxonomy (GTDB): domain Bacteria; phylum Bacteroidota; class Bacteroidia; order Bacteroidales; family Dysgonomonadaceae; genus UBA2632. The sequence continues at coordinate 4,608 of CAYVLC010000068.1, forward strand.
GGGGTATCACTACCATCGGATTTACACCTATTTTATTTGTTTATGGTGCAAGGGGTTTGGCAATTTACTTGGCTGCAATTATAACAATAAGGCTCTTTGTATCGATAACAAGTAACCAATCAGTAAATAAAAACATCTTCTTCTTGGTGGCACAACAAGTATCGCTCGGTATTATGATTATAAAATCGATAAAAAATAATTTTACAAAAGTACATATATGGAAAGGAAGAAATGTTTTGCAGTCGTAGTTATGTTGCTTGCTTTCAGCTTTTACACACTTTGGGCACAACATAAACAGACCATTTACAATGCTTATATTAGCAACAATATGAGCAAATGGAAAGCTACTATTGATGAAATGGAGGCACAGCAAAAAAAACCAGATGAGTTTCTTTTGGAGCTATTAAACTACCAATATGGATACATTGCTTGGTGCCTTGGCAACAACGAGAAAAAACAAGCCAAAACTTACCTAAAATTGGCTGAAAGTAATTTGGAGAATTTAGAAAAAAAAGCACTGTATCCGTCATACGTCAATGCATACAAATCGGCATTTTATGGCTACAATATTGGGCTAAACAAAATGAAAGCTCCATTTTTAGGCCCCAAAAGCATCAATGCAGCAAAGCAGTCTATGGAAGAAAACTCGGCAAATCCGTATGGATTTATACAATATGCAAATGCTCAGTTTTATATGCCCCCAATTTTTGGAGGATCTAAAAAAGAGGCACTTAAATATTACCTCCAAGCACAAAACATAATGGAAGAAGACACCATTGAGTTACACAAAAATTGGAACTACTTGAGCTTGCTCACAAATATGGCCGAAGCATATACCGAAATAAAAGAATACGAAAACGCAGAAAAATATTACAAACAAATTCTCAAGATTGAACCCAATTTCCTTTGGGTGAAAGATGAATTATATCCCAACTTTATAAAAGAAAGAACAAATGAAAAATAAAAAAAGTGTATTAGTTGTAGGGGCAGGTTTGGGCGGACTGGCAACCGCTATACGACTGGCCAAAAAAGGCTATCAAGTAGAAATATTAGAAAAAAATGAGCAAGCAGGTGGTCGGTTAAATCAACTAAAGAAAGATGGCTTTACATTTGATGTTGGGCCAAGTTTTTTCAGTATGTCGTACGAGTTCGAAGAGTTTGCTCGAGATTGTGGTATAGAGCTCCCATTTAAATATGTAGAGCTAGACCCACTCTACTCTGTAAACTTTAGCGACAATCCCAAAACTTTTCATTTGTACAAGGATATCGCAAAATTGGCAGAGCAATTTAAAGATATTGAACCCGATTTTGAAGAGAAAATGAGAAAGTATTTAAAAAAATCGGGAGCATTGTTCAACGACACTGTTGACTTGGTGGTAAAGAACAACTTCAACTCTATGTTCGATTACATTACCACGCTTATGCGTGTAAATCCTATTCATGTACCTGTTTTATTTAAAAGCTTTTATGAACATGTAGAGCAGTATTTCGATTCGAAAGAAGCGCAACAAATAGTTTCGTTGGTGGCCTTCTTTTTGGGCAGAACACCTTTCGATACATTGGCCATATACACTCTACTATCTTACACTGAGTTTCAGCACGATGGATACTACAATGTAGTGGGCGGAATGTACAAAGTGATAGAAGGGTTTGTGGACGTGTTGATAAAAGATAACATAAAGATTCATTACAACACCGAGATTGTAGATTTTAAGGCCAATGGCAAAAAAATTGAATCGGTAATAGACAAAAATGGCAAGCAATGGAGTGCCGATACAATATTGATTAATGCTGATGCAGCCGTATTTAGGCACACAGTGATGAAGCACAAAGACTACACACTAGATAAAATGGACAAGAAAAGCTGGACGATGGGCTTCCTCACCTTCTATATTGGTCTCAAATGCAAGTTGCCTGAGGTAAATCATCACAACTATTACTTGGGTTCTAATTACAAAGAATATGCCGATAAGGTACTCTCGGCTAGCAACACAATGGAAAAACCATACTACTATGTAAATGTTGTATCGAAATACAATGAGGATTGTGCCCCCGAGGGGTGCGAAAATCTCTTTTTTGTATGTCCTGTTCCTAATCTTCTTAATAAAGAAAACTGGGATGACAGAGAACAAATAGTAGATAGTATCATAGATGATTTCTCTAAAAGAATTGGTAAGGATATTGCTCCCGAAATAATATCGAGAACTATATACACTCCTATTGAATGGGGCGAACAGTACAATCTACACCGTGGAAGCGGATTGGGACTGTCGCACACCTTCACTCAGATTGGTGCTATGCGTCCGGCCAATGTGGACGAGAAGTACAAAAATCTATTCTATGTAGGGGCATCTACTGTGCCAGGTGCGGGGTTGCCAATGGCTATCATTAGCTCTAAATTGGCTTTTGAGCGGATTGAGAAATATTTTAAGAAATAGTTGCAATAGATGCATGTTAGTGACTAAAGGTGTTAGGTATGATACTTTTACTTGATTCTGTTTGTGTATCATTTAAATACTAGCACCTTTTGTTTCGCAAAACAAAGGTAGAAATTTTAAACCACTACAGCTATCAATCACAGACAACCAAGTCTTTATGTGTGACCGAAAGGAACCCTGAAAGGAACTATAAAGAAAATCGAAGAAGTAATTCATCCTTTTGTAAATGCATTGAGCGAAGTCTCTTTTAATTTTTTCCAATAAGTTATATTTTTTAATTCAAACCCGTTTTCAATTAATCTTGAAGACGGGTTTTTGTCATACAACCTTGTCTTGGTTCTCATAACTGTAAAACTTTGGATGATAGCATGAAGATAGATGCTATCCTATATGCCTATCTAGGATATTGTATGAAGCTCTATGCAAATACTTTATATAAAGAATCTGTAGATGTGCTATTTTATGATCAAGTTAAAAAAAAGTTGCAACAAGGGTATGACATGTAAAACTATATGTTTTGACTATTTCATATATATATATAAACTACACGCAAAAACAGCTTGCACCAGTAAAATTGAGTTCTTGAGCGCATTGTATAGCAGTTTACCAAAAAACAACATGGCCTTTGTAGTTGCTATTTCTGAAGCCTCAAAAACAAGCTCACGTAGTGTGGTGGGTGTTTTCTAATAGATACCTCAATAGGTGTTGGATTTAGAGGGTTGTTGATGCCTTAAATAGAGTTGCCATTTTTTATTATTTAGCTATTTGAAACATTAAAGTATATTCTAAGCAGAAACACTTTGGCAGCACTCACTAAGCAGCAGTATAACAATTACTTAACCACCATCTGTTGTTTTTTTTAATTCTTCCCTCCACCTCATCAAAAATAAAAAAACACCAATATCAGCCCCATCCTCAATAATTTTATAACTTTGTACAAAATATAAAAAACAGAAAAACAATGCGTAGAATCTCTTTCGTGATGGTGGCTGCAATGGCCATTTTTTTTAATACCACTACTGCAGCAGACAACAACATAACAGACCGACAATTTACAGCGCACCTTGCCTACAAAATAGCAGCACCTGTGTTGCAAAATATGGCAAAGGGCGAGTTGAAAAAAAACATGCAAATAGAGGTAAGTCCTCATTGGTACGAAGGGCGCAACAAAGATGTTACTTATATGGAAGCCTTTGGGCGTCTCATGGCTGGCATTGCACCCTGGCTAGACCTGCCCGATGATAACACAGCCGAGGGACTACAGCGCAAACAGCTGCGTGAGTGGGCACTAAAGAGCTATGCAAATGCAGTAGACCCCGATAGCCCCGATTATTTGTTGTGGCGTAAAGAAGCTCAGCCCCTAGTTGACGCTGCATTTATTGCTCAAAGTTTTATTCGTGCCCCCAAGCATTTGTGGCAACCATTGGATGATATCACAAAACAACGATACATAGAAGAGTTCACACTTATGCGTCGTATCAATCCACCCTACAACAATTGGTTGCTCTTCTCTGCCACGATAGAGGCCTTCCTTTTGTCTATTGATGCACCTTATGATGCCTATCGCATACATTCGGCATTGCGAAAGACTAATGAGTGGTATGTTGGTGACGGTTTTTATGCAGATGGCAACAATTTCTCTTTCGACTACTACAATAGCTATGTCATACAGCCCATGTATGTAGAGGTATTGGAGATTTGTATCGACAAAAAAAGAATTGTACGTCAAGAAGAGTTAGATGTGGCCACAAAACGCATACAACGGTATGCTGCAATTTTAGAACGACTCATCTCTCCCGAGGCCTCTTTTCCTGCTTTTGGTAGATCTATTACCTATCGCACTGGAGCATTTCAATCATTAGCATTGGTGTGTTGGAAAGAGATATTGCCGAAAGAGTTGACACAAGGGCAAGTTCGGAATGCACTTACAAGTGTAACACGACGCATGTTTTCTAGTGGAAACAACTTCAACGAAAAAGGATTTTTACAACTAGGCTTTGTAGGACATCAACCCGAACTTTCTGACGGATACACCAACAATGGCAGCTTGTACTTAACCTCTTTTTCTTTGCTTCCGCTGGGTCTGCCAGCCAACCACTCTTTTTGGACATCGCCTGCTGAAGATTGGACAGCCAAAAAGGCTTGGAGCGAACAACCTTTTGCCAAAGATGGAGCAATGCATGAGAAATAAACTCTTTTTATTATAATATCAAAAACAAGACATAGACAATTGAAACTAAAATAACGAGATTGGAATAGAAACATAGCAATGTTAGTAAGATGGTCTCAATAATTTTTTTTATAAATGATGAAGAATTACAAAGTTACACTACTGGCAGTAGCAGTACTGCTTTTTACCTCTACAGCCTTGGCACAGCAAGGCTTTGTTCACAAAGAATCTGAACAGTACGTATGGCCCCAAAACAATAACGTGCTCACCAAACTAAATGAATGGCAAGACCTCAAGTTTGGTGTATTGTTTCATTGGGGCCTATACTCCGTTCCGGGTATTGTAGAATCATGGTCTATATGCTCTGAAGACGAAGACTGGATACCGCGTGACAGTACAGTGGCTTACGTAGATTACAAAAAAGAGTATTGGGAGCTTATCAATAAGTTCAACCCCACACAATTCGACCCCGATCAATGGGCCAATGTAACCAAGAATGCTGGTATGAAATACATGATATTTACCACCAAACATCACGATGGTTTTAATTTGTTTGATACCAAAGAGACCGATTTCTCTATCATGCACGGTGCATTCAAAGACAACCCTCGCGCCAATGTAACAGAGCATATCCTAGATGCATTTCGCAAACACAACTTTATGGTGGGAACCTACTTCTCTAAACCCGACTGGCACTCTGAGTATTATTGGTGGCCACGATATGCAACTCCTACCCGAAGTGTAAACTACAAAATAGACCGTCATCCTGAACAGTGGAAAAAATTTCAACAATTTACCTATAATCAGATAGAAGAATTGATGACTGGCTACGGAGATATCGATATATTGTGGCTAGATGGAGGCTGGGTGGCAGCACCACGACAGGATGTGAAAATGGACGAGATAGCCAAAATGAGTAGATTGCATCAGCCTGGTTTATTAATTGTGGATCGCACCATTCATGGGAAACATGAAAACTACTTGACTCCCGAGCGCTCCATCCCCGATAAACAACTGCCTTTTCCGTGGGAAAGTTGTATCACTTTGAGCAACGATTGGGGATGGGTACCAAATGCTCCCTACAAATCGTCTCAAACAGTAATCAACTCACTCATAGAGATTACTGCCAAAGGCGGATGCATGCTTTTGGGTGTAGGGCCTACTCCAGAAGGAATTATAGAACAAGAGGTAGTTGACAGATTAGAAAAAGTGGGCCAATGGCTCCGTGTGAATGGTGCAGGCATCTACGGTACAAGAATAACCAATGACTACCATAGTGGAAATGTGTGGTTTACAGCCAATAAAGACAAGAAAAATATCTATGCAATATATGCGCTACCAGAAAACGAAGAGCTACCCAATGTTATAGAATGGGAAGGAAACCCACCTGCAAAAGGAACAAAGGTGACACTATTGCAAAATAATAAAACTGTGAAATGGACAACCGAAGGAGGCAAAACAAAAATTGTATTACCAAATAAAATAAAGAATGAAGCCTTAGTTTTCTCGTATGCTATTTAGTTAGCATACGCTATATATTTATTCATAGAGCGAGTACTTACGCACTCCCTTTATTATAAGAGTACTATTTTTATACTACTCATCCTAGAAAGCTCTCCCATTTGAGAGCTTTCTACTATTTTCGGAGTTTATTCAATATTACCGACATGAATTATCACAATGTCATAGCGAGAGTATATATTACTAGATGCAGCCAATATTTTTGATAAATAACTCACAACCGTTGTTAAATAGCAGAGTCAAATTCAAGTAGAATGCTAAGCTCCCAACATTGGCACCATTATTGCTAAATTGAGGACTCTCACTTTTAGTTTTCTGTAGTAAACTCTACAATATTTCCCACAATCTCAAGACCAGCTATAGATGTGCTATCTCTAAATATTTCATTTGCATTTTTGTCCACAACAGCTAGTGAAAGTTTGGCGTCAACACTTTCAGATATACGCCTGTCCATAGACCCCTTTAAGGGTGCTTTTAGTAATCCAGAATTGTTGCGAGAAGCTTCTATGTGAAACGTATATTTTTTATCTGAAATTGTTATCTGTAGGTTGTCAGAACCCGATGCCTCTACCTGTACTTTTGCATTTGTATATGTTCCAAAACGATGTACAAATGTGCCATTGAGAAAGAACCCAAGAAACCCTGTGAATGATTTACCCAGCCAGGGTATATTTGCTACAGACAACATAAACGAGGTGCCTTCTGAGCTAAAATTGTTAGACTGTATCCAAATCCATGAAGAGGGCATAGATCTGCCCCAATCTTTTTCGATATAGCCCTGCCCATTGTCAAAATTGTATGTTTCATTGTTCATCGTTATTGTGCCATTCAAACGATGATTTAGACTAACCACCCCATGATAACACTGCATAAATGGAACAAATTGATACCACCCCATGATTCCTATCCTCTTCTTTCTATTGTGAGACAGATGTACCTGATCCGACATCTTAATTTCGCCTTTTATTGAGGTGGCATTGTTGTGGATATCAAGAATGAGACTATCTTCCGAGAAATAGTTGTCGCCTATTCTGATAGCGAACTCTTCTTGAGAAAAGTAAAAATCCTTAATAGGAAAATCATAATAATACGTATAGGCAGTTTTCCCATCAATGATCTGGATAAAAGCATGTTGCTCCTTTCCATTGTTCGACAGAGATATTCCAGGAATAACACTAAGGATAGAAGACCCACTGGCCGACACCATTTTAAAGTACCACCCTTCAAAATATTTCTTCCTTTTCCTGTTACCTTGAAACATGGAGGGGTTTTTAATTTTTCTCAGTCCATAGCCGGGTAGATAAGAGTGATCTTTAAATCTGCAGAAGTTTTTCATCATGATAGTAAGCTTTAAAAACTGTGGAATATGCGTTTTTTTTAAAATCTCAGTCTTCAAAAAAGTGCAAATAAAATCGCTTGTGGCCGCTTCTAATATCCATTGCCTGGCGTATGCAGTTCTTTTAAGATGGCACAAATAAATATCTGCACCAGCGCCAGCGTTTACGGTTACTCACGGCTAAGTTGCACTGTGGGCTTATTTCTGTGCATTAAGATATAGACGATAGGTAAAACTCCAACTGTATTAATAAGTGCAATACAGACAAACCAAACAAGGTGATTATTGCGCCCTGCTCTCCACAGTGCAATTAATTTCCAAACAGTTTCCCAAATCATTAAAATAATAAGAGCTGGCATTAGCCAACCAAATGTTTCATGCAGATTTTGTATGTACATTGTGATAGTGGTTAGGTGTTAGTTTGTGTATAATTATTGTATGTATAAAATGGCTGTAATATACAACCCGAAGTTCATTTATTGTTTACAACAAGAGCTTCAAACATATAGAAAACGCATATAAGATATAAAAAACATAAACAATAGCCATTGGTATAGCCATCTATTCGTGCCTTGCATTTGCAAGAGAAGGCAAAGAATGTATCTGTCATCAAATACTCAAAGCAAGAGGTTACGCGCCAGACAATACCTACCATAAAACAACCCGAATGCATATAATGTTGCAATATTTCCTGCACTTTTATACTTTTCGTTTCAAAGTGTGCACATAATTTCGCTCTTTTTTATTTAATTGCACCTACCATACCATTTTCTAGACTTTTGAATTGAAATAAAAGCAATTCGTGTGGTAGAATTAAAAGTGTTAAATATTTCGGCTATTTTAAAATTTGAAAAGAAACTCTTTCTAATGTGCTTTCTAATGTGTAAATTTGAACACCTTCAACAACTTGGTTGAAGCATTACAAGTAGTATATATACCAACTACCATTGTCTCTAAACCGATTACAGATGACTAAAAGCAAACTCATTACTACCACATTTCTTCGCGATCTCTCCAATTTGCCTACTGCTTATTTTGCATTGGTTATGGCCACTGGTATTGTCTCTATTGCATCATACAATCTCAACTTTATCTATTTAGCAAAGCCTCTTTTTTATTTCAATATAGCAGCATATCTCTTCCTCAGCCTTCTCTATCTATTGAGGGCTATTTTTTACTCAAAAAATTTCATGGCCGATATACATCAACCTGCCAAGAGTCCAGGTTTTTTAACCTATGTGGCAGGCACATGCGTTTTAGGTAGTCAGTTTGTCATTATTGCAAGCAACTATGCAATAGCCTCTATTCTTTTTTACATAGGTAGCATAGCATGGCTGATAATTATCTATACAGTTTTCACCGTTTTCACGGTAAAGAAAGGCAAACCTCCTATCAACGAAGCCATTAGTGGAGTTTGGCTACTTATCATTGTTTCCACCCAGTCTGTCTCCATTCTTGCAAGTCAATTGACCGGACACATTCCTTTTGCCAACGATTTGGTCTCTTTTTTTGCACTAGCCATGTTCCTTTGTGGTTGTATGTTTTATATCATCATCATCACACTCATTGTTTACCGCATGTCTTTTTTTGAAATGCGTGCCGAAGAGTTTGCTCCTGCATATTGGATTAATATGGGTGCTGTAGCCATCTCCACATTGGCAGGCTCTTCAATAATCCTGAACATACAGCATTGGTCGTTTATCGGTGAGATACTACCTTTTCTAAAGGGATTTACCCTCTTTTTCTGGGCCATAGGTTCATGGTGGATTCCACTCATCGTTATATTGGGTATATGGCGCCATGTTTTCAAACAATTCCCTTTGAGGTATCACCCCCAATATTGGGGCATGATATTCCCTATGGGCATGTACACAGCTTGTACCATAAAATTATCGCAGGCTCTTGAGCTTCCATTTCTTATGGCTATTCCTACTTATTTCATCTACATAGCTCTAGTAGGATGGTTCACTGCTGCCATTGGCATGTTCTACTTTATTGGCAAGGACTATTTATTTATAAACGTGAGTTCGGGATAAGATTATCACCAGATACTTAATTGGTTTGATTTTTCT
>CAYVLC010000069.1:0-14062 GCA_964452155.1 uncultured Dysgonomonadaceae bacterium
TATAAATAATCTTTCTTGTTCTGCAATATGTTCTGTTTTCTCACTTTCGATAAGTTTCTTACTATCAATGCTGTCAACATCACTCCATTCAGAATTTTCATATTCCTCAATTAGGTTGCGCAGTTTAGACCTCAATGTTTTAAAATGAGGGCTTTCATTTGCAAGAAGTCTTAGTTTTCTGTCAGCAATGAGCGCTCTATCATAGTCCAATTCGTTTTTGATAAAGCCTTTTTTCACTATGCTTTCTATGTCAAAATGAGTTTTCATTATTCTATGTGTCCTTTATTTCTTAACCACTTATCAATGGTCGATTTATTGTTTTTAAATGTCGATTCATAGTTGTGTTTGCAAGTAGTGTGCTTTGCAAGTTCGTAACTTTTGTCACTGCGAAGGCGAAAAGAGAATTTGCTTTGAAATACATCTGCTCAGCTACAGTCTTCCAGAATGATGTTGAAAGTTTGTTTTGATTTAACTACCAAGCACATAAGCACCCACTATGCCCAATACGCCTAGAACAATAAGGATGGTGCCCACAATACGATTGAAGAATTTGAGCGACTGACGATTGAAGTATCTTTTGAGTTTTGATACATAGGTGGTTATAAAGAACCACCATATAAGAGCTCCTAGTCCAATTGAAATTAGTCCGACTGCGAAGGTAAACCAGTTGGTGTCGAGCGGGCTATAATGAAAGCGGGCAAACAAAGATATGAAGAGGAAGACAATAGCCACATTAGATAGCGTGAGAAAAAATGCGGTAACAAAGTCTTGATTATATCGGGTTTCGGGAGCACTGGTTGTTGGTTTTAGTATTTTGAGAGGATTGGTTAAGGATATGGCTATGCCAAAAAGTATAATTACAAGGCCCCCAGCATATTGCAGCAGTTGTTCGTTGGCTTCCAGCAAGTCGTTCACAAATCCCATACCGATAAGGGTTATTGAAGCATAGATTAAGTCGGAGACCATTGCGCCCAATCCTGTTGCTAGGCCATGCATTCGTCCCCTATTGAGTGTGCGCTGCACGCACAATATGCCAATTGGGCCCATGGGTGCAGACACAATTATACCAATGATAATTCCTTTATAGATAGTTTCAATCATGCGTTGAGGTTATTCTTTTTTATAACCCAATGTAGATAATTCTTATAAGAAAGAGGCAGCTGTTGGGCGTTTCTCTCATTATTATTTTATAAACCATTTGCCAATCCAAACATACATATTTCAGAAACTTAGAGCATATAATCTTTAAGTCTTTTGTATCGAAAACCCGACTAAAAATTGGGCTCCTTATCTAGTAGATTGTTTGCAAAGATACATTCAATAATTAAAACATACAAAATGAAGATAAAATTAGATGGGAATCATCTCTTTTCACTAACTTTGCCGTTCATTATTTAGGGCTATATGTTTACTTATCCCTATTTCAACTCTCAATTAAACTTGTAGGCAATGATATCTTTTTTCAAAACTCCGTCACAAAACATTATTGCGGTTCAGTCTCACTCCGCACTTTCTCAAGAAGACATAAACAAGTTGAGCTGGCTTTTTGGCAATGCCCAAATGCTTGATGCAACTGAAATAAATGAGCATTTTGTTGGTCCGCGTCGCGAAATGATAACTCCCTGGAGTACTTGCGCTGTTGAGATTACTCAGAATATGGGCATCGAGGGGATTCTTCGGATAGAAGAGTACTTTACAACCGACCCCTCTTACGTTCACGACCCAATGCTTCAAAGAGCTTACGACGAATTGAACCAACAAATATTTGATAATGATATCGAGCCAGAACCCATTTATCATATCGATAATATTGCCGAATATAACAAGGATGAGGGTTTGGCACTTAGCCAAGACGAAATAGACTATCTGGAGGGTGTGAGCAAAAAGATGAATAGAAAACTGACCGATAGCGAGGTGTTTGGTTTCTCGCAAGTGAACTCAGAGCACTGCCGGCACAAAATATTCAATGGACAGTTTATTATTGATGAGATGGAAAAAGAGAGTTCGCTCTTTCAGCTTATCAAAAAAACATCTGCTGTAAACCCCAACACACTTGTATCTGCTTACAAAGACAACGTAGCTTTTGTGAGCGGTCCAACCATAGAGCAATTTGCTCCGTTGAGTGGCTACAAAGCCGACTTTTTCGCTACTAAAGAGGTCGATAGTGTGCTTTCGCTAAAAGCCGAAACGCACAATTTCCCTACTACGGTAGAGCCTTTCAATGGTGCATCGACCGGAACCGGCGGCGAAATCCGCGACCGTTTGGCTGGAGGAAAAGCTTCATTGCCATTGGCAGGAACTGCTGTATATATGACCTCTTATCCTAGATTGGAAAGTGGCAGACCTTGGGAAGAAGCCATCAATCCTAGAAAATGGTTGTATCAGACCCCCGAACAAATATTAATAAAGGCATCAAATGGTGCTTCCGATTTTGGCAACAAGTTTGGACAGCCCCTTATCTGTGGATCGTTGCTAACATTCGAACATGCCGAGAATCAGAAGAAGTTTGGTTTCGACAAAGTAATTATGCTTGCTGGTGGCATTGGTTATGGCAACAAGCAAGATGCACTAAAGGGCCAACCCGAGCCTGGCGAAAAAGTAGTAGTGATGGGTGGCGACAACTACCGTATTGGTATGGGTGGTGGTGCAGTATCATCGGTCAATACTGGCGAGTTTTCATCGGGTATTGAGCTAAATGCTGTGCAACGTGCCAATCCTGAAATGCAAAAGCGTGTGGCCAATGTGATTCGCACATTGTCCGAATCGAGCGAAAACCCAATTGTATCTATTCACGACCATGGAGCGGGGGGCCATTTAAACTGCCTTTCGGAATTGGTGGAAGCAACGGGTGGAAAGATAGACTTATCGAAACTCCCAGTGGGTGATAGCACCCTAAGCGCAAAAGAGATTATTGGCAACGAAAGCCAAGAGCGCATGGGTATGTTGGTAAAGAAAGAAGATTTAGAAAGAATTGAGAAAATAGCACAACGCGAGCGTGCACCGTTTTATGTGGTAGGCGAAACTACCAACGATATGAAGTTTACCTTCGAACAACCCAATGGCAAATGCCCCATTGATATGGATTTGGAAGATTTCTTTGGTAAACCTCCCATTACTGTGATGAAGGATACCACCGTGGAAGAAGTTTACGATGCTCCTGAATACGAAGCAGAGCAATTGGAAACCTATTTGAACAATGTGCTCAAACTAGAAGCTGTAGCTTGTAAAGATTGGTTGACAAACAAGGCCGACCGCTCGGTGAGTGGTAGGGTTGCACGCCAACAATGTCAGGGCGAAATTCAACTACCTTTGAGTGACATGGGTGCTGTAGCACTAGACTATCGTGGGTTTGCAGGTATGGCAACTTCATTAGGGCATGCACCACAAGTAGCCATGATAGACCCTGCTGCAGGATCGGTTGTTTCTATTGCCGAGGCACTTACCAATATTGTGTTTGCTCCACTTACCAATGGTCTGCAAAGCGTATCGCTCAGTGCCAACTGGATGTGGCCTTGCCGCAACCCAGGAGAAGATGCACGACTATATGCTGCCGTAGAAGCTTGTTCGGACTTTGCGTGCAACTTGGGTATCAATATCCCTACGGGAAAAGATTCGCTCTCGATGACACAACAGTATGAAGACGAAAAAGTATTGTCGCCTGGCACCGTTATTATATCTGCTGCTGCTGAGGTAAAAAACATTCGTCGCATTGTCTCTCCCGTGTTAGCATATATCAAAGGAACTTATCTCTACTATATCGACTTCTCGTTTGATTCTTTCAAGCTAGGAGGTTCTGCCTTTGCACAAACAATGAATAAGGTAGGCGACGAAGCTCCCACTGTGAAAGATGCAGAATACTTCAAGAATGCATTTGGCGCCGTTCAAGAACTTGTCAATCGTGGTCTGATTCTTGCTGGCCATGATGTTTCGGCAGGAGGTATGATTACTGCCATGCTCGAAATGTGTTTTGCCAACACAAAAGGGGGCTTAGAGGCTCGTTTAGATAAGATACGTCACTCAGATGTGATAAAGATATTGTTCTCAGAAAATCCTGGTGTACTGGTGCAAGTAAAACACCACCACTTGGTAGAAAAGATATTAGACGATTACGGTGTTGGTCACGCCATAGTTGCACGCCCTATAGAAGAGCGCAAGTTTATCATCGAGAAAGATGAGTTCAGAAAAGAGTTCGATGTAAATCAATTGCGCGATGTGTGGTACAACACTTCCTATTTGTTAGACCAAAAGCAAAGTGGAGAGGTAGCAGCCAAAGAGCGCTTTGATAACTACAAGAATCAACCCCTCAAGTTTGAGTTTAACGCAGACTTTACTGGCAAGATGCAAGACATGGATCTGAATCCCGATAGGAAAGAGACGTCAGGAATTAAAGCAGCCATTGTGCGTGAAAAAGGAACTAATGGCGAACGAGAAATGGCCTATGCCTTATACCTTGCAGGTTTTGATGTAAAAGATGTTCACATGACAGACCTCACTTCGGGTAGCGAAACGCTGGAAGATGTAAACATGGTTGTTTTCTGTGGTGGTTTCTCCAACTCAGATGTCTTTGGCTCTGCCAAAGGATGGGCTGGTGGTTTCTTGTACAACGAGAAAGCAAAAACATCACTGCAAAACTTCTTTGCCCGCAAAGACACATTGAGTCTTGGAGTGTGCAATGGTTGTCAGTTGATGATGGAGCTAGGTTTGGTGTTTCCCGAAATGGGCGACAAGCATCCAAAAATGCACCACAACAAATCGGGCAAGTTTGAGTCAACTTTCATTAGTGTTGTAATTCCCGACAATAATTCGGTAATGCTTCAATCATTGGCGGGTACAACTCTTGGTATTTGGGCTGCTCACGGAGAGGGTCGTTTTATATTGCCTGAGTCGGAATCTGACTATGGAGTTTCGGCGAAATATGTTTATGATGACTATCCTGCCAATCCAAACGGGTCGGATTTCAATGCTGCTGCTCTTTGCTCTAAAGATGGTCGTCATCTGGTAATGATGCCTCACTTAGAAAGAACCATATTTCCTTGGCAAAATGCCTACTATCCTTTCAAGCATCGCAAAAATGATGTTACTCCTTGGATGGAAGCATTTATCAATGCCAAAGAGTGGTTGAAGAAACAAGGATAATAAACATTTAAAACTACAATATACTCCCCGTTCTTACTTTGGTAAGGATGGGGATTAAATTATTATGAAACAAGTAATATTTGAATACGAAATGAAGGTGCGTGACTACGAATGCGATGTTCAGGGTCATGTAAACAATGCCAACTATCAGCACTATTTTGAAGTAACGCGTCATGAGTTTTTAGAACAAGCGGGGCTCAACTTCTACGAGTTGCACCAGCAGGGCATAGATACCGTAGTGTCGCGTGTAGAAATCAGGTACAAGGTGCCATTGATTGGTATGGACAAGTTTAAATGTACTGTTGCTCTCAACAAGAAAGGACTTATTTATGAATTTCATCAAAAAATTATCCGTTTGTATGACAGTAAGTTGTGTGCAAAAGCGAAAATAGATGTGGTATGCTTGATAGATGGGGTATTGTCGCAACCCACTATTTTTGATGAGGCTTTTAAAGAGTATATTTGAGTTAAGAATTACGAGTTAAGAGTTAAGGAGTTTATGTGGTGAAAAAGTGGTGTCCCTTACAGAGAAAGGTCCTTAAGCCTGTTGAAGGGCAGTTAAATATTGCAGAATACTCCTCTCACACGGTTTTGCAAAACGTGCGTGGTGAAGCAGTAGTCAATTTGAGAGATTTCATCATCTTTGCTCTTTATGTTGTGTTTGTATCTACAAGCAACTGACAAATGCTGATTGCGCATCGTCCTCTCTTGTCAATCTCTTATATAAATACCCCTCTACTAAACAACTTTAGCTAGAATGCCATCTTATTTCTTCTTTCTCTCATTTTAAGTTGAGAATCATTTGTATATTTGCACCAACATTAATTTTACAATTGTCCATATTTTGTGTTAAGTTAGAAATAGAGCACTGACTTATTTCTTTGCAAAACACATTACTGAATAATAGCAACCATGTCAACGTTTGTTACCGATAAAACTCTATATCAAATTGCATTAACGCATATTACGGGGGTGGGCCTTGCGCTTACGCGCAATCTCATGCAAATAGTGGGCGACGAAGAGCAAATATTTAAAGAGTCGGCGCGTAGTCTCGAAAAGATACAAGGCATTTCGCATCGTCTTATCAACGAAATCAAAAGTAAAGAGGTACTCCGCAAAGCGGAAGAAGAGTTGGCATTTGTAGCTAAAAACAATTTGCAACTCTTGTTTTTCACCTCTCCCGAATATCCAGAGCGGCTTACACACTGCGTAGATGCTCCCATATTGCTCTATGTGAAAGGAAATAGCAATCTCAACTACAAGAAGGTTGTTAGTATTGTGGGCACTCGCAATGCCACACGCCAAGGATACGATGTATGTAATCAGTTTGTGAAAGAACTCTCGGCCAAGTTTTCGGATATAATAGTGGTGAGCGGATTGGCCTATGGTATAGATATTTGTGCCCATCGGGCAGCATTAGACAATGGTGTGCCCACTGCAGCTGTATTGGCCCACGGGTTGGATAGGATATATCCTGCTGCACACCGTAAAACGGCTATCGATATGTTGGATGCGGGCGCATTGGTTACAGAGTTTCCGAGTGGAACAGAGCCCGAGCGGTTCAATTTTGTACGTCGCAACCGTATTGTAGCCGGATTGGCCGATGCCTTGGTGGTAGTAGAATCATCTAGCAAAGGGGGTTCGCTCATTACTGCCGAAATAGCCAACTCATACTATCGCGAAGTGTTTGCTGTGCCTGGCAGGGTTACGGATGCAGCTTCGGTTGGTTGCAACAGGCTCATTGCTTCTGACCGTGCCATTCTGATGCAAGACATAAAGGGATTTATAGAACACATGGGATGGGACGACTCGGTGAAACCGCAACCCAAGCAGAGAGACCTTTTTTTGCAATTGACCGAAACCGAGGAACGGGTTTTTACTGCTCTCAACAATGGGGAGGCAACTCATGTGAATATGCTGGCCATTGAATTGGATGTTCCGGTGTCTGAATTGTTTTTCACACTACTTGAGTTGGAAATGAAAAACGTGGTGAAACCCTTGCCGGGTGGAGTGTATAAGTTGCTCTGATTTAAATAAACAATAGAAACAATATGAGATATAGAATTTTAGTTGTATTCGTTCTTACAGTCGTGGTGTTCTTATCGGGCTTTGCTCAAGAGAATAATCAAGCCTTTGAACGGCATTGGAAACCTAACGTTGAGAAAATTCAAATCATATCGTACAACATCTTCAATGGTTTTGATTGGGGAAAGGATACTGAAAGACAAGAACGTTTTATTGACTGGATTAAAAACAACGACCCAGAAGTGCTTGCACTGCAAGAACTTTGTGGTTTTACCCAAGAGAGTTTATCTCTGCTTGCAGAAGAGTGGGGGCATAAGTATGCCGTTATCGTTAAAGAAGAGGGCTATCCTGTGGGTTTAACTTCTAAGAAACCTATTGTTGTGAAAAATAAAATAGTTGAAAACTGTGGACACGGCCTTTTGCATGTCGAAACTTATGGGTTCGATTTTTTAGTAACACATTTGAATCCGTCCGATACAAAGAACAGGCTTAGTGAGGCCAGATTTATACTTGATTATATCAAGAGCAAAGAGATGGATAGTTTTTTATTGATGGGAGACATGAATGCACATTCGCCCATGGATGCAGACTTTATGGATGCCAATACAACAGGCCTGTTAAGAAAATATGGAGGCAAAGAGAGTAAAAATTTGATTGATGGTAGGTTCGATTATTCAATCATATCTAGTTTTTTGTCTTATTCTTTGGTCGATGTCTGTCGTGAATATGTGGCACCCCATAAGCGGGCTACATTTCCTACACCCATACTAATGGATGTTTCGAAACACAGAAAGGTACGAGCAAAAGAGCAAGGAAGGATTGACTATATTTTTGTGCCTGTCAATCTTTTTCATAAGGTGGTAGATGCATTTATCTTTAATGAGGGGGAGACTGATTATCTGTCAGATCATTATCCTGTAGGTGTTGACTTATTGATTGATAAGTAAAATCTCTCTCTCACACTCTATTATATATTTACAGTTCTATATCTTGCCTGCTTAAAACAGATATATCTTCCTATTCATAGCTGTATGCAGTGGCCGAATTATCTTTTTCACACGCTTAGGGTTGGAAATGAAAAACGTGGAGAACCCTTTGTCTAGTTGAGTGTTTAGGTTGCTATAAGAAAAAATGTGAAGCTACAGTGCGTAATAAATTATTAGTATCTACTTTTTTGTAATATCTTTGTTAGATTAATAATTGCATAAGACATTGATGTTGCATAGAAACTTATTGTTTAGAATATAAAGAGCAAAACCAATAATACAAGAACACAGCAAGCTGTTGTAGGTTGCATCTAGCCAAGCAAAGCTACTACAGCTGAGTAGCTGTAAGTTGGGCAAAATCTTTTATTTAACAATAAAAGCTTTAACATCTTGTTCTAATAGATTATATTGTCATAAAAATAGAGATAAAATGAAGTTTTCATACGGCGATAATTATTACATCAGAAGAGAGAGTTACATAACGGGTTACAAAGCCAACTACCGACTCACCATTTATACCACTGTAGCAATTTTGTATGCCATTGTAGAGTGGGTGCTAAGAATAAAAAACCCAGATAGTAAATGGGTTTTATATACAGGCATAGCCATTACGGGAGCTTTGACAACACTATTGGTAGTTTTATTTGCACGCAAATTGCTGCGAGCCAATGTTTTTGATATTGGCATACTTGTAGTAGCTCTGTTTTGCATCCATCTATTCATCAACAACTTGTTGATGCTGTTTGCTTAGAATAGAGTGATAAGGATTGTAACGAAAAGGGGCAAGAACATCGTAGTTCTTGCTCCTTTTTCAGTTCTAAAGTCTATAAGCTCTTTCCCTTTCGTTTTTGAGCATCTTGCCCTATCTAAAATACTTTCCATAAAACGGGTTCAGCTTCCTATTCTTGAATGCATGCACAAAAACCGAGATAAATATAAGCGCTGCACCTGCTAGTGCTGTTGTAGCTATTGTTTCGTAGCTGTTTTGGTGGCGCACATAAATGGCCATCAAAGCCCACACACCCACCATTGCAAACTCGCGCATGCCGCGTGTATATATCAATACGAGATTTAGTAATGTGGCAATCACTATCAGTACAATAGTCCAGCTTGTAGCTGATAGGGGTGCTCCCTCCCAGCCAATTTTAGAGAAATAAGCCGAAAAGTTGGCAATGGTTGCCACAGCAATCCATCCTGCAAAGATGGAGATAGGCCACCAGCCAAATACAATTGTTTTTGCAGGTGCTTGCCACATTTCCATATTGGTGTTGACAACAATTTTTATGAGTGAGAAAAGTATCACAAGCATAACCAATACCGATACCAGTGTATAATCGTATAGCCACACCAAAACCCACAATCCTGTGCCCACAGTGGCCAATGCAAACCAAAGACCAGATTGACTGATAAAATTGAATGTTTCTTTGCGTACAAGTGTGCGATAAATCTGATATCCTGCAAATATGAGGAGTGCTAAAAATATGATACCCCAAATGGCAAATGCATAGCCGGCTGGAGTAAACAGATTGTTGTATTCGTCGCTCATATCGCTCACCTTGTTGCCATTAATGGTATATAGCTGAGAGTAGTAGTTGATGCCAATGGTAAATAATACTGCTACCATATTGAGAATAGAGAGGGTTTGTTGTTTTTTTAATGTTTCCATAAAACGGTAGGGTTTAGGTTGTTATTGTTTCTGTTAAACAGGTTGCATACCCGAAAGGTTCATACGGAAATATAGAATTGTGTAAGTGCTTCATGTTGTACTCTTTCTGGTTTTACTTACAAATGCGTTGTATTGTTTTTTTTGAGGAGTTATGCTACAAAAGTCTATTTATGTATAAGAATACTCATAAAGATGTGTACTTTTACATAAAGGTAAGGTGCAACTGCTATTCAATAAAAATATAAATAGTTATACAATGAACGATTTAGAGCAATACTTCTATAAAAATAAAGATAGGCTTATTGATAAGTGGTCGCATTATTTTGATATATATGATCAGTATTTCAGTAAATATAGAGATAAAGAGGTTGTAATTCTTGAAATAGGTGTTTTTCAAGGCGGAAGTCTTCAGATGTGGAAAAACTATTTTGGCCCTAAGGCTAAAATTTATGGTATAGACATTAATCCTACTTGTAAAGAACTTGAGGAGGTGAATATAGAGGTTTTTATAGGTTCTCAGTCCGACCCTGCTTTTCTAGCTGAAGTTAAAAGGCAGATACCTCCCATCGATATTCTTATAGATGATGGAGGTCATACAATGAAACAACAAATTGTTTCTTTTGAGCAGCTATTTGACCACGTAAAAGAAACTGGTCTATATTTGTGCGAAGACACCCATACTTCCTATCAAATAATGTATGGAGGAGGACACAGAAGGAGGGGTACCTTTATAGAATACAGTAAAAACTTCATCGATTATCTCAATGCTTACTTTTCTGAGCAATCAGCTTTAGTGGTCAGTAATTTTACGAGAAGTGTAAAGGCTATTCACTATTATGATAGCATACTGATAATAGAAAAGGAGCCAAGAGAAAAACCTACCAGGCATACTACGGGCAACGCTAGTATTGCAAATTATACTCAGGAGCCATCAGGGTTTAGAATGACAAAATGGAAAATTAAAAGAGCAGTCTTAAAAGCTATAAACAAAGTACTGCGTCATTTCAGGATGGGGAGTTTTATATGGAAGTAGTTTATCCGTATTTATTAATGACGGTTCTATGAAAAGGTTCTAAAGTCTATCTCTCCATCAGATATCTTGTCCTTTGGGTAGATAGGAAATAGTAGCAAAGTCATTTGCCTAGCTTCATTTACAGCAGCATGTTTTTATAGAATCAAAATCAACACATCAATACTGTTCCTTGGCCTTATCTACAACCCTTTTTAAGGCTACCTTTCCCGAGAATAAGATATTATCGATACGCAAGGTTTCTTTGATTTCGGCGTGAGAGTAGTTTTTATACAACTGTCCGACGGCAGATTGCAAAAACTCTTCTGAGAGCACTTCCATGTTGTCGAAAGATAGGATTACTTTTTTGTTTTGAAAAAAAGCTTTCAGGATAAGGTCGTATATTTGTTGACCCTCTTCGGCGTCGATACCCTCTACTTTGCCCAAAATAGTTTCTACATGAATGGTTGTATTTATCATAATCTCAAGAAATTGGTTTTACATCAGTTTGCTCTTGCTCAAAGATACATTAAATAATGTTTGGTTGTTGTGGAAATAGCGATGAAAAACAGTTTTTTAAATCGATGATAACAGTGAGAGCTTATAATACTATTTATTTTGACCTAAAACTATACGTCACACCAACTCTCACTCCCGTTTCAATCATTCGCAGAGGATACTTTTCAGATGACAAAGTAAGTAGTGCGTGTGTTTTTGCATAAGGATTTACAAAGAGCCCAACTCTGTTTTTAAATTGATATTGTGCACCAACTCCTATTATAGCTCCCAAGCCACTGGCTATTGGGCTGGCAGTGTCTGCATCGAAGCCCAAAAGCAGACCCCCATTTGCAAAGAAATAATTTAGGAAGTTGGCCCTTGCTGTGATGGGTATGTTTATGAGAGAGAAATCCTTATCGTAAGGAGGTACATCCATATCGGGCGGAAGATTGGGGTAAAGCGTAACGGTATGTTTTGCATACTCTACACCCGTTTCTATGTCTAGCCAATTGTTGATAGGATGTATGTAGTTGATTCCAATGGAGTAGAAGCTTTTACTATCATAGCTAGCTGCTCCATCCAGATCGTCAAAATGGACTGGTTCGTTCTCGCCAAAGGATGAGAAGGTAATGCCTATTTGTTGATTGTGCGTGTTTTTTTGAGCGTTTGCAAAATGGAAGGTATATAATAATAGCGATAGAAGGATGAGTGAGCTTGTTTTCATGTTTTGCAGTATGACTGATGTGCTTTATTTTTCGGTTATAATAGATGTTTTTTCATATAGCTTTATTCCAACCCCATCAATATGACTAATTAAATCTGAGTTGCTGATTCTATCATAAATAGAGATGTCAAGCTTATAAGGCAATAGCAAATCATCCAAATCACATTCAATTTCAGACAGCAAGGTCAAATCAATGTTCTCTCCTTTTATAGTTATATCTATATCAGATGCGGGTTTATAATGGCCTCTTGCCCGCAAACCGTATATAAGTACCGCTTCTTTTTGTGGGTGCTTCGAGAAAACTGATTTTATACTTTCAACTTCCTTGTTGGTCAATCCTGATTTTTCCATTGTTATATAAGTCTTTATTGATGTACATTCAAAGATACATTAATTTATCTTTGTGTACTGTTTCTAAGATTGGAATATTTCTGTTTTTGAGGGCTATTGAAAAAAAAGTTCCTTTGAACATGCAGCTCAAAGGAACTTTAATTTTTCTGGTGCTGAATAGCTAATTCTACGCCTTTATTACCGCCATGGGTGTTAGCTCTACGTCAATATCTACCAAGTCTTCTTGTTGGGCCATTACCTCTTGTATGTCTTTGTAAGAACCAGGAGCTTCGTCCAAATCTCTCTTGTGACGCAAAGCATGCAGCACACCCAGCTTATTCATCCTATCGGTTTCGGCTTTCAGGTTCAATGATCGGCGGGCTTCGTTTCGGCTCATAGTCCTTCCTGCTCCGTGCGAGCAAGAGTTGAATGATAGCGGATTGCCTTTGCCTTTCACCAAGAACGAACTTGTGCCTTGCGAGCCTGGAATCATGCCCCACTCACCTTTTTCTGCTCTGGTAGCACCTTTGCGGTGTACGATGAGGTTGGTGTCGAAATGAGTCTCCCATGCTGCAAAGTTGTGGGGTTTGTTGATGAAGTTTGAGAATTCTACCTCTGGTATAATGTCTGCAAATGCTTCTTTCACCCTCTCCATCATCAACTTTCGGCTCTGCAGAGCAAACTCTATGCAGTAGTTCATCTCTTTGAAGTAGCTTTCGTAGCCTTCTGTTCCGCGCACAAAGTAAGAGAGGTCTTTGGGGGTGTTGTTGTCTTTGTGTTTGGCTCTCTCCTCAACAGCTTTTTTGTGGTAGTGGTTGGCAACAGTGAAGCCAATGTTTCTAGACCCCGAGTGCACCATTATCCACACATAGCCATCGGTTCCTTTCTGTATTTCTATAAAATGATTGCCCCCGCCCAATGTGCCTATCTGATGGAGTGCGCTGTCGTACTCTTGATTTACAATCAATAAGTCCTCATGTCTCTCAGGCATCAAACCTTTGTCTTGTCTCTCCTTGTGATGCTTAAACCCAACAGGAATTGTAGCGCGAATTATGCGCATAATCTCTTTCAGGTGGTGTTGCTCTATATGTTTGCGGTTTGTTCTGAGCGAACACATACCACAACCAATATCCACCCCCACGGCATTGGGGATAATGGCATCTTTTGTAGCCATCACTCCGCCAATGGGCATGCCATACCCTTGGTGTGCATCGGGCATAATGGCTATGTGCCTAAAGGCAATGCTAAGGTTGGCCAAGTCTTTGGCTTGTTGCAAAGCGCCTGGCTCTAGCTTCTTTAGCCACAATTTTATAGGTATTCGTTCTGTTTCAATTTTCTGTATCATGGAGGCTAATATACGAAATATTATTCAGATGAGATAGTATAGAGAGGAGTAAAATATTACTGCTAAAATATTACTCATACCCAGTTACACACAATATTCTTTTGCAATAGCGCCTCTTTATGTACTTCAGGTTGTGCATAAGTGTGAAATAAGAACTTTCTTTTAGCGTTGTTTTTTACAGATAAGTAAATATGACACTCTTTTTTCTCTAATTGTTGAAACTTGTGCTCTTTTTCGCACATTTGTTGGGATGATGCGCTTCATCTATGACGAAAAAATCTTTAAATCGTACCTAATGAGGCTCATCT
This sequence comes from uncultured Dysgonomonadaceae bacterium, assembly GCA_964452155.1. Classification (GTDB taxonomy): domain Bacteria; phylum Bacteroidota; class Bacteroidia; order Bacteroidales; family Dysgonomonadaceae; genus UBA2632. The sequence goes on from CAYVLC010000069.1 coordinate 14,028, forward strand.
ATGACAAAAAGTTGATGAATCTCGATTAATGAGTC
>CAYVLC010000070.1:0-13936 GCA_964452155.1 uncultured Dysgonomonadaceae bacterium
GATAGAGCAAAATGCTTGTTATTTGTTTGATTATCAACTATAAATATAGAAATAACACGTCTATATCACAACCTTTTTTTTATCCCGAACTCACGTTAGTATCTTCCACCCCCCATTCCTCAAGACGGAAAGCATTCCGTCTCTACATCATCAACTACTTATGACTTAGAACTTAGTCCATAGACTTACAGCTTTTGACTCCAAAACTCATACCTCCCTGCTTCTACTTCAAAAAGAGCATACCCTTCTTTCTTACCTATTAGTTTAGCAAAACCCGTAGGCTCTTTTACTTCTCGACCATTTTCATCTGGAATATAGATCGTTGCTGTACAGTTGGGAGGAACGGTTACCTTAAGCTTCGTTTTCCCATCTTCTCGTTTCCATTGAGAATGTATCATTCCCGAAGGAGAATCGAAAGAAGCCTTTGCCCAAGTCATTTGCGACTCAGTCAGCTTTGGAATGCGTACTGAGAACTTACGAAACCCAGCAATGGATTCATCTCTTCTTATTCCTGCCACACCATCAATGTACCATGCACCAGGATAGAGATAAGAACTATGTAGCAGGGAGTGACCCGGCAAATCTTTCTCCCACATCTCCCAAATAGTGGTTGCACCGTTTTCGCGCATATATCCCCAACTTGGATAGGTGGTTTGCGAAGTCATAGAGTAGATAAGATCATCGCGACCAGCATCGCGCAACACCTTAAAAAGCATTGCTCCTCCAGTGATTCCAACATCAATGTGTCCGTTGTTGTTGACAAGTATTTCTTTCTCTAATCTGTCCATCACGGCTTGACGTAAATCGCATGGCATGATGTTTCCATAAAGAGCAGCCGCTAAGCTTGCCATTGATTTGTCGGAATAACTATGGTCTTCTTCATTGTAAAACTTATTATGGATTGCTTTGCTCGCAACTTCTGCTTGCTCTTGCCATTCTTTGGCTTCTTGATTGCGTCCAATTATGTTGGCTATTTCTGCTGCAGTTCGTAAGTTATACACCCAGTAGCAATTGTTGAAGAACAATGTTTCGGGTTTATCATTATTCATCCCCTCAGCCGTGGCGTTAGGCCAAAGCCAATCGCCCAAGAACTCCCATTCTCCACCATAGCGTTTCAGCATATTGTCTTCGGTGTTTGTTTGCAAGAAGGCAAGCCACTCTTTTATCATTTCAAAATTTGTTTCCAATACACGTGTGTCACCTTCGTGTTGATATAGAAACCAAGGCAGGGTAACCACAATTCCGCCCCATGCAGGCCCGCCACCTCCATGATAAGTAGGTGCGGTTTGTGGCAACACTCCATTGCCAAAAAACCGACCACTATTTTCTTCTTTATGTGCCCATTCGGGGTTGTTCATATCTCCTACCATAGGCTCGGTTCCTTGCACATCGCGCCAGTCTTGCAACCATTTGCTATAGAAAGCACCTAAATGATAATTAAACATACCTGTTTCACTTGTGGCATGGGCATCGCCTCCATATCCAAAACGCTCACGCTGCGGGCAATCCACAATATAGCCACCCAAAGAGAGATTCTGAAATGTCCAAAGAGTGCGATCGTATATCCAATTTTGTAATGGATCTGAACATTCAAATGTAGCAACTTTATCAAAAGCTGTCCGTACTTCCCAACCTTTAATGTCAGAGAGACGAGGTTTAGTTTTCAACCCCTTTATTGTAATCCATCTGCCAGAGGCATAGTTGAAGCGGTGACGAAATGTCCCTTTACCTGATGCTCCCACAATATAGGCACTGTGATTCTGGAATGTCATTTCATCTTGCTCTCTTTCGGAGTAAAGAAATCTGATTGTATCTCCTTGCTCTCCTTGCACATTTACTTGAGACCATCCTGCAAAATTGACTCCCATATCTACCCTATATGAGCCATCGGCACGCTGTTCTATACCTACAGGATTAATCTCCTCGAAAAGCTCATTGGCCTCAACATTCTGAGATGACAAACGAAGCCGAGGATTATATATAACTGAGGGTGCCCAAGAACTATCATCATACTCCACAGTGTTCCAGTTTCCGACTTCCTTGTTGGCATCATATATTTCTCCGCCATAATTTCTCATTTCCCATGTACCTAATAATCTATTCGGACTTGGGTGTGTTTTCCAAGACTGGTTAGTCTCTATCCGTACAATCTTTTCCCCGTTGCTATTATACACATCTCCTTGCGCAATCACAATAGGGGTTCTCGGTTTATCTTCCGTAATGTAGGGTGCATAAATAGACCATGAAGCTCCTAACCATAGCGCAATTACATTTTCGCCTTTTATCAAATTATCTGCTATATCATAAGCAATGTATCTGGCACGTTTTGTATGATCAGTAACCGCAGGCGCCAGTACATGGTTGCCAATCTTCTCACCATTTACATACAGCTCATGGTACCCCACTGAGGCTATAAATAGTGTTGCTTTCTCAGGAGCATCATCCAAATGAATTGTTTTGCGCAGCCAAGGATCATCTATGTTACAATCCTTTTGCGAGGAATCGAAAAGTTGTGAAGTGCCTATCCATTTAGCAGTCCATTCGTTTTGAGAAAAAAGCCCTGTACTCCACTGTGCAACTTCGCTCCAGGCAGATGTATTGCCATTCTCGTCTTTCACGCTCACTTTCCAAAAATAAGATTTATCTGAAAGTAAAGGACTCCCTTCATAAGGCACCAATTGCATATTGTCAGATAGCACCCAGTCTGTATCCCACATATCGCCAATACTGTTTTCTAGTTTATCCAATGAGCGGCTTACAATAATGCGGTAACTGCTCTGTTTCTGACCATGATTCATCTCATCAGTTGCCCTAAGCTTCCAGCTAAACCGAGGACGAAGCTCATCCAATCCCTTGGGATTAGCAAGATACTCACATGTAAGGTTTATAGGATAAATGCTACATGTGGGGTTCGAAAAAACAGATAGTGAAATAATAAATAGAAGAATCGAAAATATGCTTTTTGTTTTCATTGAGGTGAGATTTAAAAAAGAATTGAGAGAGCTATTTTACCACTTTTAGTTTACGAACACATCATTGGTATCTGCCACATACGCTCGTGTACTTATAGAATACTCTTTGCCCTTATCATCAAGATACATAAAATCTACGTAGAATGCACGAAATCCGTTATCGGGGTAATCCAATTTCACCTGTAGCGTCGCTTTATCTTTCTTGTTCAGCTTAATCTCCTCAGAGGTCCATGTAGCTTCACGAAAGTCCCTACTATTGGAGGTAGAAGTCCAGAGAGCAGCTCCCACCAATTGATTGGGAGTTGTTTCAATATCCAAATCTATCTTGTTTCTTTTCTTGTTTACAAATGATTTGCAAACAGGCAACGATTTCTTAGCCAAGTTGAGTGCAAAGAAAGAGTTCAATGCGTTTAGAGCTTGTTTCTTATCGCCCAAATCATGACCAACATTGGGAACATAATGCAAAACATTGTCTCCCGGGATATCGTTGATGTAATGCTTCACTGCATCTATGGTCCAATAGGGATCATTCGTACCAAAGAATAACATTTTTGGTAGTGTTAGCTTGCTCCTATAAGAGTAGGGGTCAATCATTTCTACCAAAGCCTGTCCAAAAGGACTATTCATAGCTTGGGGTATTTCCAGCTTTACGTAGTCGCCTATCTCCTCACTATACTCCCCATATATCTCCTTTTGATAATTCAGAGTAACAGGCATGTTGAGCATATCAATCACCATGGGTGCAATAGCCACTACACGAGTATCCTCTGAGGCACCTGTTAACCACGAAGTCCATCCTCGTTTTGAAGCACCCGATACTACAAAACGATTCAGTTGATGATCCATTTTTTGGAGCGAAAACTCCTGAATTGCATCCATTGCCTTATGCGCACTTTTTACCATAGGAAAAAGCAGGGGCCAAGTATAGTCATCATCTTTCTTAAATTCATTCAAGGTGTAAGAGATCAAAGCATCTTCATACAAATCGTCATACAGCGGTTGGTTGGGCACTTGATGCAGCAGGCCCACTACGGCTCTATTATCATGGGCCAATACGGCCATCTGTTGAGAAGTCTCATCATCCTGTTTTGCTATCTTTGGTTCACCATCTTTTATCGAACTACCTGTAATAAACAACAAAGCTCCATCGTAGTCTATGGTAGCTGGCACAAAAACAATCAGCTCATGTTTCCAAAGAATACCTTGCCAATTTTGAGATGTCAATAGCAATGAATAAGCTGTTACATTGTCAACTGCATACGAATCTCGTATTTCCCATGCATAGGTGGTGTCTTCGATATTCAAATAGTTTTGCAACGCAGTTTGCGGAGTTGTTGGTTGTTGACCAACAACGCCTAAGGCGAGTAATATGAATGTAAAAAGCGAAAGAAATGTTTTTTTGATACTCATAATCTGTATGTATTTTAGGGTTGTAAATTAATGTTGTAAGTTTTTTGTAGGGTTACTGGGGTGTTGTTCTAGTTATAATAACTGATTGGATTGAGGATTAAATGGAATATGGAAATGCACAGATAAAACCTTAATTGACTGTAGGTTCTCTTCATCAAGCATACCATTGCCAAAACTCCCCCTCCTTCGATGGCAATTAAATCATTTTCGAACTCCTCGATGTTTGATGCATCTTTTAAAAGTAAACTCTTGTTTTTCTAATTTCGAAAGCTTATTTTCAACAAGCTGAGTGACCAATTCTTCGTATATTCCTTGATTCATAATTTCATAATTTCACCTACAACCGCCCAATCAGCCTCCGCCCAATCCAAACTGTCCAACTCCCCTTTATCCAACAATAAATACTGGTGGTGTTCTTTCAGTTGCAACACGCCCGAAAGATAATTAGCTGTATAGGGAATTAGCTCTATGGCGAAAGTAGGATAGTCAAAAACTGAAGGAGTCAATCTTTCCAACACCTCAATCTCTATATTCAACTCTTCACGTATTTCACGTTTTATGCAATCAACCTCTGTTTCTCCATGCTCTATTTTTCCTCCTGGAAATTCCCATTTCAATGGCATACTCATACGCTTGCCTCGCTGCACTGCAAGAATCTTATTTTGCAGAGTGATGATGGCGCAGGTTACTCGGGTGGGATTCATTTTATTTTTTTTAATTTAATTTCAACTCTCTGCTTACTATTGTATCATTTTCAACAATAAATTATTCCACTCCAAAGTTATCAATTTACTCTCAATGACAAAAATAGAAAGCTGTAAAGTTAAATGAATACTTTTTCAACCATTCAAATCCAATTTTTTTATCCTAGAACTAATAGCCCACTCTATCTCATCCAAAATGCTCAGCCATTTCCTTTTTCCGTTTTGCCTTCGTTGTACACTACTGTTAACTCAACATCTAACTCATCTGTCCAAGGCATATAAGCCCCTTTGTTTTTAAGTCTGACTTCTTCTAAAGTGTAACTTTTCTCTTTTGGCTCTTATTCGCTTTCAATAGAAGTTGGCACTGCTGAAGCTGTCTTGCTTTCGTTATTCGTATCACACAAAACATCACTCAGCCGTTTTCGCACATCAGCCTCATTTTCATTTGTATTGTCCTTAAAGTACGTTTCGACATATAAATCTAAAAATATTTGTGCTGTTGGCATAGTGTTCGCTTTTTTCAGATTATTATTTCATGCTTTTACTTTACTATTACAACTCTTATGAGAGTAACGTTAATTCACACTCATTGTGCTCTGTTTAAAATTCTCGACAAACCTACTCATTGCTCATAACACTCTTCAACACATCCACCCTACTCTCCACTTCCTCAACTGACACTCCAAAATGATTAGCTATACCCTTTAGTGTAATACCGTCGTTGTACATATCGGTTAGTTGGGTGTGTTGCTCGTTGGTCCAAGGCTGATGTATATGCCCATATTGGAGTGCTGCTTCGTCTAAAGTAATGTGTTGCAAATCTTTGATGTAATTGGTTTCCGATCTATAGGGTGCAAATCTAGTTGTGTGCATTCTAGGCCTATCATAGTCGCCATTGTCAGACCTAAATTCATTCATCACAAATATTTTGTGAGAATGAGGGAAGTCTTTTGGTAACAATAGTTTTGGAACATACACCCTGTTGCGCGTGCGGGTAATGGCTACATAGAGCAGATTTATCTCTTCATTGAGATGGGCGGGGCTATACTTCTCTTCCTTGCTGCTCTCTTTTTGTTTTATGAGCTGCCCTTCGGTCACAAAGTCGTTCACAATTTGAACTACATCATACTCCATTCCTTTGCTCTTATGAACGGTAGAGAAAACAATCTCGGCCTCATCTTTATTATCAACATGTTTGTCTTTTATGGATTGAATGATAGCCGGAATGTCGTTACCATATTCTCTCACTATATCCATCATCATGGCTAGCTCTCTGTCCTCGGTTTTTTCTATGTAATCATTTAAATCCTCAAGGTTATTCATTTTCTTAATGAGCTTGTCTTTTATTAGATGATGCCTTTCGTTACAAAGATTAAGCACATCATACAGCGAAGCCCCATCGGCAGCATAGGTATATGAGTTGATATTGCCCTCGAAGTGCAGGCGCTTCACTTGCCCTTTTTCGGTAACATATTCTATTGCTTTGACCAACAATCCTAGATTGGTGCGTGCAAGTACAGCTTTGGTTCTAACATTGTTGTTACGCCCAACACCATCAATGGAGGTAGTTGTAGGCATATCGATGTGTTTTTTTAGTTGTATCACTTTTATTGCCAAGTTGGCAATATCTTCATTGAACCTAAAACTAGTGGTAAGAGAGTAAGCACTGAAGTTTACCATTTCTAATGAATTTACAGCATAGCGCCATCTATATATCTGTTGGTGGGTGTCGCCAACAATTACCTTGGTAGCCTTTTGCTTCAAAAAGACATCTAGCATAACCATCGATGCATCTTGCCCTTCATCAAAGAGAATATAATCGTAATGTAGTGTGGGGTTGGAGAGTTGAAATTTCTTAAGATAAAAATCGTGGGTAATGTCAATTTCACCTTTCTCCATTTTGTTCATCAATCTCCATGCTTTTTGCTCTATATAAGGGTAGAAAGAGTTCACAAAGGTTCTTGCTTTTCTGTCGGTAATTGTGGAGAGATAGTCTATCTCGTCTAGCCGGCTCTTATCGCTATTACAAAAATAGGTTAGCATCTTGAGGATGTGATTGGCAATTATAAATTCGGTGTATTTTTCTTTATTGTTTTTTATGTGCAACAATTCTATTATTTCGTGGGCTTTATATCCGTTTTGCTTAAGCTTATAATCGCTACCCCTATAAATATGTTTGTAGGCCAAAGAGTGAGCTGTTTCTACCGTCACATTGCTCAGCCCTTGCTGACTAAACTTAGTCATGGCCTCAATCTTAACAGACCTGTTGAACACCAAATAAAGTATCTTGCTAGATCTGGGTCTAGCCTTAGCATACTCAACAATGGTGGTGGTCTTGCCCGATCCGGCCACAGCATTTACTTTGATGTTGCCCGTGGAGTTCACAATGGCCTGTTGTTCATAGGTTAGCTTCATTCTTGAAAGTGTTTTTTATGGAACAAAGTTCTCACTGGTTTTCAGCATCTGGTGTAGTATTGGCAAATCAACTGAGTTTTAAATAATCGTCACACGTAAACTCTGATTCGTTCTTCTGATGAAATCTCGTCAACATACAACTTACTACATAATCTTTGTCATAGTCCCTTTGACATATAATGCACAATGGATTTTTCTCTACAGAATTGGGGGTTACCTCATAACCATCGTCATCAAAAAAACCTGCTATCTTGTCACGTGGAATATCGTCGATATGCCTGCGACCACGAGCATCTTTTCGTCTCACAATTGCCAATTCTATTTCATAATCATTATTTGGTTGTCCATTGCCAGTAATGCAGGTGTAGCAAGCATTACCAACCGAAGCCGACCCAACTACCCAAATATCATTTCCACAAGAGCATTTCACTCCCGCTTTATAATCTGCCAGTGCAACATGTAAGCGATTCCTCAAATCGGATTCGTTTTCAGTTGGATTGTTCTTGAGGTGTTTTTTTATGTATTGTTCTATTGAAATAGGTGTAAAGGACATGGTGCTTATTTCTTATGGGTTAATACTTTAATCTATTTATTTTTTTATTTTTAGATACATATTTCTATTTCAGCATTTATCACAAGTTCGTCTTACCCCATCAATTTGACCCAGAATCATATCCACGCCAGTCTTTAGAGTGAACCAAACTAACCATACCTCATCTAGGGCATCATCCATGATTAAGGGTTCTCTCCACAAAGTTATAAATTAACATCCAATAACCAACTATTTTCAAACTTTTAATTACCTCTACGCAGGCCTATTGTTAGCAATATGCTATTATCAATAGACTTAACCAGATAAAACACAACTTTTGCAATAATAAAAAAAGACTATCTTTGGTAATTTATTTGTGCTTTCCATGCATTAAATTTGCATTTACATGTGCCTCTTTGCCATTTCCTGGCAGATATTTTCTATTCGTGAACGTTTTTTGAGGTTTCCCGGATTTGATTTTTGCATTAGCAAACTGCATCTTTTTAGCCTACCACGTACCACTTACTCGCAATTTATACTCTCACTCCAACTCACCAAACTTTCCTTCATAAAACTCTAGGTATGCCTGTTTCAACTCTCCATGCGTATTCATCACAAATGGCCCGCGAGCAGCAATGGGCTCATCGATAGGCTGGCCACTTAATACCAGCACAACAGTGTTGTCGCTAGTTGCTTCTATTTGAAACTGCTCGCCATCATTGGCCATCAGCACAAAATGATCTATAGGGGCTGCCTCTGTTGCATTCACAACAATACTACCCTCTATTATTACCATGGCTGTGTTGTAGTGGGCGGGGAATGTGAAGTCGGCTTTGCCCCCTTTATTCAATTTTGCATTCAGCAAATGTATGGGCGAGAAGGTACTTGCAGCACCCACAACACCTTTATAATGACCTGCTATTACTTCTATTTCGCCTTGATCTTTGTTTAATATATGGCGTGAGATGTCTGCATTTACTATGGCTTGATACTTGGGCGTACTCAATTTGTCTTTCTTTGGAAGATTTACCCACAATTGCACCATCTGAAAGTCGCCCCCTTGTTTGCTCCACTCCAATTCGTGATACTCCTTGTGCAAAATGCCACTACTGGCAGTCATCCACTGCACATCGCCCTCGCCAATAATACCTCCACCGCCCTGACTATCGCGATGCGCCACCCTGCCGCGATAGGCAATAGTGACAGTCTCGAACCCCTTGTGTGGATGCACGCCTACTCCTCTTGGCTTGTGGGTTGGCCCAAAATAGAATTTTGAAGCATAGTCTAACAACACAAAAGGGGTCATTCGCTGCATACTCATGGGATGAATACTGGGAATAAAGTTGTGAACCCTAAAGGCATCGCCCACAAAATGAGGTGCAGGGGGTGTGACAATCAATTCTACTGTTTTTGTTTTCATATTTATATGTCATACTATGTGCTGTAAACTAACATTTACAAAGGAAGTAATACAGCTAGGTAAATTGCAATGAATAATCATGATTTTATGGGTCTCGAAAAAACATGGATTCAAATGAATTGAATCGAAGCTTTAACTTAATCTGAACAGTTAAACAGGTGTTTTTCGAATTTGTTCTATTTGGATACTATTGTAAATTGATTTACCTCTCATTTTCACTCTTTTTTGTACTATTAATCTTATAATAGACAATGTGAGAAATAGTGAGGGGGGGGGTATCCTCCTTGGGCTTTTAAAGCCACCGCTCCATTTTTATCTACTCTGCTTCATCAATTTAAAAAAGAAGAAACACACCGTGATATTTATTCCTATTCATTTTTTCTTATCTTTGCCCTTTATATTCTCACACGTACAACTAGCAAATAAAGTCTGTTTTATGATAACAATCGCCATTATAATACTTACCTCACTCATTTCTTACCAAGCATTTAGAGACTATAACTTAGCCGATAAACTTATTTTCCAGCCAGCTGCGGTGAGAGATGGCGAGTGGTACAGACTGTTTACTTATGGAGTGCTCCATGCCGACTTTACCCACTTGCTGTTCAATATGTTTACCTTCTACCTCTTTGGTAGCTCCATCGAAGCCATCTTCAAGGGCTACCTAGGAGCCATGCCTGGCTCTATAGCTTTTATAATGCTATACTTAGGTGGATTGGTTTTTTCGATACTTCCCACTTATATAAAACAAAAAGACAACTATTACTACAAAGGATTGGGAGCATCGGGTGCAGTGTCGGCAGTAGTGTTTGCTTATATCCTTATTAATCCAATGAGTTTTATGGGCATACTCTTTATTCCCATCATGTTGCCCGCTTTTTTGTTTGGGTTTATCTTCGTTTTCATCTCTATGTATCTCGACAAGAAGCAAGTTGGAGGCATCAATCACTCAGCACACATAGCTGGCGGAGTGTTTGGAGTGATATTAACAGTGGTAATGTTTTTGGTGCTTACCAACAATAACCTATTACTAAGCTTTATCCATCAAATACAAATTACTTCGTTTACACAACTAATACGTTTTGGGTTTTAGCTGTTGGTCGTTTCTCAAACATGCTACAGTTTTTTTCTAGTTATAGAAGTTGCTAATTCTCTAATATATAGTAGCATTTTCTACGTTTTAACAATGAATTCCAAAGAAAAAATATATCTTTGCAGATTATATATGCTTTGCATTGAAGCAATGCAAAGAATAAATAATATAATTTTGGAAAATAAAATAAGAAAAAACAATCCTACACTAATTTTCAATTCATTTTAATCACTATTTATAATGAAACATTTCACTATTTTAAGCTTATCTATTATGATGCTGATTTCTTGTACGACTAACAAGGACTCTATGGATAAAGGGGCCATCTTCTACTCAGAGTTTGATACTCCTTATGGTATGCCTCCTTTTGAGCAAATCACCAACGATGACTTCAGGCCTGCATTTGACAAAGGCATTGAGCAACAAACAGAAGAGATTGACGCAATTGTCAACAACCCCGAAGCACCAACTTTTGAAAACACAATTGTAGCTCTTGACAACAGCGGAGCTATCTTGACACGTGTGTCGCGCGTTTTTTACGGACTAAAAGGTGCCGAAAATAACGATACTATTCAGGCTATCGCAGAAGAGCTGTCGCCCATCTTATCGGAGCATAGCGATAACATCAATCTAAACAGCGCACTATTTGAGAGAATAAACACATTACACAAAGATTCGGCCAACCTTGGTTTGAGCACAGAACAATATCGCCTGCTAGACAAATACTACAAGGGCTTTGTTCGCTCGGGCATCATGCTCAACGATGAGCAAAAAGAGAGACTGAGAGAAATAAACAAAGAACTCTCGGCTCTTTCGCTTAGCTTTGGTAGCAACTTGCTGAACGAGACAAACGGTTTTAAACTTGTTGTCGATAACGAAGAGGACCTTGCTGGACTATCAAAAGGACTAAAAGATGCAGCAGCTATAACAGCTACTGCCAACGGCGAAGATGGCAAATGGATGTTTACGCTACAGAAACCAAGTTGGTTGCCTTTTTTGCAGTATGCAGACAACCGCGACCTACGCGAAAAACTATACAAAGCCATGTACACACGTGGTGACAACGACAATGAGTTTGACAACAAGAAAAATATCAACAAGATTGTAAACTTGCGTATTGAGAAAGCAAATATGATGGGCTTTGCCACACATGCCGATTTTGAGTTGGATGAGCGTATGGCTAAGACTCCTGCCAGTGTATATAAACTTCTGAACGAAATTTGGGACTATGCATTGCCACAAGCTAAGAAAGAGGCTGCAGAGTTGCAAGAGATTGCTAAAAAGAATGGTGCCGATTTCAAACTCCAATCGTGGGATTGGTTTTACTACACCGAGAAACTAAGAGAAGAAAAATATGCGCTTAGTGAGGCAGAACTGAAACCTTATTTCAAAATGGAAAATGTGAGAGCTGGTGTGTTTGCAACTGCCAACAAACTGTGGGGTTTGAACTTCACAAAACTAGAGAATGTGCCTGTTTATCACCCAGAAGTGGAAGCATACGAAGTGACTGATGCTGATGGATCGCACATAGCAGTATTCTACTCTGACTACTTTCCTCGTGCTGGCAAAAATGCAGGAGCATGGATGAGCAGTTTCCGCGGACAAAGCATACAAGATGGCGTAAACATTCGCCCATTGATTTTCAATGTTGGCAACTTTACACGCTCTACAGCCGACACTCCATCGCTATTGACATTGGACGAAGTGGAAACACTATTCCACGAATTTGGTCATGCCCTTCACGGTATGCTTTCTAATGTAACCTACAGCGGATTGTCTGGCACAAGTGTGACACGCGACTTTGTAGAACTTCCTTCTCAAATAATGGAGCATTGGGCATTTCACCCCGAAGTATTAAAGATGTATGCTAAGCACTACGAAACAGGCGAGGTAATACCCGATGAGTTGATAGCTAAAATGGATGCAGCCTCTAAGTTCAATATGGGTTTCATCACAACAGAGTTTGTTGCCGCTGCCCTATTAGATATGGACTACCACACACAAACAGAACAAAGAGAATTTGATGTACGCGATTTTGAAGTAAAATCGATGAATAAGATTGGTCTTATCGAAGAGATTATACCACGCTACCGCAGCACCTATTTCGCACACGTGTTTAGTGGAGGATACTCTGCTGGATACTATAGCTACATGTGGGCAGAGGTGTTAGACTCTGATGCATTCCAACCATTTGTAGAGAACAGCATATTTGACCAAGCTTCTGCAGCATCCTTCCGCAATCATATATTATCGAAAGGAAACTCTGAAGACCCAATGGTACTTTACAAAAAATATAGAGGAGCAGAGCCAAATCCTATCTATTTACTTAAGAATAGAGGATTTGTAAACTAGTTTTATACTCAGCGATATAAACAGAATACAAGAGGCTATTTCTAAAAGATAAGCCACATTGACAAAAAAAGTTGAGTATAAGCTCTCATAAAAGATAAAAAAAGTTTATATTTGCAAGCGTAAAAATAAGAGGCATGCAAATGCCTCTATTTTTAATGTCATACATTGGTAATAATATAAAAATCAAAACAATAATAAAAAAGTAAAAGTGTAATGTTAAACAAAGGATTTATAAGAACCTTCGCTATACTACTTGGACTTATTAGCTTGTACTACCTATCATTTACAATGGTTAGTAACTACTACAGCAACAAAGCCGAAACGTATGCAGCCGGAGATTTGAACCTGAAAACCGACTATCTTGATTCATTATCAACTGAGAAAGTTTATCTAGGTTATACATTAAAAGAAGTTCGCGAAAAAGAAATTGGTTTAGGACTCGACCTAAAGGGCGGTATGAACGTAATTTTGGAGGTTGATGCCAGAGGCGTTCTAAGCTCGTTGGCCAATACCGATGACGAACAATTCAACCAAGCTCTTCGCGATGCAGTTGCCGAAAACAGACGAGGAAGTTCTCAAGACTTTATTTCTCTTTTCCAACAAAAGTATCAAGAGATCGATCCTAATGCAAAATTGGCAAACATATTTAGCATTACAATGAACGACCGCATAAGTCCGGCTGACACAAACGATAAGGTTATTGCCGAACTGCGTAAAGAATTGGTAAGTGCAGCCGACAACTCATTCAATGTGTTGCGTACACGTATTGACCGATTTGGTGTGGTAGCTCCCAATATTCAAAAACTAGAACGTGCCGAGCGTATTCTGATAGAATTGCCAGGTATTAAAGAACCCGAACGTGTGCGTAAGCTACTTCAAGGTAGTGCCAATTTGGAGTTTTGGAAAACATATAACGTAAACGAACTATTAAACGGATTCAACGAAATCAACGCTCGCTCTACGGCGTATGTTGCTTCTAAGAAAGCTGATGCATCAGCAACAGTAGAAACAGAAACAGAACCGTTGACAGAAGAATCT
>CAYVLC010000071.1:0-13824 GCA_964452155.1 uncultured Dysgonomonadaceae bacterium
ATTTATGGAGTGGATCTATTTTGTCTGGCCCCCCCCAATAAACCTGTAAAAGGGCAGTTATTGATCCTGCCGAAATATAGGCACCGACTGCGCCAGCCAACTCCATAAAAAAGTTGTCTGGGGTGTATGTATATTGGTGCAGTTCTGTTGTGATGATAGAGCAAAATGTTTGTTATTTGTTTGATTATCAACTATAAATATAGAAATAACACGTCTATATCACAACCTTTTTTTATCCCGAACTCACGTTATAAAACAAACGCGCTCCACAAAATAAGGCTAATACTATGTTAATTCTTTTTTATCATGAATATTTATACAAATTAATTTGTTTATTATTTATCCTTCTCGTATATTTATTGAATATTAATACCATCTATAAATTAATAAACTAGAGAACGGGTAAGCATTATGATTACCTAATTTTTATAACCTAATACGCTTTTTATTATGAGCCTACTCAATAAACTCATCTACTTTAGTAAAAAAGCAACAGTAAGTGCTGACAAACATATTGTAACAACCGATACACCTCGAGACTGGGAACGCTTTTACCGCAACCGATGGCAATTTGATAAAGTTGTGCGTTCTACTCATGGAGTAAATTGCACGGGATCGTGCTCGTGGCAAATATTTGTAAAGAATGGATTGGTTACGTGGGAGCTGCAGAGTACAGATTATCCTGAAACACGTCCCGATCTACCCAACCACGAACCTCGTGGCTGCCCTCGTGGAGCAAGCTACTCGTGGTATTTATACAGTGCCAATAGAGTAAAGTACCCAATGATTAGGGGTGCACTAGCCAAAGCATACCGGAAAGCAAAAAAGACTCATAACGACCCAGTAGTTGCATGGGAAAGCGTAATGAATGACCCTGTTGCTCGTAATGAATATGTAACGCAGCGTGGCTTGGGTGGTCTTATCCGTTTAGATTGGGAAGAAGCGCAAGAAATAATTGCTGCCGCCAATATCTATACTACCAAAAAATACGGACCCGATCGTTTAGTAGGTTTCACTCCTATTCCTGCCATGTCGATGGTTAGCTACTCTTCTGGTACTCGATACTTGAGCCTTATGGGTGGAACAATTCTTAGCTTTTATGATTTCTATTGCGATTTACCACCCTCTTCGCCCCAAACCTGGGGGGAGCAAACCGACGTGCCCGAAAGTGCAGATTGGTACAACTCTTCGTTCCTCATGTTGTGGGGATCAAACGTTCCCGTGACTCGAACTCCCGATGCACCTTTTTACACCCAAGTGCGCTACAAAGGCACAAAAACAATCAACATATCTCCCGACTTCAACGAAGCAGCTAAATTTGCAGACCTTTGGATAAAACCAAAACAAGGCACAGATGCTGCTCTTGGTATGGCCATGGGGCATGTGATACTGAAAGAGTTCTATCTTGATAAAAAGACGCCGTATTTTGAGAAATATGTAAAGCAATATTCCGATCTACCTTTTTTGGTGAAGATAGAGGAAAAGAATGGACGATATGTAGCTGGACGTGTTGTAAGAGCCAGCGACATGGATGCAAAATATGCAACAGAAGAGAATGCCGATTGGAAACCATTGCTTTTTGATGAAAAAAGTAAAGAGTTGGTAATACCTAACGGAACTATCGGTTCGCGCTGGGACAAGAGTCAAAAATGGAACTTAGAGATGAGGAACATCTTAACAGGAGAAGAAATTTCTCCACAACTCTCATTTGCAAAAGAATTTGATGAAGTGAAAGAAGTTTCGTTTCCTTATTTTGGAGGAGACGATTACAAAAACGAATACTTTAACGCTACCAAGCACGATGAGATAGTTGATAGGAAAATACCTGTACGTAAATCTCCCGATGGAGGGTTTATGTATTGTACAGTGTATGACTTAACTATTGCCAATTATGGTCTTTCGTTAGGATTACCTGGTGAAGCCCCCTCTCCAGATTATTCTGACAATGCACTTTACACACCTGCTTGGCAAGAGAGAATAACGGGTGTGCCTGCATCACATATAATATCTACTGCACGTCAGTTTGCCGAAACTGCAGAGAAAACAGAAGGTAAGTCTATGATTATTATTGGTTGCGGTGTCAATCAATGGTATCATACAGACATGATATACCGCAGTGCAATAAATATGCTCATATTCTGTGGATGTATTGGTAAATCAGGGGGAGGTTGGTCGCACTATGTAGGCCAAGAGAAACTTCGCCCACAAACCGGTTGGACACCTCTAGCATTTGCACTAGACTGGCAACGCCCACCTCGCCACATGAATACCACTTCCTATTTTTATATGCACACCAATCAGTGGCGCTATGAGAAGGTTGGTCTTTCGGAATTAATCTCTCCTTTGGCAGACAAAGAGAAATGGAACACGATGTCGGTAATAGATTGCAACGTAAAATCTGAACGAATGGGCTGGTTGCCATCAAGCCCACAATTAAACGACAACCCCATAAAGTTGGGACAGCAAGCGGCCGAGCAAGGTAAGAATGTGAAAAACTTCATTACAGAAAAATTAAAAAGCAACGAACTGTCTATTGCCTCTGAAGACCCCGACGATCCAAAGAACTACCCCAGAAACATGTTTATATGGCGATCCAATCTGCTGGCTTCGAGCGCAAAAGGGATGGAGTACTTTATGAAGCACTTGCTGGGGGCACAAAATAGTGTGATGGGTGCAGACCTCAAAGCAATGGGTAAACAACTTCCAAAAGAAGTGAAATGGCACGATAAAGCACCAGAAGGAAAGTTAGATTTATTGGTGACACTCGATTTTAGAATGTCAACCTCAGCACTTCACTCCGACATTATTCTACCTGCAGCCACGTGGTACGAGAAAAACGATTTAAGCACCACCGACCTGCACCCATTTATACACCCCTTTACCAATGCCGTCGATCCTGTATGGGAAGCACGCACAGATTGGAATATATTTAAAGGATTAGCTAAAAAAGTTTCTGAACTTTCTCCAGGCCATCTTGGAGTTGAAAAAGATATTGTATTGCAACCCATGCAGCACGACTCGCCCATGGAGTTATCGGAAACTGCTTATGCCAAAGATTGGAAAGTAGATGATCTGGAGCTGAAACCAGGCAAAAACATGTCGGATATTATTGAAGTTGTTCGCGACTATCCCAATACCTACCAACGATTTACATCATTAGGCCCACTCATGGAAGAGTTGGGAAATGGCGGAAAAGGCATTAGTTGGGACACAAAAGAAGAGGTAGCCTTGTTAAAGAAGCTAAATCTATCATCCGTCATCGGACACAAAGCCAATGGAAGAGCTATTTTAGAAACAGATATACATGCAGCCGAAATGATTCTAACATTGGCACCCGAAACCAACGGAAATGTAGCCGTAAAAGCATGGGAGGCATTAGAAAAGATAACAGGACGCCAACACCGCCACTTGGCTGCTAAGCGTGAGGACGAACAAATTAGATTTAAAGACTTGGTTCAACAGCCTCGAAAAGTTATCAGCTCGCCCACCTGGAGCGGCATAGAGTCGCATGAGGTATCCTACAATGCTGGCTATACCAACGTGCATGAACTCATTCCATGGCGTACACTTACGGGCCGACAATCTGTCTATCAAGACCATCCTTGGATGATTGACTTTGGTGAAAACTTGGTGTGCTACAAGCCACCCATCGACACCAAATCGTTGAAAGGCATGATTGATAAACTTGAGGGGAAAGAAAAGTATATGATACTGAATATGATGACCCCTCACAATAAATGGACGATACACTCTACTTGGTCAGACAATTTACTGATGCTTACACTGGGCCGTGGAGGCCCCGTAGCATGGCTAAGCGAAGATGATGCCAACAAAATGGATTTGATAGACAACGACTGGGTCGAAGTTTATAATCAAAATGGGGCTACAGTAGTACGCTTGGTGGTATCGCAACGGATACCCAGTGGCGCACTCATTATGTATCACAATCAAGAACGAACTGTGAATATGCCTGTGAGTCAAATTACTGGAAACCGTGGAGGTGTTCACAACTCTGTTTCGCGCCTCTGTCTAAAACCCACTCATATGATAGGCGGATATGCACAATTGAGCTATGGCCTCAATTACTATGGCACTATTGGTGCCAACCGCGATGAATTTGTTATTATCCGAAAACTCAACAAAGTTGAATGGATGGATGAACCAATTGAAGAAAACTAAAAAAAAGCACAACCGCTATGAATATACGCGCACAAATAGCAATGGTAATGAATCTTGACAAGTGTATTGGCTGTCATACCTGCTCGGTCACTTGTAAAAACGTATGGACATCACGCAAGGGTGTTGAGTACGTTTGGTTCAATAATGTAGAAACCAAACCCGGCATTGGGTATCCCGATGAATGGGAAAATCAAGAACGCTGGAAGGGTGGCTGGACAGCTGATAAAGACAGACTTACCCCTAGAATGGGAGGTAAATTGGGAGTAATGAAAAATCTTTTTGCCAGTCCCACTATGCCCACTATCGATGACTATTACGAACCTTTCACGTTTAACTATTCCGTTTTACACAAAGGTTCAAAATTCAAGACTCCACCCACAGCACGCCCCCACTCCATCTTGACAGGAAAAGTAATGGAGAAGATTGAAAAAACCCCCAATTGGGAAGATGATTTGGGTGGAGAGTTTGCAAAACGAAGCAAAGAGACCAACTTCAAGGATGTGCCTAAAGATATATATGGCGAGTTCAAAAATTCGTTTATCATGTACCTGCCCCGCATTTGCGAGCATTGCCTCAACCCAACTTGTGTGGCAGTATGCCCTTCGGGTGCCATTTACAAAAGGGAAGAAGACGGTATTGTTCTTATAGACCAAGACAAATGTCGCGGATGGCGCCAATGTGTGAGTGGATGCCCTTACAAAAAGATATATTTCAACTGGGAAACCAAGAAGTCTGAAAAGTGTACTTTCTGCTATCCACGTATCGAAGTGGGTGAATCTACTATTTGCAGCGAATCGTGCGTAGGAAGAATTAGGTACATTGGTATGGTTTTGTACGATACCGACAAGATTAAGAAAGTAGCTGCAACACCCGATGAGAAAAATCTTTACGAAGAACACCTGGGTATGTTTTTAGATCCAAACAATCCAGAGGTAATTGCTGAGGCACGAAAACAAGGCATTCATCAAAACGTGCTGGAAGCTGCAGCAGCATCGCCTATATACAAAATGGCTATCGATTGGAAGGTTGCTTTCCCATTGCATCCAGAATACCGTACATTGCCTATGGTGTGGTATGTGCCGCCATTGTCGCCCATCCAATCGGCTGTTGAAAGTGGCACTATTGGCATGAACGGAATACTCCCAGATGTTGATGACATGCGTATTTCACATAAATACCTTGCCAATATGTTCACAGCTGGCGATGAGAAACCCGTTAAAGATGCACTTAAACGTATGTTGGCAATGCGGGCTTATATGCGTAGCAAAACAGTGGACAAAGTAGTTAATACCAAAGTATTGGAAGGCACTGGTCTAACGCCCGAACAGACCGAAAAGATGTATCACCTCATGGCTATTGCCAACTACGAAGATAGGTTTGTGATACCAACCAGCCACAGAGAAGAAGCCAAAAATGTGTATCAACGTAGCTCTAGCGGGGGTTATCCAGATGGAGATAGCAACGACAGTGAAAAATTTAAAAATCTATTTGGAGGTATCTAATTATGATAAAGACTTACAAAATACTATCTCTCCTACTCTCTTATCCAAATGAGGAATTGCAAAACTTTCTACTTGAAGTAGTAAAAGAGTTGAGAGAAGAAGCTTTGCTACAAGAGGACAGAATAGATGAAATAGATGAGTTTTGTAAAAGATTCAATCATATCGATCTTACTGATTGGCAAGGAGAGTATGTGCAACTATTTGATTACTCCAGAAGTGTTTCGTTGCATATTTTCGAACACATCAAAGGTGATTCAAGAGACAGAGGACAAGCAATGGTAAATCTTATAGAATTCTACAAAGAGAAAGGAATGCACCTCACAGCCAGAGAACTTCCGGATTACATTCCTGCATTTTTGGAGTTTCTATCTACTCTTTCTATTGCAAAGGCTGCCGAGCTACTTGCTGATACTGTGAATATTATGGATAAAATAAATGTGGCGCTCAGCGACGGCAACAATCCATATAGTTCTATTTTCAAAGCCATCATTTCATTATCGGCCAAGAGACCCGATAAAGCGATAACCCGTGAAATGATTAAAAATGAAAAGCCTTTGGATTTGGATTCAGAATATGAAGAAGAGGCCGTCACCTTTGGAGGAGTAGCTCCCTCTTGCTCATCACAAGCATCTTCTGGATGCAACACAACCAATAGAATAATTTGATATATATCTCAAACGCAAAAATCAACAAACATGGACAATTATATCAACAACATATTGTTTACCTATCTGCCACACATAGCCATAGCTATATTCCTGTTTGGTATTGTAACAAGGCTATTTATTGGCAACAAAACCGTACAGGCCGAATCTACCCAGTTTCTTGCCGATAAAAGAGTGAAACTGGGTAGTAATCTCTTTCATGTGGGCATCATATTTGTCTTTTTGGGTCATCTCACACTTTTTATCCCTGAGTGGCTCTACCATTTGGTTATGACTACCGAAACCAAACGGATCATAGCTCTATCTATGGGTTCTTTCTTTGGTCTCGTAGCCATTGTGGGCATGTTTATTTTGGTGAGCAGACGCTTTAGCTCACCACGTGTAAAAATGAATAGTAGTTTTCAAGACTATTTCATCATTATACTATTGCTAGTAGAAGCCTTAGTAGGACTAACTGCCGTTGCACAAACCGCCACAGGCCCCATAGAAAGCTATGCCGCCCTTAGCCAATGGGCACAAGCAGTGGTTACTTTTCAGCCAGATGCAGGTGCTATAATAGCACATCATTCCATTCAGTACAAAATACACATCGTAACAGGGCTCTTCATTTTTATGATTTTCCCTTATACCAAGTTAATGCACATATTGGTTTATCCTTTTGTTTATGTCTTTAGATCTGGCTATCAGTTGGTGAGAAGAAGAAATTGAGTAGAAGAGGTGCTTTTTTTTGAGAAGTAAGTATATTTTATTGAATCCCTTTAGGAGATTCCAACTACTATTTTATTCACACACCGCTCATTTCATGCGGGTTTTTTCATATCTCACCCTTTCAAGGGTAGAGAGATAATATTATTATACCATTTTGATTATATACACACCCAACCACAAAGTGGTTAATCGTGGATAGGCACGGGTGTAAACCCATGGTTGGTAGTGAATAATAACCAAGCCCCCCCCAATGAGTTCAACCCAACAAAGCAAACACATTCAGACACCTCAATCAAACTCTTTCTTATCTAGCAACTCCACAAGATGCCGATGCCAACTATTAACATTGCATAAACTATTGGCTACAGAGCGTACAGGATGTATAAAGAACTCGCGGGGTGTACTAAGCCCTCCAATCACCATGGGCAATATACCAAAAGCATGATTTATAGAAAGATAAAGTTGTCGAAACCCAGATCTGAAAAAGATGCGCTGCATGAGAGGAGCACGCAATTCTGTGCTGATAGCAGCAAAACCTGTTACCACTACAAGTGCGCGCAAAACCATAATCATTCCATCAGAAAGAGCCACTAGCCGCCCTTGCAGCCCCCCACCCGATGTATTACTAAAGAACCATGCCAACACAAGAATCGCCACCAATTGCATCCAAAAGAGCCACTTCTTCAACTGACGCATTGCAA
The DNA here is from genome assembly GCA_964452155.1 of uncultured Dysgonomonadaceae bacterium. Taxonomy (GTDB): domain Bacteria; phylum Bacteroidota; class Bacteroidia; order Bacteroidales; family Dysgonomonadaceae; genus UBA2632. The sequence continues at coordinate 7,756 of CAYVLC010000071.1, forward strand.
AACGATAGCGCCAAAATATAAAAACAAACCAAGGCAAGGTCAGTAGAAGTGCAGCACCCAGTGTAAGTATGCTCAATGCAAAAAGCAAAAGGGGAATAACAATAACTAGTAAAATTAAAAATCGGGTCGAATACTCAATCTCTTCAGAGGGTTGATGCCATTGGTTATGATGCATTTCTGAAGAGCGAGCATGTTCATAATACTGTTCATTTTTGGCTTTTTGCCCTAATCTGTACCCCAAAAGTGCAGCCAATGCTCCTAGTAAAGCATATACTACAAAGAGACTCACCACTGCACGCATGGGCCTAATATCTACCAAACCCAATTTATGGGTAGCAAAATAAAACATCTCTTCATAGATCAAGAAAATATCCCATCCATACAATAGAAAGAGCCGCACAATTTTATGAATCAAAACCCCCACCATGGTTATAACCCCTGCACCCATATATCCGGTAATATTCCTGCCAGCAACACGCACAGCAAGCTCCATTAAGAAACCTTCTACAGCAATGGCAACCATGGGGCCTAAAATAACGGCACTAGGCGAAATAGATTTCATGAGCGCTGTTACAAGGCCCGCGCGCCAAATAATGCCATACATGGGCCATATCTGAAAAAAACCAATTACTAGTAGTATAGAAATGAGCGTGAGAATGCTACCTGATAAAGGAATACGCAGATTGTGCAGAAAACTGCCCGCAATAATCTCAATACCAGCCCACAATCCAGCTAGCACCGATGCTTTGATCCATTTGTCGTTCACTATCATGTTTGATTGTTCCATAACTTGCGGGCTTCTTCTAAATTACTCGGACTGTTTACATTCAAAAAAGCATTTTCGTCGTAAAGTGGATGCTCTCTTCCTATCACAACATACTCTACCGACACCAAATCTAGTAAACTTTTCATTTTATATAAATGGGCATCAATTTGCTGTTCTATAAAGGGCAAAATATCTTTATGATACACAGCACACATCATCTGAGGCGCACCCTCATCATCGATAGGCATAGTGATGAGAGACTCACTCTCTAGAGCACAACCCACTATATATTTTAATAAAGATGTAGAAACTAAAGGCATATCACACGACACCACCAAATTTAGAGAAGTGCTTGACGCTTTCAGCACTGAATAAATACCCCCAAGTGGGCCACATTGTGGTTGCTCATCGGGTACCTGAGGCCATGAAATATATGGATAAACTACCGTTCCACAACTCACCAATACAGAGGGGGTTATCTCTTTCAATTTGTCAATCATTCGCATAAGCATAAACTGGCCATGCATATCGGCTTCGGCTTTGTTGAAACCCATGCGCCTACTTTGTCCACCGGCAAGTATCACCCCTGTTATATCAGAATTATCAAAATTCATACATGCAAATTAATACATTTTCTCGCAACCTTATTGCAGTATCAGAATATTTTCTCACAGAAACCTCTTTATTCTTTCAAAAGCTTTATTGGGGTCGCCAAAATTGGCAGCATCAAATACAATTGTTGGTTCTATTTTCCATTTCAACACCACTTTCTCAAACAGTCTCTCCTTTACAGTAAAAATAAAAGGTACAGAAGATTCTACAAGCCGTCTGAAACTGTTATTCCATAACTCTCCTCTCAATTCATAACCACCAATTTCATCTATAATAGCTATATTGGGAGCATGCACCAAAAGATCTTTGATGCATCTATTACCCATCTCCACGCCTTTTGGGAAAAATTTAAAATGGTTGGGGCGTAGATCAAAAGCTGCTATTCGTTGCATTAGAAGAGACTCTTCATTTGTTTTAATATCCTTTATCAGATAGCTGTCTGCCTGTAGTTCGTGCAATGCTACAAAACCACCTACCTCAAAGCCATTCATCTTTAGAAGAGCCGAAATATCTAATAGAAAATTAGTTTTCCCGCTTCCCTTGCTACCCGTAATAATAAATATCTTTTTCAAAAGTCAATAATATGTGATTTACAGATAAAGTTTTCTGTTTATTAAAGTACTCTTTTTTTTCTTGTCAAATTACCCAAGGTTGTTTCTAAAACACGGGGTCATTTTTATTTTGTAAATTTAAGATTTTATTTGTTCACTCCAATGGAAGTTATACTTAATTTGAAAGAAACAAACTTAGAAAAACAATTGTTGCCATTGAGATGAGCGTTTATAGAGAACACTACAATTTGCCAAAAAACTACTAAAAATAAATTTAAATCACTGTTTGCAAACATAACTGAGCCCAGAAGAGCTAAACTACGATAAAAATAAACCTTAGGGCACCTTTGCTTGCAAAAGCGATATTTTTAGTAGAGAATGCTGTCATACGTAGTACGTCAATATTGCTTGTTTCTCTTATTTCAATTATGCATCTGGTTATCATTTATTTGATTTGTTTTATTTTATCTTACACACACCCTATTTAAAAAGATAGATTATCTAACCTTTAGAAATACAATAAACTCATGCAAGAGGCCACTCTATACAGAAAAGTTATCTATTTATAGGCAGTGTCTTAGGCTCCCATACCTATTTTAAAGGTAACAAATGAGTACTACAAACAGAGTCAATTACAAATCTCAAATACAAACAGAGAACAAAGCCTTAATTTAAAATCATTTTCTGTTTATTTACAATATATTACCACTATAGAGCGAAATATAGAATAATAAATCTTTATATTTGCACAATATAAAGAGCATAGTCATCATATTTATTAAAATATAATTTAAAGTTATGAGCAAACAATTAAGTAGGAGAGAATTTATTAAATCGGCAGCATTAGGTGCTGTTGGGGTGGTTATACTACCACAGTTTCTTGCTTCATGCCAACAAAACAAAGGGGGCGCCAATGGGGCCGATGACGGAGTTATTCGTCTTGGGTTTATAGGTCTCGGACAACAAGCTATGTACCTCTTGAACGGTTATTTAGCAATACCCGATGTACGCATTATTGCTGGTAGTGATGTGTATGGAGTAAAAAGAGAGCGCTTTGTAAAGCGTGTAAACGATTATTATGCCGAAGCAAATAAGGAGGTAGCTGTAGAATCTTATGAGAACTACAAGGACCTACTTGCCCGCGAAGATATTGATGCTGTGGTAATTGCATCGCCCGATCATTGGCATGCCTTTATGGCCATAGATGCCTGTAAAGCAAAGAAAAACGTCTATCTCGAAAAACCACTTACCTTTACCATTAAAGAAGGACAGCTACTCAGCCAAGCTGTGCGCGAAAATGGTGTAATACTTGCAGTTGGTAGTCAACAGCGCTCCGACATCAATTTCCAGCATGCTGTGAAAATGGTGCAAGAGGGCAAGATTGGTAAGATTGAGCGAGTAAATGCCCATGTAGGTGCTCCCCCCACACCTTACGACCTACCCGAAGAGACTGTTCCTGCCGATTTGAACTGGCCATTATGGTTAGGCCCGTCAGAGTACGTACATTACAATGCACAGCTCAACCCACCCATCTCCCTCAATCCAGAAGAAAACGAGCAGTTCTGGGGTGCATGGCGCTGGTACAAAGAGCTTGGCGGAGGCTTCACCACTGACTGGGGTGCTCACATGTTCGATATTGTTCAGTGGGCACTGGGTATGGACAACAGCGGCCCTGTAGAAATTATACCTGCCGGATTTGAAGATACAAAATACCTCACCTATAAATATGCCAATGGCACAGTTGTAACCGAAGAGCCCTATAACGAACGAAATTCGAAAGGTGTGAAATTTTGGGGCGAAAACGGATGGATTGAAGTATCAAGAAGTCACTATAATGCCTCGGACGATAGCCTACTTCCTCCTGCAACAGACGACTCAGAGGGTGCTTACGAAACAAAGATACCTCACCTAGAGAACTTCATCAATGCAATTAAGACAAATACCGACCCAATAGTACCAGTAGAAATAGGACACCGCTCGTGTACTGTATGCACACTAGGCAATATTGCTTATGATTTGGGAAGGCCCATTAAGTGGGACCCACAAACAGAAACATTTGTTGATGACCCCGAGGCTACTGCCAACAGGCTCTACAATAAAACCTATAGCCAAGGATATACCCTGTAAGAAGTTAAGCGAAAGAGAAAAAAAGCTGCATTTGTGTGCAGCTTTTTTTTGCCAATGTTTTTACTCTTTTTTTTAGCACCACAGCCACCTATTGCAATACCCTGCAGGCGATGGTATATTTTATTTATTTCTAAACACACGCTGCACATCCTCATTTTATTCATAGAAGCAACGTTTAAAAATGCCGTAAAGCACATTTTTCATGCAAAATGAAGAAAAAAGCACATTTAATGAATTATTTTTTTCAAAATGTTTTGGTGTTTAGAAAAAAGAGCTATCTTTGCACTCGCTATCCAAAACAAAGGATATCAAACCAAAAAAAACGGTGTGGTAGTTCAGTTGGTTAGAATACCTGCCTGTCACGCAGGGGGTCGCGGGTTCGAGTCCCGTCCATACCGCCAGAGAGAAAAACAAGGGTTTCAATGTAGCATTCATTTAGCCCTTTAAATCAAACAAAACGTCGTAGATATCAGTATCTTACGACGTTTTTTTATTGTATATGACGGCTAAATGATAACTTGTTAGCAGGAGTTAGCATTCAATTTAACGTCATAAATTGCTACATTTACTGCTACAGAAAAAGAATCAAAAAATAAATGTAGCAATGAAGGCCAAATGAAGGCTAAAATGAAGACCTGCACATAACTCATAATTAAACATTTAAGTTGAACTTTGTAGCATTAAATGCTACAGTAAAAACCTACAATTATGAGAATGATTTTTAAAGTTTCCTATTACATCAGAAGTAACTACAAAAACAGAGAAGGTAAATCGCCCATAATAATTAGAATTTACCTTAATGGAAAAATGTGCGTTGTTGGCTCATCGGGACTATCGGTAAATATTTCCAAATGGAATTCTCAATTTAGCAAAATGATTGGGAGGTCACATGATGCTCTATCATTAAATTTAGCACTAGATAACATCACACTGTCGTTGAATCAAATCTTCAAGAAATATGAAAATGATGAAGGTGTTAGTTTAGAAAAGATTAAAAACGATTTTCTAGGAAATGTTGAAAAGAGAGATACTTTTTTAGAGCTATTTTGTAAATACAATGCCGATTTGAAATTATTGATAGGTAAAACAAAATCTAAAGCTACTTATCAAAAATATGAAATTACACGAAAAAGATTTACTGACTTTCTTAAATATAAGTATAATCTTGATGATATAAGAGGGGGGGAATTAAATCATATAACACTTCATGATTTTGAGATTTATTTGAAAACTGTAGCAAATTGCGGAATAAATACTACGGCTAAATTTATGTCTCGTTTGAAAACCATTGTTCTTTTTGCTCAACACTCTGGAATGATGAAGCACAATCCTTTCCAAAATTATAAAATAACAGTAAAAAGAGTCGATCGTGGTTATCTAACTGAAGAAGAATTAACTCGCATTTTAGAAAAAAAATTTACAATTAAACGATTGGAACAAGTTCGTGATGTCTTTATCTTTTCTTGCTTTACTGGATTAGCTTATATAGATGTAAAGAATTTGACCCATGAAAATATCCGTAAATCATTTGATGGAGAAATATGGATATTGACCAAACGTCAAAAAACAAATGTACAGTCAAATATTTTGCTTTTAGATATTCCGAGACGAATACTCCAAAAATATAAGGGTAAACTTCCAAATGGAATGATACTTCCAGTATTAAGCAACCAGAAGACAAATGCTTATCTCAAAGAAATAGCTGACCTATGCTCTATAAATAAAGAAATAACGTTTCATCTTGCACGACATACGTTTGCAACAACCGTAACACTTGCCAAAGGTGTTCCCATTGAGACCGTTTCAAAAATGCTTGGACACACCAATATTCAAACAACTCAAATTTATGCTCGTATTACTAACTCCAAAATAAGTAAAGATATGGGGGCTTTAGTTGATAAATTGGATGAAATGAATAAGTCTGTATATATTTAAGCGGCAACATGAAATAAATTACATAACTCAAGTTTCCCACCCTTTGAAAAAGCGCATTTGAGCAGTAAATAAATGAAA
>CAYVLC010000072.1:0-13436 GCA_964452155.1 uncultured Dysgonomonadaceae bacterium
CCAAGAACCTCTCCGTTATGAAAAACAACTTTACCATTCAGAATTGTAGTCTGAATAGTAGATGAAAGTGTTTCTCCTTGCAAAGGAGACCAACCGCATTTGTAGCGTATATTGTCTGAAGAGATTGTGTAAGGTTTATTGGGGTTTATCAGCACTAGATCGGCAAAATATCCTTCACGGATATATCCTCGTTCTTTTACGCCAAAAAGCTGGGCAGGAGCATGACACATTTTCTGCACCACCTGCTCGTTGGTAAAAACATTTTCAGACACCAACTGCATCATCATCTGCAAAGAGTGTTGCACAAGTGGCCCACCGGAAGCAGCTACAAGTGCCCCACCCTCTTTTTCTTTTAGTGTATGCGGTGCATGATCGGTAGCTACTACATCTAGCTTGCCAGTGTGGAGAGCTTTGCGCAGAGCACATCTGTCTCTCTCTGACTTTATGGCAGGGTTCCATTTGATGCGTGCACCCAATTGGTCGTAATCTTCATCGGTAAACCAGAGATGATGTACGCAAACCTCTGCAGTAATCTTTTTCTCCGAAAGTGGTTTGGCATCAAACAGGCGCATCTCTTGTGCAGTTGACAAATGCAATACGTGTAAACGAGCGCCATATCTGTCGGCCAGCTCTATTGCCTGGGCCGACGATTGGTAGCAAGCCTCTGCACTACGAATGAGTGGATGATACACTACAGGAATATCGTCTCCAAACTCTGCACGATATTTCTCAATATTGCTACGTATAACAGATTCTTTCTCGCAATGAGTAGCAATGAGCATGTCAACTTCTGCAAAAATAGCTTGAAGTGTTTTTTTATCATCTACCAACATGTTGCCAGTAGATGCACCCATAAATACTTTAATACCGCAAAGGTGTTTAGAGTGGGCCTGTCTTAGCTGAGCCAAGTTTTCGTTGGTAGCACCCAAATAAAAAGCATAGTTGGCATAAGACTTATCTTGTGCATATTCGGTCTTTTTCTCCCATGCATCAATGGTTATTGTTTGCGGGTTGGTGTTGGGCATCTCCATGTAAGAAGTAACCCCTCCGGCAATGGCTGCACGACTTTCTGATTCGATAGTACCTTTGTGTGTGAGACCAGGTTCACGAAAATGCACCTGATCGTCAATAACACCAGGTATCAAATAAAGACTGTCGGCTTCTATTATTTCAGATTTATTGCAAATTTCTTCAGGAACAGCACCGCTATATATGGTGTGTATTCTGTCGCTTTCGATAAGGACCGATCCTTTTGCGGATCTTCCCTCGTTGATAATAGTGGCATTGCGTATAAGTAGCATCGTACTATTTTTTTTTTGGGGGGGGGTTAGATAATCAACTCGTAAGGGCTCAAGGAACAGCCTACTAAGAGTACGGCCTATTGAACCTGCACTTTTCTTGGTTTAATTCTTCCTGTAATCTTTTTCCATCGCAGATTGATTACACCAAAGAAGGCCTCGCCAAAGATGCCCGTATTCATTTTAGATGTTCCCAACTGCCTATTTACAAATATAACACTTACCTCTTTAATCTTGAAGCCCAACACATGAGATTTATATTTCATCTCTATTTGAAAGGCATAGCCTTTAAATTGTATTTTGTCGAGGTCTATTGTTTCGAGCACCTTCCGTTTGTAGCATTTAAATCCGGCAGTGCTGTCGTGTATTTTTAAACGAGTAACGAAGCGAACATATTTTGAAGCAAAGTACGACATCAACACACGCCCTATTGGCCAGTTCACCACATTTACGCCAGAGCAATAGCGCGAACCAATAGCTACGTCATACCCTTCGGTGCTGCATGCATAATAGAGGCGAGGAAGATCCTCGGGGTTGTGCGAAAAGTCTGCATCCATCTCAAAAACATACTCATAGGTGCGCTCAAGCGACCATTTAAAACCATGTATATAAGCTGTTCCTAAACCCTGTTTCCCTTTCCTCTCTTCAATAAAGAGTTCTGTGGGAAATTCTTTCATCAGATTGCGAACAATACGGGCTGTTCCATCTGGAGAGGCATCATCAACTATAAGGATATGAAATTTCTTAGGTAAAGAAAAAACTGTACGAATAATGTGTTCGATATTCTCCTTTTCATTATACGTAGGAATGATTACAATGCTATCTGCCATATTTTTATTATTAACTGACAAATTTACAATATTAAAGAGAAAGAAAAAAGCATTTGGTTATGTAATTGCAAATAGCGAGTTTAAGGCCCCTAGAGATGTATATCTATAGCGATGCAATATACCTAAATGAAGACATTGTGAAAGTTTGGCCAAGTTTTATTTGGAAAGTCCAATCTACTTTCCTATCTTTGCACTCTCAAATAAGAGAAAACATATCGCGGAGTGGAGCAGTTGGTAGCTCGTTGGGCTCATAACCCAAAGGTCATAGGTTCAAGTCCTATCTCCGCAACTAGAAAAAAAAGATCGAAAACAATTTCGATCTTTTTTTGTTTAAGATAGTTGTTACAAACAGGTAAAAAATAATAATCTATTGGAAATGAGCAGTACTTTGTTTTTTTAGCTCGTTATTTTTGTGTTAATTTGCGCCTCAATAAAAAAAGAGCGCTCGCAAAAGCATTCTTAAACATTCAATTATGAGATTATACATAGTATCACTCTTTGTAATAATGAGTACAATAGGCTTTGCTCAGAAGAGCGTAAAAGCTTCTTATTATCACAATAAATTTGAAGGTCGTACAACATCTAGCGGAATTAAGTACAGAGCAGACAGCTTAACATGTGCGCACCGCACGCTCCCCTTTGGGACGCGACTAAAAGTAGAAAACCCAGAAAATAAAAGTTTTGTTATAGTAAAAGTGACCGATAGAGGTCCCTTTGCCAGAGGCAGAGAAATAGATTTGTCTTATGCAGCAGCAGACCGAATAGGCATTATACCAGAAGGTGTGGCCCAAGTAACGGTAACTAAGCTGCGAGAATTTAAGTTTACATCGCCTATTTCTTTCGATAAGAAAGGCATGTTTCTTGTAGAAAAAAATCCACTCGACCCTTATGAAAACAATTACAAAGTAGATAAAGCACTGTACACGCAAAGATAACTCTTTTTTTTTGCACATGCAGCACCCCTTTATCGTCTCGGAGTTCTTTTCTCTGAGATTTAATTAATCCACACACACAAACAATTTTTTTATACTACCATCACTTTACTCTTCACTTGTGAACGAGTAATGATAGTGTGATATCTCTATGCCCCTTTTTCTTAATTTGGGCACAACAGATATCTTTGGCCCTATCTGTGCTTCATTCATCAAATAGTTGGTGAGTGAGGGGGTAGTTCTTATAGATGTTTTTGTATAAAACTGGCGCATAAATAAATAAATAAAAACTGTGCGCCCACAAAAGCAATCTAAAAAAACTCAATTATGAAAATATATTTAGTATCTATCTTTATTATTTTAGCAACAACATTGGGATTTGCCCAAAGAAGCGTAAAGGCTTCATACTATCACAGCAAATTTGAAGGTCGCACCACTTCCAGTGGAAGCATATACAGAGCAGACAGCCTAACATGTGCTCACAAAACGCTCCCTTTTGGAACGCGACTAAAAGTAGAAAACCCTGATAATAATAGTTTTGTTATTGTTGAAGTGACCGATAGGGGGCCATTCATAAAGGGCCGAGAAATTGATTTGTCTTATTCTGCAGCAGACCGCCTTGGCATTATACACGAAGGTGTGGCGCAAGTAACGGTAACTAAGTTGCGAGAATTCAAATTTACATCGCCTATTTCTTTCGATAAAAAAGGAATGTTTCTTGTAGAAAGAAAACCTCTTGATCCTTTTGACAGCAACTATGATATAGATAAAGTGCTGTACACGCAAAAATAAATTCTATTTTTTTACGCATACAGCACTTAGCTAGTTCTTGTGTTCATTTTCTGAAAATGAATCCAAAACCCACAACACACATTGTAAAACTATCTACACTTTACTCTTTATCTGAAAAGGAATAAGGATAGTCTGATGGCTCTGTTCCCCTTTGCTTATTGGGTGCATCGCTCATCTCTATGTCTATCTTTGCACCTTTCATGAGGTCTTGATGCGTGAGATAGTTCTTTGTGTAGTTCTCTCCATTCATCTTCATAGTAGAAATATATCTGCGAGAAGGGTGGTTGTTGGGTGCATTTATCTCAAAGCGATTGCCATTTTCTAATGTCACCGTTACTTTATTGAACAATGGCGAACCAACAACATATTGGTCAGAGCCGGGACAAACAGGATAGAAACCAAGTGCTGAGAAAACGTACCAAGCCGAAGTTTGGCCATTATCCTCGTCACCACAATATCCATCGGGTGCAGAGGTGTAGAGCTTGTCCATCACTTCGCGCGCCCAATATTGGCTTTTCCAAGGTTGGCTTGCATAATTATACAAGTAAATCATGTGCTGAACAGGCTGATTGCCGTGTGCATACTGCCCCATGTTCATTATCTGCATTTCTCTAATCTCGTGTATTACTTGTCCATAATAGCTATCATCAAAAATAGGGGGAGTTATAAACACTGAGTCCAACATGGTTGTAAACTCTTTGTTGCCACCCATCAAATTGATGAGCCCTTGCGTGTCGTGAAACACAGACCAAGTGTAGTGCCAGCTATTGCCCTCGGTAAATGCATCGCCCCATTTTGTGGGACTAAATGGCGATTGGAAAGTGCCATCTTTATTTTTACCACGCATCAGCTTGTGCTCAGATGAATACAAGTTGCGGTAGTTTTGCGAGCGCTTAGCAAACAAATCTATTTCTGCTTGTGGTTTATTCAAAGCTTTTGCCAATTTATATATTGTCCAATCGTTATACGCATACTCAAGTGTGCGTGCAGCATTCTCATTTACATCTACATCGTAAGGCACATATCCAAGTGTGTTGTAATATTCATGCCCAAATCGTCCAGTTGCCGAAACGGTTGGATGCACATTTTTGGTGCCGTGCAACATTGCTTCATACAATGTTTCAATATCATAGCCCCTCAGTCCTTTTAGATAAGCATCGGCAACTACCGAAGCCGAATTATTGCCAATCATTACTCCGCGATGACCAGGACTGGCCCACTCGGGCAAGAAACCGCTCTCTTTGTAGGTGTTGACCAATCCTTCTTGTATCTCTTCGTTTACAGACGGATAGATTAGATTGAGCAGCGGAAACAATGAGCGAAATGTATCCCAAAAGCCTGTGTCGGTGTACATATAGCCTGGCAAAACCTCTCCGTTGTAGGGACTGTAATGCACTGTCTCGCCTGCAGCTGTTATTTCATGAAACTTGCGGGGAAACAATAACGAACGATAGAGTGCCGAATAAAAAGTACGAAGATTATCCACATTGGGGTCTTCTATCTCTATTTTACCCAATACATCGTTCCAAAGGTGGCGACCTTCGCTTTTTACTGTCTCAAAATCTTTGTACTCAACCTCTGTAAGGTTTTGCCACGCTTGTTCGTAACTAATGAAAGAAGAAGCAACACGAGCAATCACTTGTTCGTCTTTGTGGGTAGAAAATCCGATAATACCACCCACATGATTTTCTTGTGCCTTCAAGACCCCCTCGCTAATCTCGCCATTAGAGACAGTGCTTGTGTATTCGAAAGGTTTGTCGAAAACAACTACAAAGTAATTCTTGAAGTTCTCGGGTACGCCCCCACTATTGCGCGTGGTGTAGCCAATAATAGCATTCTTACTAGGAACTACCTCAATAGACGACCCCCTGTCGAATGCATCAACAAGTACATAGGAGCTGTCTGTTTTGGGAAATGTGAAACGAAAGATGGCTGCCCGTTCGCTGGGAGTAATTTCGGTGGTCACATTATAGTCTGCCAAGTAAACACTGTAGTAGTTTGGTTGTGCCACCTCGGCTTTGTGCGAGAACCAACTTGCACGCTCGTCTTCATCAAAAACAAGGTTGTCTGTCATGGGCAATATCGAAAACTGACCATAGTCGTTCATCCATGGACTGGGCTGGTGGGTTTGTTTAAATCCTCTTATCTTATCGGCACTGTATGTATATTGCCAGCCACTGCCCATTTTACCTGTTTGTGGTGTCCAAAAATTCATGCCCCATGGGCGAGCTATGGCAGGATAAGTATTTCCTGTTGACAATTGGAACTTAGACTGAGTGCCCACCAAGATACTCACATAATCTATTGGCTCTTGGTTGAGCATATAGTTGTCTTGTGCACTCACACCTTGATTAAAGGTGACAAAGAGCATTGTTAGTAATGCTAAAATATTTCTCATTTTCATTTTATAAATATATAAATAATACGACTTCTGAAATTTGTTTTCATATTCATCATTTACAGGTTCCTTAATCGATCTAAGCCATTGGCTTTTATTACTATAAACCAGACAAGTATAAATGATCTGTTTCTATTACCTTCCACCTATCATCTATGAATCAATTAAATAAGATGAAGGATTTACAAGGTTCTACTTCTCAAAGGTGAAAGAATAAGGATAGTCTGTTTTGTTGATACCTCTTTGTTTATTGGGTGTTTCAGACATATCTATGTCTATCTTTGCCCCATTCATCAGGTCTTGATGCGTGAGATAGTTCTTTGTGTAGCTCTCCCCATTCAATTTCATTGTAGATATATACCTGCGAGAGGGATGGTTATTGGGTGTATTTACCTCAAAGCGATTGCCATTTTCTAATGTCACCGTTACTTTATTGAACAATGGCGAACCAACAACATATTGGTCAGAGCCAGGACAAACGGGGTAGAATCCAAGTGCTGAGAAAACGTACCAAGCCGAAGTTTGACCATTATCTTCATCTCCACAATATCCATCGGGTGCTGCACTATATAGTTTGTCCATCACTTCGCGTGCCCAATACTGACTCTTCCAAGGTTCGCTTGCATAGTTATACAGATAAACCATGTGCTGTATTGGCTGATTGCCATGTGCATACTGCCCCATATTCATTACCTGCATTTCTCTCATTTCATGAATCATAGAACGGCTCTTCATTCCTTTCGATCCTGGTATAATAAAAACAGAATCGAGCATCGAGGTAAATTCTTTATTGCCTCCCATCAACTCTATCAATCCTTGCGGATCGTGAAATACAGACCAAGAGTAATGCCAACTGTTTCCTTCAGTAAAATCGCGACTCCAATCGGTAGGATTAAAAGAATCGGAAAAAGAGCCATCAGATGCACGACCAGCCATTAATTTATGCTCATGATTGAACAAGTTTTTATAGTTCATAGCTCTTTGTGCAAACACATCAATTTCATCTTTTGGCTTATTTAGTGCTTTCCCCAAGCGATAGATTGTCCAATCGTTATAGGCATATTCTAAGCTTCGAGCCACATTTTGGCTAATTTTTACATCGTTAGGTATATATCCAAGCGTGTTATAATGCTCATGCCCCAAACGACCTGTTGATGAAACGGTTGGATGAACATTTTTGGTGCCATGAAGCATACCCTCATACAATGTCTCGATATCGTACCCCCTCAATCCTTTAATATAAGCATCTGCTACAACAGAAGCAGAGTTGTTTCCAACCATAATGCCGCGATGACCAGGACTGGCCCACTCGGGCAAGAAACCGCTCTCTTTGTAGGTGTTGACCAATCCTTCTTGTATCTCTTCGTTTACAGACGGATAGATTAGATTGAGCAGCGGAAACAATGAGCGAAATGTATCCCAAAAGCCTGTGTCGGTGTACATATAGCCTGGCAAAACCTCTCCGTTGTAGGGACTGTAATGCACTGTCTCGCCTGCAGCTGTTATTTCATGAAACTTGCGGGGAAACAATAACGAACGATAGAGTGCCGAATAAAAAGTACGAAGATTATCCACATTGGGGTCTTCTATCTCTATTTTACCCAATACATCGTTCCAAAGGTGGCGACCTTCGCTTTTTACTGTCTCAAAATCTTTGTACTCAACCTCTGTAAGGTTTTGCCACGCTTGTTCGTAACTAATGAAAGAAGAAGCAACACGAGCAATCACTTGTTCGTCTTTGTGGGTAGAAAATCCGATAATACCACCCACATGATTTTCTTGTGCCTTCAAGACCCCCTCGCTAATCTCGCCATTAGAGACAGTGCTTGTGTATTCGAAAGGTTTGTCGAAAACAACTACAAAGTAATTCTTGAAGTTCTCGGGTACGCCCCCACTATTGCGCGTGGTGTAGCCAATAATAGCATTCTTACTAGGAACTACCTCAATAGACGACCCCCTGTCGAATGCATCAACAAGTACATAGGAGCTGTCTGTTTTGGGAAATGTGAAACGAAAGATGGCTGCCCGTTCGCTGGGAGTAATTTCGGTGGTCACATTATAGTCTGCCAAGTAAACACTGTAGTAGTTTGGTTGTGCCACCTCGGCTTTGTGCGAGAACCAACTTGCACGCTCGTCTTCATCAAAAACAAGGTTGTCTGTCATGGGCAATATCGAAAACTGACCATAGTCGTTCATCCATGGACTGGGCTGGTGGGTTTGTTTAAATCCTCTTATCTTATCGGCACTGTATGTATATTGCCAGCCACTGCCCATTTTACCTGTTTGTGGTGTCCAAAAATTCATGCCCCATGGGCGAGCTATGGCAGGATAAGTATTACCTGTTGACAATTCATACTTAGATTCACTACCCACCAAGATACTCACATAGTCTATTGGCTCTTGGTTGAGCATATAGTTGTCTTGAGCATGACTGCTTTTTAAGGCAATCAAATTTAAAAAAAGTATAGATACTATAGTTATTATATTTTTACTGTTCACTATCTGTTTAGTTTTAAATGTTCAACAATTCAAGCTTATTTTCTTTTTCAAGCTTCATTACAAGTTCACCAAACAAGGTGTTGACCCATGCAAACCATTCGCGTGAAAATTTCTTGGGATTGTCTTTGTGAAAAGACTCATGCATAAATCCTGTTCCCGCATCGGTGTTTCGGAGCATACCGATGCAATATTTTATCTCCTCATCGCTTGTACTGGTCATGGCTCGCATAATAATGCTCATAGGCCAAATCATATCGTAGCCAACATGTGGGCCTCCAATACCCTCACCGGCAGTTCCTTTAAAGAAATAAGGATTGTCTGTGCTCAAAACAAAATCTCTGGTGTTTCTGTAGATTGCATCGTTTTTATCGATTGTGTCTAAATAAGGCATTGCCAGTAAGCTAGGCACATTGGCATCGTCCATAAAATAAGCATTACCAAATCCATCCACTTCAAAAGCATACATTTTACCTCTAGTGGGATGCTCAACTATTGCATATTTCTGTATTGCCTCTTCAACCTCCTTAGCAAGGTCGCGGCATTCTTTTGCAAAAGTGTGTTCATGGGTCACTTTTTCTGAAATCTCGGCTACCTGACGCAAAGATGTAACAGCAAAAAGATTGGAAGGCACCAGAAAACCGAAGGTTGTAGCATCGTCGGAGGGGCGGAAAGCAGAAACAATTAAACCTACAGGATTTACAGGATGGCCAAAACCCATGTTGGGTACTGTATCAAGAGCTCTATCTGTCATGCGCAAGAAACTATAAGGCCCCAGTCCATTCTTGCGTTGTTGCTCCTTGAAGGTTTGAACAACCAACAACATGGCTTTTTTCCACTCCGCATCAAACACCGAAGTGTCATTTGTTTCTTTCCAATAATTGTAGGCCAACCGAATAGGATAGCAAAGAGAATCTATCTCCCACTTGCGCTCGTGTAGCATGGGTTTCATGCCTGTATCGCCCATCCACTCTCCTTTGGGTTTTGGCTTAGGATTGAATGCATTGGCATAAGGGTCGATATTGATGCAGTGAGTTTGTCTATTAATAACACCGGCAATCATTTGCTTGAGGTGATTGTCTTGGTTGACCAATGTAAGATAAGGCCATACTTGAGCCGACGAATCACGCAACCACATAGCATCAATATCGCCTGTGATTACAAATGTATCTGGCTTATTGCCACGCATCGAGAAATTGACTGTAGTGTCTAATGTATTAGGGAAGCAATTCTCGAACATCCATGCTAACTTTGGATCTGTAATTTTAGATTTGATCCGTGTGATGGTCTTCTCTACTGCTTGTGATTTAAAATTACGTTTACTCAGAGGCGGGCGTTGAGAAATATATACTCCATTAGCAACACTTCCTTGTAAAGACTCTTTGGCCCACGAGGGATTAATTGCCAAAGCCGCCAAACCGAGTGTGCTTTTTTTTAGAAAATTACGTCTTGTAGTCATATAATAAATTAAAAATATGTTTTGTGGATTGAATCACGAATGAAAGCTACTAAGGTAATTAAAATGCCAGATATTTGCACCAACAGATGAAAAAAACTCTCTAAATAGTCCATTCAATGAATCTAAATAAAGAGTTGCTCCATTATTTTTAGTTTAAAAATAATGGAGTTGGTAAATAATAAAATCGTAGATTACAAAAAACTTCGTAGTAATGGCTATTCTACAACATACTCATACGATGGAGGTACACTTTCGGCTCCTGTAGCCCAATCCTTATTGGCGCGTTGTCCCATCACAAATTCTATTACTGCACCATCTTTTATATCATCGTGTGCAAACCACGATTTATTCCATTCTACACCATTGATGGTTGCTTTCTGAATATATTTATTGCGCTTAGAGTAGTTTTTGGCTATCACCTTTACCTCTTTTCGGTTTTCCAATACCATTACACTCTCTTCAAAGAAAGGAGAACCTATAACATAGATAGGCATACCGGGTGTTACTGGATAGAAACCCATCATCGAAAAAACAACAAAAGAAGATAAACCACCACCATCTTCATCTCCAGGCACCCCCATTAAATCGTTTCTAAACCATTGATTTATCAATTCATGTATGCGCTTTTGGGTTTTCCATGGTTTGCCAGCGTAGGTGTATAGGTATGGAATATGTAAACTTGGTTCGTTGGCCATCGAAAACTGTCCAACATTTCCTGTATGATCTGGCAGCTGGGCATAAAACTCGAACTTGCTTTTACCCAATGGTTCTCTAAACATCTTATCGAGATTGGTGTCAAAAGCTTCACTTCCGCCCATCATATCAATGAGGTCGGCAACATTGTGAGGCACATCCCACCTATAAATCCATGCATTGTTTTCGCTATAATAGTTTCTTGCACCCTGCCCTCCAGAAAAACGGTAATCGAATGGTTCTATAAACTTTCCATCTTTGTCCTTTGGATGGAAAAAACTAGTCTCTTTATTGTATAGATTACGGTAGTTTAAAGAATGTTTCAAGAAATGCGCTTTGTCCTGCTCCTTACCCAATGCACCAGCTACTTGTGCCAAACACCACTCATCGTAGGCTGTGCCTAATGTAACAGCTACAGGTTGCCTTTTCTCGAAACCATGCACCTCAGGAACTGTTTCTTTTTCGCCTTCTTTCAAAGCTGGTATGTATCCGTTTTGTTTATAAAAATCATCTAACCACCCCGCTGGATGCGCCGACCAAGGAGCTAATGTTTTTTCCTCTATGGCACGCTTACTTGCATCATAGGCCTTTTCCATATCAAACGAATTGACACCTTTTGCGTAAGCATCTGCAATTACCGTGACACCATGATTAGAATTCATTCTGCGCGAATCGCCTGTTATTTCAGGGAAAGTAGGCATCCAATGATTCTCCATCTGATCGGCCATACGCAAAAAAGAGTTGATTATGTTTGTATGCTTTTTAGTATCTATCAACAGACGCAGAGGATGTGCAGCACGATAACTATCCCATATCCAATCATCTGTGTAAAAAGGCACCCCTTTATCATCGTGAATCTGACCGTCAAAAGCACTAAAGTAACGCCCATCTTCACTGATATTTACAGGACGCTCAAAAGTGCGATAGAGTGAAGTGTAAAACACCCTCATGTCTTCTTCAGCAGCACCTTTCACATCAATTTTCCCCAACGCCTTGTTCCATTGGGCACGGCCTTTGGCAGCCAACGACTTAATATCAAAATCATTTATTTCTCTGTGTAGGTTTTTCTCAGCTTGCTCTACACTGATAAAAGAGATACCATATCGAAGATTGACAGTAACTGCACGATCACCAAAATAAAAGCCAATTGCGGCAACACCTTTCCTATTAGATTTTTTACTTACATCTAGTCCATGCCCTTGATTGAGTATGCCGCTCTTCGTTGGCATAACATCTGTTTCGGCATAAAGATACACCTGTGTGTCGTTGCCTATATTTTGTGATGCATATAACTTATTTCCATCTACTTGCACATCACCATCCATGGTACTTAACAACAAATAGCTAGGTTTATCTTTCGCATAAGTGATCTGATAAATTGCTGCTTGATGAGAAAGAGCGTATTTTATCTCTGTTTCCTCTTCGTCTAAATACACCTCGTAGCAATAAGGTTTTATCGCTTCATTGTCATACGAAAACTGATGCACTATTTTTAAAGCCCCTTCATCAGACACTTGCACAGGACTTAATTTGAAAGCAGAGCGTCCTCTGTGACTAGTCACAACTATTGGCAGCCCATTTAAACGATCGGAGGTGAAATCATCTCTTTCAGGATATACACGCAACATGCTGTTTGGCAGATGCACTGTAGGATAAGTAGGAACCAAGAGGTGGCTTATATTTCCCATATACGGATTTACATAGTCAACCGGAGCCATGTCTTGTGCAAAAATAAGAGAGGTAGCACTTAGTTCAAAAATTAGAAATAAGATAAATAGTTTTTTTAAAATAATTTTCATCATGTTTATTTTGATATATATATATCTATTCAAGTAATCGTTTATTTACACACCAAAGTTATGTTTTGGTGTGATTGAAAATTGTGCGTTTGTTAAGTTTCTTTACACCTCTAGAACCAGCAATTGCACCCTTATTCTATTGTAGGTATAGGTAGTTTTCTTTTTATAGACTCTTTTAAGCACACCAATGTCTCGGTACGTGCTAAGCCCAAGGGCATTATTTTTTCTTGTATAAACTGAAGCAGCTTTTGATTGTTTTGTGCATACACTTTTATTAGCAAGTCATATTTGCCTGTAGTATAGTAGCACTCTACTACTTGTGGCACCCCCTCGAGTGCCGCTACTATTTCATTGTAGCTATCGGCTTGCGACAAAAACAAACCAATGTAAGCACATGTAGAATAACCAATTTTTTCTACATCAACAATAAATTCCGACCCTTTTAAGATTCCCGCTTTTGTAAGTTTCTGTACGCGCTGATGGATAGCTGCGCCTGACACATTACATTCTCTTGCTACTTCCAAAAAAGGAATACGAGCATTGTTTACAATAAGTTTTAAGATTTTTCCGTCTAGTTCATCTAATTCATGCTTACTCATAATATGATTTTTAATGTATAACAAAAGACTTTCATACAAAAATAATAATTTATATGCTTTAAGTAGCACAATAATAGGATTTAATATTGTGAATTTAGCATTTCTAATGACAATACTGCAAATAAAGCTGTAGAGGCACG
>CAYVLC010000073.1:0-13318 GCA_964452155.1 uncultured Dysgonomonadaceae bacterium
GGATTGTAATTTCCTCTCAGGAAACTCTCAGCCAGAGGTCTGGATTGTAATTTCCTCTCAGGAAACTGCCAGCCGGAAGGCGGGATTAGGTTTTCCTTTCGAGTAACTCTCATCTAATCCAGAGGACGAGATTGAAAAACCACTCCACTCCCCCTCGTTTGCAACGAGGGGTTGATGGTTGAGCGTTTGCAACGCTTATTACAAGCTGTCACAACACCTTGGTGGTCGCACCTTCTATTTTTATCACATTTGCTATAAACATGCAATCCCTTCGGGATTAATGTGAGACGCAGTATATTGTAGATGCATTTATCCACGTGTGTCAGTCCAATCATTGTCATCAGTGTGCCAATTGTTTACATGCGGCAGCATATATTGGATCACCTGCAAAATTGTGTGTTTTACTATTGCTATATGTTTTTGAACTCGACCATAGCTTTTTCTATCTTTACAGGCCGCACTTACAGTGCTTGAGGTGGTATGGTTATAACATTACTACAGACAGTACGCTCCAAATGGAGCTAAAAAACAGAGCATGTAATACCATTGCATTTTCTGATAAGTAAAACACGCAGGCAATAGTAATAAGCAAATTTTTTGGTTACACACGCTAAGGCATCAGCCCCTTCCATCAATACTGACGCGACAGGCTGTTGCAAACGAGAGGGGGGGCAGTGTTAACAACAGTCAAGCCGTGTTTAGGGCTCTCTTCTAAAAATCCCAATTTATTGTGGGGTAGCTGTTATGCTATCTTTGCTCAAGTCAAATCTCATTGAGTGGTGCATCCGTTTCCAGCGGTTTTTCTTCTTGTTTCAACTCTGGATAAGCAATACGAGAATGATAGATTGTTTGTAGTTTTTCTATAAAAAGTTGCTTTATATTATCTACTTCCTGAAAAGTGATAGGTGCTCTTTGAAACAATCCTTCTTGCATTTGTCCATCAATGAGCTTGTTCACCAATTTGCTAATAGACTCCTGGTTGTATTCGGGTAGGCTGCGCGAGGCTGCCTCTACTGTGTCGGCCATCATCAGAATGGCTGTTTCTTTTGTAAACGGATTGGGCCCTGGATATGAAAAGGCGGCACTGTCTATCTCTTTTCCTGGATTGGCATTCTTCCACGAGTTGTAAAAGTACTTTGGTGTGCTATTGCCATGATGAGTTTCGATGAAATCGATAATCTGTTTGGGAAGTCCCGCCTTTTGTCCTTTTTTCACCCCTAGCCGCACATGATCTATAATGATGCGTGCACTCTCTTCGAATGGTAAGCCAGTGTGAGGATTCATTCCTGGTGCCTGATTTTCGGTAAAGAAGGCTGGGTTTTCCAATTTCCCAATATCGTGATACAATGCGCCTGTTCTCACCAATGATGGATTGGCACCTATTTCTATGGCTGCAGCTGCAGCCAGATTAGACACCTGCATGGAGTGTTGGAATGTGCCTGGGGCTTCTTCCGATAGTTGGCGCAAAATGGGCTTGTTTATATTTGCTAATTCTACCATACTTACACCCGAGATAAACCCAAAAGATTTCTCTACCATATAAACCAACAGGTAAGAAAATGTGATGAAGATGAAGTTGATAAGGAAATAAACCAAGTATTCCCAGGTTATCATCGATAAGTCACCTTCTTGCGCTAGTATCAAGGCTACATATACCACTATGTATGACCCTAATATAATGAATGAGCTGCGAATCAATTGTGAGCGCTCTGTGAGTTCTTTCAGATTGAAAATACAGATCATTGTAATTGTTATTTGCAACACCATAAACTCAAAGGTGAACGAAACCATGAGCGTACATAGTAGTATGGTTACTAAACTAGCATTTAGGGCCGTTCGTGAGTCTATAAACGTTCGGATGAGTATGGTGACTATTGCAAAAGGAATTATATAAACATTGAAGAGGTTGTAGTTTACATTGATGGCTGTGAGAATAACAAAAAAAGTAATAATGAGCACCATAAAGGTGACATGCTTTCGGTTTCGGTATTCTTCTATTCTAAAAAACAGCAGGTACATATAGAACGATCCCATCAATATGGCAATCAAAAAAAACTCTCCCAATACAATCAAGTTTGATCTGCCCCCTGGGCCTGTTCGGTCTTGTGTTACTTTTTTGAGCGACGAGAGTATGTTGTACACATTTTGGTCAATAATTTCACCTTCGCCAATAATGCGTTCGCCAGCTTGCACCATGCCTATTGTGGGAGATACTTGTTGTACAAATTCGTTCTTCGCTTTTTCTGATGTGCTTGCGTCATATACAATATTCTCTTGCAAGTAGTTGTGCACGTCGGCTCTTTTCAGTTTGTCTTCTGCGAGCGAGGGGGGGGCTTCATTTATGATTGCCTCGTAGGCCGACTTAAGGGTGTAGAATGTCTCTACCTCTCTAGCTTTGGCCTCTTTGTCTTCGCGAAGACGTATTGTTTTTTTCTTAGTTGCGCTCAACTTATCATGGTCTGTGCTACTCATTATTCCCTTATTATATATCTCCTGTAGTTTGTTGCGGATATACCCAATATACGATCGTTCTAGTTTACTAAGGGTAGGGTCTAGGTTAGAGTCGGCATCAAAATTGGCTATTGCTTCTGTTTTTGCATCATTGTCTATTTTGTAATAGGGTTCGTAGAAAACCAAAATACTGTCTTGATCTTGTTGTAGTTGTTCGGCCGATTTGAATATAGGGAAATCAAACGGAGCTGTGAGCAAGCCATATCTCCATGGGCGACCCTCATTGAATGAGTACTTAAATTTTCCTTGTCGTGGAAATGCATAAGTAATAAGCAGTGTTGCGAGAATAAAAATAAGCGGAACATATACCCGCGTTTTGATACGATATTTCGACTTTAATTTTTTCATGTTGTTTTATGTGTGTAGATTAGGCCTAGGTAATAAAACACTCATTAGTGGCTCATTGTTTTAATAAAACATGCACAAGATAGTTGTTTATATCCTTAAAATGCAATTATATCAACAATTTTTTGAGTAGCTCCGGCACTCTTATAAATATATTCAATTGCTTTTTCGCCTGCAATCTCTATGTCTTCGGGCGATGTAACAAAGTTTTTCAATATTTTATTCAAGTCTGTCTCGTTGGAGATGGTAAATCCTCCTCCGTTTCTTAGCAATTCTCTCGCTTCAAGAAACTTCTTGTGGTTTGGGCCAAATATAACAGGAATACCATATACTGCCGCTTCGGGCAAATTGTGAATGCCTGCTCCAAATCCGCCCCCTATATAGGCTATTTGGCCATAGCGATAAATAGAAGATAGTAGCCCAAAGTTGTCTATGATGAGACAATCAAAATCGAGCATCTTTGTATCTGCAGCTTGCGCATTTGAATATCTTATGGAGGGGCGTCTTAGCTTACTCTCTATCTGTTTTAAGTGAGCCTCGTTGATGAGGTGTGGAGCAATAATAAGTTTTAGGTAGGCATGTTTGTTGAAATAGTCGATAAGCAAATTCTCATCTTCGGGCCAGGAGCTGCCTGCAACCAGTATGCTCTGGTTGTTCTTGGGTGTTGCAAACTTTTCTACCAGAGGCAATTCTAAAGCGTCGCCTTTTATTTTGATAACTCTGTCCATGCGTGTGTCGCCAAGTACTGTGACATTGTTGAGCCCTTGTTTGTTAATCAAGCGCTTCGATTCTTTGTCTTGAACAAATATTTGGGTGTAGTAGCGAAGTATCTTCTTGAAAACATTTCCCCAAGGTTTAAAAAACAATTGATTGGGGCGGAAGATAGCCGAAATAAGATACACAGGTATTTCTCGTAGGTATAGTTCATGAATAAAGTTGTACCAAAACTCATATTTCACAAATATGGCTATATCTGGCTTGGCCAAATCGAGAAAACGTTTTACATTTTTCTTTTTATCGAAAGGTAGATAGCAAACTACATCTACCAGCTTGTTATTTTTCTGGACTTCGTATCCCGATGGAGAAAAGAATGTCAACAATATTTTATATGTGGGTTTTTCTCTTCTTATTATCTCAATCATTGGTAGGGCCTGCTCGTACTCTCCCAACGATGCTACATGAAACCAGACGTATTTGCTAGTCGGATCTATCTGTTTTTCTAATATCTCATAGGTGTTTGCGTGACCTTCAATTATTAGTTTCGCCTTTTTGTGAAAAGGCGCAATCAACCGAAAAGCAAACGAAAGGATAGAAATAGCTATGTTATACATGCAAACTATTGTTTCTTAGTGGATAGTTGAAATTGCTTTTTGTAATCGATCAATGGTCTCTTCTTTACCAATCAATGCTGTGATATCGAAGATGTGTGGTCCCTTTGCTGCTCCCACGAGGGCCAGCCTGAATGCATTCATTATTTTACCCATATTGAGTTCATTTTTTTCAATCCACTCTTTCACTACAGTTTCTTGGTGCTCGCTTGAGAAATCTTCTATTCCCTCAATCACTTCAATCAACTCTTTCATCTGTTGTGGAGTATCTTCTTTCCAGCGTTTCTTTACTGTTTTTGAATCATACTCTGTGGGAGCTTCAAAAAAGAAACTGCCTTGTTCCCACAAGTCTTCAATTAGGTAGGCCCTATTCTTTACCAAACCAATCACTTTTTCTGCATACTCTTTCGAGGCTGAGACTTCCTTTTCATCTAAGGTGGGTCTCAGTAGTTTCTCTAGCTCATCGTCCTGGGCTTGTTGTATATATTGGTGGTTGAACCATTTTGCTTTCTCATAATCGAACTTAGCACCATTTTTGCTGCATTTGTCAAAAGAGAATAGTTCTATCATTTGGTCAAGCGACATTATCTCTTCGTCGTGTCCTGGATTCCAACCTAGAAGCGACAAGAAATTGACAACAGCATGAGGCAAGTATCCGCTTTCGCGGTATCCCGATGATATTTCGTTGGTCTCTGGGTCGGTCCATTTTAGGGGGAATACAGGAAATCCCAGACGGTCGCCATCACGTTTACTCAGTTTGCCATTGCCCTCGGGCTTTAGCAACAAGGGTAGGTGAGCAAATTGTGGCATTGTATCTTCCCATTCTAAGCATTTGTACATCCAAACATGCAGTGGAGCAGAGGGCAGCCACTCTTCGCCTCGTATTACATGGGTAATACGCATGAGATGATCGTCCACTATGTTGGCCAAATGATAGGTGGGTAATTGGTCGGCCGATTTAAAAATCACCTTGTCGTCCAATACCGATGAGTTGATAACAACTTCACCCCTTATCAGATCATTTACCGTGATATCAATATTGGGTTCTACTTTTATGCGAACAACGTAGGGTACATTCTTTTCGATGAGCACTTCTATCTCTTCTTTAGATAAAGAGAGTGAGTTGCGCATTTGCAAGCGTGTAGATGCATCGTACTGGAAGTTGCTGGTCTCTTTGCGTTTGGCATCTAGCTCTTCGGGTGTGTCGTAGGCAATATAGGCAGCTTCGCTATTCAGCAACTTTGTTACATATTGCTTGTAGATATCTTTGCGTTCCGATTGTTTGTATGGCCCATATTTGCCACCTGCCAGAGGACCTTCATCAAAAGGCAAACCTAACCATCCGAAAGCTTCTTCTATGTACTCTTGGGCACCTTCAACAAATCTTTTTGAATCGGTGTCTTCTATGCGAAGAATAAACTTTCCGCCTTGTTGTTTGGCAAAAAGGAAGTTGTATAAGGCTGTGCGAACACCACCTATATGTAGTGGGCCCGTTGGGCTTGGTGCAAATCGTACTCTAACTTGATTGTTCATTATAACTATATTTTAAGCTGCAAATTTACGTAAAATTTGTGTGAAAGTGGAATTTATCGTTTATAGATAGAGCCTTGACTCATTTCCCATGTTGAATAGCAGGTCAATGATGCTCAGATTCTCAATAAATGGGCGTTTCTCTGCAAAAACCTGATAGTATGGTTTTGCAACAAATTGGTTGTCTGTTTTGTGCCAATCTCTTTTGGGGTGAATAGCCTCTCTTAGGTCTAGCATATCAGCATTAGTCTCTTCTATAAAGCTACTAGTGTAGCTTATGGGCGTGTCAATAGCTAGCAGGCTGCAAACAAGGGTGCGTAGTTGTTCGTTTAGGTCGAATAGATAGGTTGTTTTGTTTTCGTAAAAGAGGCTAAACTCATCTCTATAGTATTCAAAAAAAGGGGACGAGTTGTAGGCCGATATAATAGCATTCCAGTGAAAGTGCTGCCAGTTTCCGTGGTCGGCAATTTTTATCTCCTTCGTCTTGCTCTTCAGCTCTTTGGGTTTCTCTATTGGTATGCTTAGAGCAAGCGCACCGTTGGCCGCTGCAATTATGCAGCGGTTACGATACGATTGTTTCTGATAGTTGTCGTCTGTCTCTATTACCGCTCTATCTGCACGAAAAAGTTTACTGTAGTATTGTATAGGTGCTAAGTAGAGAGATGATAACAATACTGTTTGCATTATTTCTTTGCACTTCTAAAAAGTCTGTTCCAGCGTATTTTTCCACTCAACCAGCCTTTGTCTTTTTCAAGCGAAAGCCATATCAACAATGGTTGGCCCACTACGTGATCTTCGGGAACAAACCCCCATACACGCGAGTCGGCAGAGTTGTGACGATTGTCGCCCATCATAAAGTAATAGTCCATCTTAAATGTGTAAGAGTTTGCCTCTTGTCCGTTGATGAATACTTTTCCGTTGCGATAATCAAAGTCGTTTCCTTCGTAGTTCTTTATACAACGCTCGTAGGCAGCTACTTTGTATTCCGTATTGGTGTCGAAGGTAATGGTGGCTCCTTTTTGAGGTATCCAAAGTGGGCCAAAAGTATCTCTTGTCCAGTTTTGTTGGTAATCCAGCGGATAGTACAAACTCGATCCTTTGGGCTCGGTCTCTTTTACAACGTTCCACACAAATGGCTTGGCCCTCATTTCGGCCACCATTTGGTCTGTCATGGGAATACTGTAATAGAGTTTTCCTTTTTTACCGTTGTCGTTTCTTAGGCCCAATCTGGCCATGCTTAGGCTGTCGGCATAAGATAAATCTTGTACGCGTTGGCCATTCATATCATCGCCCACATAGTCGGCAACATTGATACCTAGCTCAGAGAATACTTTAGAAGAGATATCTGCTCCGTCTGTTTGTATCATATAGTTGTGTTGCGACATTTTGGGATTAGGCAGCAGGTTTCCGTCAATAAAGACAGCATCGTCTTTCAGTTCAATGGTTTCGCCAGGTAGCCCAATACAACGTTTCACATAGTTCTCTCGTCGGTCAACTGGTCGGTAAACAATTTCGCCATAAGTGCGCTTGTCCGATTTTATTCCCTCGCTTCCATTTTGGTTGTAGGCCGATAGTACATAGTAGTCAACCGCTTGCATGTTTGTAGCCACGGTGTCGCCTGTAGGGAAGTTAAATACAACAATGTCGTTGCGCTTTACCTCGCCAAATCCTTTCAATCGCTTGTATTTCCATTGGGGTTTATCAATGTACGATTTACCACCTACCACGGGCATGGTGTGTTGTGCCAGTGGGAAAGAGAGTGGTGTAATGGGGGCACGTGGGCCATAGCTCATTTTGCTCACAAACAGGAAATCGCCCACCAACAGCGATTTCTCTAATGATGAGGTAGGTATTTGGTAGTTTTGAAAGAAAAACGTGTTGATGAAGTAAACGGCAACTAATGCAAATACAATGGCATCTACCCATTCCATTACTTTTCTTACTGCTGGGTTTTTTGTTTTCTTCCAGAATGTCCACGGCACAAATTTGGTTACGTAGATATCTAGTAGTAAAAACAAAAACAATAGGAGCCATAAGTTGCTAGCCCATAAAGCGAAAAGTATCAGTGCTGCAGAGGTGGCCGTAAACCATGTCCACTGGCGGCGCGATGTGTTAGTAAAACGTTCTTTTAATGTCATAGTTGTAAACTAAATTGTCTGTTACCCCTAAATCCCCGAAAGGGGACTTTGGTTGAGTGCTGATTATATAGCTAAAGTGATTATTATGGATTCTATTAAGCAAAAAATACAAGGTCAATGAGCTTGTCATAATGCGGTCATTGAGCTTGTCGAAATGCTGTTGCCGAAACACACTGTTTGTCTTTTCTTTGTAAAACTACTTGAAAGGGAGCAAATCTTCCATCCCTAGGAAACCTTTCTTATTGGCAGTAAATTCTGCTGCTACTACTGCACCTAGTGCAAAGCCTTTGCGACTTTTGGCATCGTGGGTTAGTTCAATGGTATCTACTTCCGATTCATATTTGATGGTATGAATGCCAGGAACTTCACCCTCGCGGTATGCATTTATTTGTAAATCGTCGGGGCTACTTTGTTTGTCTAGTTTCCATTGCTTCTTACGTACTATCGACTCCAATATGCCATCGGCAATTGTGAGGGCTGTTCCGCTGGGCGCATCTAGTTTGTGGATATGATGTGTTTCGTCAACATGCACGTCATACTCGGGGAAATCGTTCATTATGTTGGCCAAATATTTATTTACAGCAAACAGTATGTTTACGCCCAAGCTGAAGTTGGAAGCATAAAAGAATGTTTGCCCCTCCTTTTCGCATGCTTGTTTCACTTCGTCTATCTTGTGGAGCCATCCTGTAGTGCCCGATACAACAGGCACGTTGGCAGCAAAAGCTTTTTTGTAATTGCTTAAAGCACTTTCGGGAGAAGAGAACTCAATGGCAACTTGTGCGCTGCTGAATGCGTCCGATTCAAATTTATCTTCTTCGTTCACATCAATTGTGCACACTACATTGTGACCTCTTTCACGGCAGATTTTCTCAATCTCGTGACCCATTTTTCCGTAACCAATAATTGCTATATTCATTTTCAATGTTTTAGAACAACAAAAATAGTAATTTTAAAAGTTATAACAGAAGGGATTCAAATAAAATTCAGCTGCTGGCTCATAACGAATCTATGTCAGAAAGCTTTTATTTTGAGTGGTTGATAAGAAAAACAATAAGTGAAGTCTTTATAAGTTGCTGAAAATAAACAGCTTGCTTTGGCAAATGTCTGTTTCAATAACGAGCGCAACGCAGCACTTGCCCTTTTCTTACAAAGACTAATTAAGGAATTATAACCACCCCTTCTCTTTGTACCAAGCTATGGTTTTTTCTACTCCCTCTTCGAGATAGATTTGGGGGGTAAAGTTAAGTTCCTTTTGCAACGGACCAATATCGCAGGTCCAATTGCGTTGCTTCATTATCTTGTATTTGTCTGTGTTGAAGGTGACAGACTTGTTGAGCAACTCGCCAATCTTTTCGCTCACATGCGAAGCAGCCTTTACTAGGAATAGAGGGATTTTCAATCGAAGCACCCTTTTTCTGTTGAGGGCACGTTGCACTATTTTATTGAACTCATCGTCGGTATAGCTGCATCCATCCGAAACAAAATACTCTTTCTGTGCAATGCCTTTGTCAATGGCTATGAAAACAATATCGACCAAATCATTTACGTATATAAACGAAAGCAGCTGTTTTTTGAATCCTGCACCAACATTTACACCTTTTTTCACCGCTTTCATCAGTATCAGATAGTCTTTGTCGTTAGGCCCATACACACCCGTTGGACGAAGTATTACGTAAGGAAAGTTGGGGGTGCTCTTCATATAGTTTTCAGCCAATAGTTTGCTCTCGCCGTAGGCTGTGTTTGGGTTGGGGGGGGTGTCGCATTGCATTGGCTCATAGTTTATTTCATCGCCCACACCCATTGCACCCAGCGAACTCATAAATACAAAAGTCTTGGGCACCATATTGGCCCTAACCAATGCATCTACAAAATTCTTTGTGTAGAGAAAGTTTATCTTCTCGAAATCTTTTTTGCGAATGGCTTGGGTGATGCCCGCCACGTGCACTATGGCATCAAACTTTCCGTTTTTGCTAGCAAAAGAGACCAATTCGTTTGTCAATGTGTTGGTGTCTGCATAGTTCAAATCGATAAAATTGATGCGTTTGTCTTGCAGCCTATCTCTATTGCTACTTGCGCGAATGCCCGCCCAGGTTTCGTAGCCCAACTCAAGAGCTTTTGATACTATGGCAGAACCGATAAAGCCACTAGCACCGGTGATGAGGATTTTCTTTTGCATACTGATGTTCATAATATAGTGATTTGCAAAAATAACGATAAAAAGGAGAAAGGGGGTTAGTTTTGCAAAGAAACCTGTTTTGAAAACTTGGTGCTTATATTTGGATAATCGCCCATAAAGGCGTCCAAGAATGAACAATAGCACCCCGGCTACGTTTTTATAGAGTTGTATGCACAACGAATAAATGCAGATAAAATGACTTATGATAAATAAAATTTCGTTACTTTGCATTTACTACTCAAATGAATAAATGTATGAAAAAGAAGAATAACAAAACCGAACAACCAGAGAGAAAACGCAAGAAAAAAGAATTGGCATCTGCCATTATTCAATTTCTAAATGAAAATCCCGAAAAACAATATAACTACAAACAAATATCGGCTGCCATTGATGTGTCGGCAGAAGAACAAAGAAATACATTGCGTGACGTGCTCGACAAATTGCGCGATGATGAGTTGGTGCTAGAGACGCAGCGAGGCAAGTACAAGACCAACGACCGCAAACCCATCTTGGAAGGACGATTTGAACGTCGGAGCAATGGCAAAAACTTTTTTGTTCCTAACGACGAGGGCAACATAATATATATACCCGAACGCAACTCTATGCATGCTATGAATGGCGACATTGTGCGTGTGCAGATGTTTGCAAAACGCAAGCGCTTTGAAACCGAGGGCGAGGTGATAGAGATACTAGAACGTGCCGAGGCTCGTTTTGTGGGAACCCTTGAGGTGAAAAAAGATTTTGCTTTCTTGGTACTCGACAGCAGAATACTTGCCAACGATATCTTTATTCCAAAAGAAAACCTGAAAGGTGGAAAAACTGGAGATAAGGTAGTGGTAGAGATTATAGAGTGGCCTGCAAAAGCCAACAATCCATTGGGGAAGGTGTTGGATGTGCTAGGCGAAGCGGGCCAAAACGACACAGAGATGCACGCAATTTTGGCGCAATACAATTTGCCCTACATCTATCCAGAACAAGTGGAGAAGGCTGCCGAAAGAATATCTGACAAAATCTCTCCACAAGAAATTGCAAAGCGTGAAGACTTTCGCGATACCTTGACGCTAACCATTGACCCTGCCGACGCAAAAGATTTTGACGATGCTTTGTCTATTAAACAATTATCAGAAACATCTTGGGAGATTGGTGTACACATAGCCGATGTAACCCACTATGTGAAACCCGACGATATAATAGATACCGAAGCGCAGGAGCGAGCTACTTCTATTTACTTAGTAGATAGAACTATTCCCATGCTTCCCGAGCGATTGAGCAACGAGTTGTGCTCGCTTCGTCCGAATGAAGAGAAGCTTTGTTTTTCGGTGATTTTTGAAATCAATGACAAAGGGCACGTTGTGAAACATCGTATTGCAAAGACTGTTATTAACTCTGATTTACGTTTGTCTTACGAGGAAGCTCAATCGATGATTGAAACCGAAATGGGAACCTATAGTAAAGAGGTAATGGTGATGAACAAACTGGCAATTCAATTGCGCGAACGCCGATTTGCCAATGGAGCCATCAATTTTGAGCGTTACGAAGTGCGCTTTAATCTGGATGATAAAGGAAAACCATTGGGTGTTTATTTCACCGAATCCAAAGAGGCCAATCATCTTATCGAAGAGTTTATGCTCCTTGCCAACCGTACAGTAGCTGAGGATATTGGCAATGTTGGTTCTTTCAAAAAAGCTAAAACATTTGTTTACAGGATTCACGATTTGCCCGATCCCGAAAAGCTTGAAACACTCAATACATTTATCTTACGCTTCGGCCACAAAATTAAAACATCGGGAAGCAACAAGCAAGTTGCACAAAGCTTCAACGCCTTGTTTGATGCGGTGAAAGACCGACCCGAAGAAAATTTGGTAGAAACCATTGCCATCAAAACAATGGCCAAGGCTGTTTACACCACAAAGAACATTGGTCACTATGGGCTAGCCTTTGACTACTACACACATTTCACTTCGCCCATTCGTCGCTATCCCGACATGATGGTACATCGCTTGCTGAGCGACTATTTAGACAAGAAGAAAAGCGCCAACCAAGAAGAGGTAGAAGCTATGTGTAAGCATTGTTCCGATATGGAATTGGTGGCTACACGTGCAGAGCGCGACTCTATTAAGTACAAACAGGTAGAGTTTATGTCTGACAAAATTGGGCAGGTATTCGATGGTGTGATATCTGGGGTAACCGAATGGGGAATTTATGTAGAGATTATTGATAATAAGTGCGAGGGCATGATTCCAATTAGAGAACTGGATGATGATTTTTACGAATTGGATGAGAAGAACTATCGACTTGTGGGGCGTCGCACCAAACGCGAATATCGTTTGGGGCAGGAGCTACCCATTACTGTTGTGCGTACCAATTTGGAGCGGAAGCAACTTGATTTTGCTTTGGCAGATTAGTTTATAATGGTGTGATGATTGTTAGCATTGTAGTAGCGTAGAGAAAATTCATGAATTTTCTCTACTTTTGTGTATTACAGAAATATTACTGTGTGTGTCCCATTCAATCTGTCCTCATTCCAGTTTCTAGGATTATTGATAATATATTCTTTAATACGTTTATACGACACCTCATCACGAATAATCTGGTCGTAGTAACTCGTTTGCCAATTTTTAATGCCAAGTGTATTTCGTTTAATATTAATTTGTTTTGATGTTTGCATTTTAAACTTTCCTACTATTTTAGGTATTATCATTCGTCGGCGTTGTTTGCGGTATTGTTTTATTTCGTCTAAGGTGGGGATGTAATTGGGCTTGTGGAACCATTGGTTTGGTGATGGCAATTGTTGCTGCTGCTGTAGAGAAAATTCATGAATTTTCTCTACGTGATCGCCCACACAATCTACGTGATCACCCACACAATCAACATTATCGCCGACACAATCCTCATCTACGCCATTATTATTCATATCCATCAATTCAATCAACAAATGAATATGATTTGGCATTACAATCCATTCATCAACATTTGCACGGATATTGTAATCATTTATTTTCGTAATTTCCTTTTTTACAATTTCGCCATAAGTAGACAATCTCATTTTCTCATTTTTAATGTCCCCCAAAATAGATTCGTGCTCTTCCACACAAATGGTAATAAAATAATGTCCAATTGCAGAATAATCCCAATACTGCCATCGGTTTGGCTCAATCTTATATTTATTGTTGAATTTAGTCATAGCTTATCATAATGATAATAACCAATGGGGTGGTTTTGATGGATGCTGGTTGTAGAGAAAATGGATGCTGGTTGTAGAGAAAATGGACGCTGGTTGTAGAGAAAAT
>CAYVLC010000074.1:0-5426 GCA_964452155.1 uncultured Dysgonomonadaceae bacterium
TAATAGCACTGTTTGCAATTTAGTTGTTTGTGCACCGTGCACGGCTACCCATAAACTATTGGTTTTAGAAAGAAAAGACTAGTTCACTCGGTTTATCTGCTTTACCCCCTTCACCTCTTTTAGTTTTTTCATGAGCATATCTAGTTTTGATGTATTGGCAAGCGATACGCTTATTGTGCCGTGAAACAAGCCATCGTTAGAATCTATATTTATAGAGCGCAATTGCACACCCTCTTCTTTAGATATTATAGACATCAAATTGGCCACAATATTGATATGGTCGTTGCCTATTACCCGCAACACGGTTGTGTAGCTCGACGATGCAGAGCCCTGTCCTGTCCATCGTGCTTTCAGCACCCTATAACCATACCTCGAGAAAAGGTCTTGCGCATTAGGACAATTCATTCTATGAATCTTAATGCCTTGCGACGATATAAAGCCAAATATTTTGTCTCCAAATATTGGGTTGCAACATTTAGCCAACTTGTAATCTACACCCTTTAAGTTTTGATCTATTACCAACTCGTCAAGCGAATGCGTATCGTCTGTTTGTGGTGGCAGTTTAAATTTATCGGCACTTGTATCATCAGACAACTCGTGTGTCTCGGTTTCCCTTTTCTCAAACTCTACATATTTGTCAATCAAACTATTTACATCTAATTTGCTTTGTGCAATAGCAATATAAAAGTCGGTAACAGTTTTGTAGCGCAACTTTTTGATTAATTGCGAGAGAATGGCTTCATTGTAATCAATCTTACGGTTTTTCATCCGTCGCAAAAGCATCTCTTTTGCAAAATCAATTTGCTTGCTAGCCTCTTCTTTCAGCAGCTGCCTTATCTTGTTGCGGGCCTTTGAGGTGACCACAAAGTTCAACCAATCTTGCTTGGGCGTTTGGTTGGCCGAAGTGTTTATCTCTATTTGCTCACCACTTTTTAGTTTGTATTTGATGGGAACATTCTTGCCATTCACCTTTCCCGACACACAGCTAGCCCCCACTTTAGAGTGAATAGAAAAAGCAAAATCTAGCACTGTAGCCCCTTTGGGCAGTTTCTTTAAATCGCCTTTGGGCGTGAAAACAAAAATCTCATCGTCGTAAAGATTCAGCTTGAAATCTTCCAACTTGTTCGCTTCATCGGTGTCTCTGTTTTCAAGAGATTCGCGCAGTGTAGTAAGCCAATCTTCAAAAGAGGCTTCGGCCTTCAACCCCTTATATTTCCAGTGAGCAGCCAAACCACGTTCGGCCACTTCATTCATTCGTCGTGTGCGTATCTGCACCTCTACCCATTTAGACTCGGGCCCCATTACTGTAATGTGGAGCGACTCGTAGCCATTTGTTTTGGGTATAGACAACCAATCTTTCAGTCTTTTGGGATTGGGCTGATACATGTCTGTGATAATGGAATAGACTTGCCAGCAATCGGCTTTTTCCAATTCAATATCTGAGTCAAGCACAACACGAATAGCAAACAGGTCGTAAACGCCTTCAAAATCAATTTGCTGTTTCTTCAGCTTATTTAAGATAGAGTAGATAGATTTTGTGCGCCCTTTTACTTCAAACTTCAGTCCTGTTTGTTCTAGTTTCTTGGTTACTGGATCAAGAAAAGCCTTTATATACTCATCTCGAGAACGTTTGGTTTCGTTTAGCTTTTTGGCAACATAGTCATAAGCTTCGCGGTCGGTATATTTGAGAGACAAATCTTCTAACTCAGATTTTATATTGTACAAACCCATCCGATGCGCCAGTGGAGCATACAGAAAGAGAGTTTCTACACCAAAGTCAAATCTATCTGCCTCATTCATCACCTTGGCATCTCTCATTTGTTGCACACGCATAGACAACACAATAAAAATAACCCTTATATCTTGAATAAAAGAGAGTATCAGTTTCACATAATTGTCCGATTTATCGTCAGATTTCTTAGAATCCAATTTATCTACCTTCTGTAGTCCTTGGAGTATTATTTTAATTTCTTCTCCAAACAATTTCCCAACTTCATCAAGCGATATAAAGTTAGATTTAAGCGCATCGAACAACAGGATAGAACAAACAGTTGCCTGTTTCAGTCTTATTTCTTCTACTGCAATAATTGCTGTTTTCAGAGAAAACAGTAGTTGATTGAGCGATGCTTCATTGCTGAATATTGTATCATCTTGTCTTATAATTGCTGACAACTGGTTGACCTCTTTCCTTGACATTGTTTCGCGCAAGAAAAAATAAATCTTCTTGTGTAGCTCTCTAAAAGTTGTCTTATATATAGTTTTTAATTTTTGCATTGTAATAGCGTGATGCTTTAAATTGAACCGAAATGTTTTATCTCTATTCTGTAAAAATACGAATTTATCTTTTTATATACCGTTAAAATATAGAAAGTATTACATGATAAAGAATTTAAATATATTGTTTTATTGCTTTCACTAGTGGATATACTATGTAATAATGCTTATATTTGCATTACAAGAGACTTTAATTTTAGCAACTAAAAAGATGAGAAAACTTATAACTGTGCTCAGTTTTATTCCTGTTTTGCTTTGGGCCAACAAGCCCCCTACTACTTTACAATTGAACAACGAGTGGCAATTTACACAAGCCGATAAAAACGAATGGCACTCTGCCACTGTACCTGGATCAGTGCAGCGCGACCTAATTAGATTGGACATACTACCCGACCCTTACTTTGGCACCAATGAAGACAGCGTGCAATGGGTGGAAGACGAAAACTGGGACTTCAAGAAAAGCTTTGAGGTTACCAAAGAGCAATTGGAATATGACGATGCGCTACTTACCTTTGAAGGACTTGACACACATGCCGATGTATATTTGAATGGCTCTAAGTTGTTTCGTGCCGAAAACATGTTTGTAAAACACGAACAATCGGTAAAAAGCCTACTCAGAGAAGGCGAAAACAAGCTCTATGTGCGTTTCTTCTCGCCCATCAATCACTTAATGCCTGCTCGCCTTACCAACGGTTTCGAATATCCAGTGGGCAATGATGCTAGAGACGAAAAAATGAGTGTTTACTCACGAAAAGCTCCCTATCACTACGGTTGGGACTGGGGTATGCGCTTGGTGCAAATGGGAATATGGCGACCAGTATATTTAACCCTCTACAATCAATCGCGGATAGATGATTTCTTTGTGCAGCAAGAGTTGGTATCTGAAACCTCTGCAAAACTAACCAATCATGTAGAAGTTTACAGTCTGGCCCATGGCGAGACTTCTGCAAAACTACTTGTAAGTTATGCGCTTGCCAACCAAACAAAGCATACAGAAGAAACAGAGATTACCCTAACCAAAGGTCTCAACAAAATATCTGTACCAATTGAAATTCCTGACCCACAACTCTGGATGCCCAATGGATGGGGCAAGCAGCATTTATACAATTTCACAGCACAGGTTGTGGTTGACAAGCATGTAGTTGCAGAAAAATCTCATCAAATAGGTTTACGCAACATACGTGTGGTGGCCGAACCAGATGAACATGGTCGATCTTTTTACTTCGAAGTAAACGGAGAAGCAATGTTTGCAAAAGGAGCCAACTACATTCCTGGCGAAATAATGAATACACTACAAGACGACAACTATTACGAACAACTATTCGAAAATGTAGTAGCTGCCAACATGAATATGATTCGCATTTGGGGAGGTGGGTTCTACGAAAACGAGAAGTTTTATCAGCTAGCCAACGAAAAAGGAATTCTTGTGTGGCAAGATTTTATGTTTGGATGCACGCCCTACCCTCACGACGATGCTTTTTTAGAAAATGTAGCACACGAAGCAAGATACAACGTAAAGAAATTGCGCAACCACCCATCTATAGCTATATGGTGTGGAAACAACGAGGTGGAAGAATCTATTAAATATTGGGGCTTCGACAAGATATACTCCAAAGAGATAATGGAAGGATTTAGAGAGGGATATGACAAAACATTTCGTGAGCTATTGCCAGGAATTGTTTTAGAGTTAGACCCCGACAAGTTTTATCTACACGGATCGCCCGACACGGCCAATTGGGGCCGCCCTCACTCGCTCAACTTTGGCGATGCACACTATTGGGGGGTGTGGCACGGACGACAACCATTTGAAGTGCTTGACAAAAATGTGCCACGATTTATGAGCGAGTTTGGCTTTCAATCCTTTCCCGAAATGAAAACAATTCGCACCTTTGCCACAGAGAAAGATTTCGATATAGAGTCGGAAGTGATGAAATCGCATCAGAAAAGTGGTATTGGTAACGAGGCCATCAAGCAATATATGGACATGTATTACAACACTCCTACCAATTTCGAAGATTTTGTATATGTAGGGTTGGTAATGCAAGGACAAGGCATGAAACATGGATTGGAAGCACACCGTAGAAATCGTCCATTTTGTATGGGCACACTCTATTGGCAGCTCAACGATAGCTGGCCAGTGGTTTCGTGGTCGGGTATAGACTATTACAACAATTGGAAAGCCATGCACTACAAAGTGCGTGATGTGTTTGCTCCCATTGCACTAAATGTGTTTAAAGAAGACAACAACCTCAATATCTACACAATGTCTGACCAGCTAACCGATGCAAACAACCTAACATTGCAGGTTTCGCTCATAGATTTCGAGGGAAAAGTAATAAAGAATATACAAACAAAAGTGGTAGCCAAAGCAAATGCAAGCGAAAAAGTGTATGCTCTATCTATGGCAGACTATGCAACACCCGAGCAACACGAGAACAGCGTGGTGAGTGTGAAGCTTATAGACAATAAAAAGAATACTATTGCCCAGAGCAACTACTTCTTCTATTGGCCCAATAAACTAAATTTGCCAAAGACCAAGATTGATAGTGCTGTTTCGTATGCAGATGGCCAATATACCATTACTTTAAAGAGCAAATATCTGGCAAAAGATGTCTTTGTAGAGATACCTGTTCAAGGAGCTAAGTTTAGCGACAACTTTTTCGATCTACTACCTGGAGAGAAAAAGGTAATCACAATCACATCGCCCCAGCTGACAAAATCTGCAAAAACGCCTATAAGTATCAAACATCTGAGAGAAACATATAAATAATGGTTCAAATCGAAAGGTGTTCGAAGAGAGATAGAACGCCTTTCGAATTGGGTTTTAAAATTGAGATATTACAAATCATTGGGCTATTAAATAGAGCATTGTGGCTATCAGTATTCGAAAATAACAAACTTGAGAATATATGAATAGTATAATTCTCTACCACAAATATATTTGATCTTCAACAAAAACATCATCAGAAAATTTTTTTTTATATCTTTCCTAAGGTCCGGCCATCTTTTTTTAATTTTATAATCCCTAACGCATTCCCACGAACAGCTAAATATAAGTTTTTAGCCTCTTCTTAGGCCTCAAAATTCTTTTATAAAAATTAGAAGAGCTTTCTCAACTCTAAGATGGCCTTTAAAAAAATCATTAAGACTTT
>CAYVLC010000074.1:5526-13216 GCA_964452155.1 uncultured Dysgonomonadaceae bacterium
TTCTTAGGGCTAGGAAATATAGATAAAATATATTTTGAATGGATAGTAAGGTAGGAAAGCATCCTTTTAATATCATAATCCTTAGAGAAGAATAGCGCTAAAAGTATTATTAAATAGAATTGTAGTGAAAAAAGTATTTATCGTTTCAAAATCCAAGCATCGCGATAGCTAGCATTATCGGCTTTAAATTGTAGGAGAAAGGTGTAAGCTTCTTTCCTATTAGTAAAAGAGGCAGAATAGACATCCAATCTTCCGGGTCTTACAATCATTGATGCTGTGCTGAAACCTTTGCGCTTCAATGTGCTCAATGTTTTTTCGGCCACATCTCTCACTTCATATACTCCTACCACAATGTAATAGTTTATAGAAGATGATGTCGATTGAACGGTTTCATTGTCAACCGTAGCTGGCAACAAAGCTTTAGCGGTAGTCTCATTCGAATAATTCTTTGCTACCAATGGTCTTGAAGTGTTGGGTGAAGCAGTTTGGGGTTTACTCTTGATAAAAATTAGTGGCTTTGAGACCATCTCGGCATGTTGGCTTTGGGGATTATAATTGTTGTAAGACACCACCACAAAAAAGAACAACACCGCAACAGCTATTGCTGTAGAGACATATCGCATAATAGATTTTACAGGTATAGAGTTTTCATCTTCGCTATTAGCAGATAATACTAAAGCGGAGGGCTTGAGAGATACGTTTGTCAAACCAAAAAACTGAGGACGAACATAAGCTTTGTTAGCCAAAAAGATGAGATTGTTGTCTTTGTTGGTTTTAAAAGTGCCCAGATTACTCCAAACCACCTCTTCATCTTTCAATAATTTTTCTCTTAATTCTTTGCTGGCAGTTTCTATCTGTTTTATTGCAATTTCATAAGAGACATTGTTTGTTTTCATGAGCGACTCTGCCAACAAGCCATCGTTGTAGGTGAGTTTACTGTTGAATATCAACTCGAAAGATGGAGCACTCAATCCCCACAAACCATTTCTTTCTACATTAGTCACGTTTACAACAAAGCCACCCAGCCCTGGCACTATGATGCAATCGTGTGTGTGTAAAAGAAAATCTATATGTAGTGCAATTTCATCCATAGAGCAAAGTTAGAAAAATAGCATTCAAAAAAGAAATAAAACAGGCATATATTTTTGTGAATTTTCTTCTCACCGCTAAAGTTAGCGCTTATTTCGATATTTTCTGAGGATTCTTGTCAGCAAAGTCCTTCCAGTTTTTATATTTAGTAGATTGCGAGTCAACACCCGATTGATAAAAATGGCACAATGCAGCCGCCAGGCCATCGGATGCATCCAATTGGTGCAACATATTCTTGTTGGGTATTTTCAGTATTTGTTGCAACATATAGGCTACTTGTTCTTTCGAAGCACGACCATTGCCTGTTATCGACATTTTTATTTTCAGTGGAGCATATTCACATATTGGCACGTCTCTAGAAATGGCAGCTGCCATGGCCACACCTTGCGCCCTACCCAACTTGAGCATACTCTGCACATTTTTTCCATAGAAAGGAGCTTCTATGGCCAACTCATCGGGCAAGTATTGTTCTATCAACGTAATGGTACGTTCGTAGATACGTGACAAACGTAAATAATGATTTTCAAATTTGCTTAGTTGCAACACCCCCATTGCTTCCATTTGAGGCTTGTTGTTAATCACCTTCAGTATTCCGTAACCCATAATCTGAGTTCCGGGGTCAATACCCATAATTATACGTTCTTTTTGCATCTACAATTCTATTTCTTCAAGCAGAGTCGAAAAACCTACAACCTTGTCCTTAAAAAATAGCACCAAATCTTCGTTCAATTTCTTTCCTTGGCTATCGTCCCATGTTGCTAA
The DNA here is from genome assembly GCA_964452155.1 of uncultured Dysgonomonadaceae bacterium. Classification (GTDB taxonomy): domain Bacteria; phylum Bacteroidota; class Bacteroidia; order Bacteroidales; family Dysgonomonadaceae; genus UBA2632. Next base: position 7,378 of record CAYVLC010000074.1, read on the forward strand.
GTCATCTAAGCTATTAAATGTAAATTGCACCGAGTAAGACTGTCCGCCCTCAATCTCTTGCGAGTGTATTCTACAGAGGCGAGCATTGGTCAACGACTTGCTAGTCATAGCCTCTGCAATGTAAGTGTCTTTCATATAAGCAACAAAATCCGTATCAGTTTCTTCTTCTACATGAAAAGTAGTATTTATTGTAACCATAGTTTGGTGGGTATTTGTATATTATTTAGAATTATCTGGTTGCAAATATAAACAAAATTATATATCTTTGCACACAGAAAATTAGAAAAGGGGGGATTAGCTCATTTGGCTAGAGCGTTTGACTGGCAGTCAAAAGGTAATCGGTTCGACTCCGATATTCTCCACCAGTTAGTTATATCAAAAGCACTATAGATTCATACAATCTAAGGTGCTTTTTTTTTGATGTTTATATTTAGAATGTGGCTGCACGCTTTGCAAAAGCACACGACCAGCATAAAAAGAATTGAGCATCCATCATTTTCAATTGCAAATAAGTCTTCATCCTCTTCAAAGAGTTTGCATATATTTATCTACCTTTGTGTATCAAATAGAGAAGATGAAGAAAAGATTATTATTCATACTATACACCTTTATTGCATGGGTTGCTGTTTTTGCAATACAAAAAATATTGTTCCTTCTCTATCATTATGAGATGGCTGCCAATCATTCTTTTTCGGAGTTCCTGCAAGTTATTCTAAACGGATTAAAACTGGATGTCACAATGGCTGGTTATCTCACAGCCATGCCCCTTCTAATAACCCTTGTTTCTATTTGGTTTGCTGGGAAAAAGATACACACCATATTGAAAATCTATTTTGCTATCATTGCTGTAGTTGTGGCTACAGTTTTTACCGTTGACGAAGCATTGTATGGCTATTGGAAATTCAGGTTAGACTCTACCATTTTCTTTTACCTAGAATCTCCTGCAAATGCTATGGCAAGCGTGCCTATCCTAACTTTTGTGTTGCAACTAATCAAAACAATTGTTTTTACCTTACTGATATACTGGTTATTTAAACGTTATATTATTCCAGTTCTACCCAAGAAACCCACTATGAAGAAATGGCAGACAATGACAGCTGGCATTTTCCTTGGTGGATTATTGTTCATTGCCATTCGTGGCGGTGTTACTACCTCTACAGCCAATGTGGGAATGGTCTATTTCAGTAAAGACCAATTCTTGAATCACGCTGCTATCAATCCATGCTTCAGCCTACTCACATCGATGAGCAGACAAGAGGACTTCTCATCTCAATTCCAATTCTTTTCAGAACAAAAGCGCCAACAACTCTTCATGCCTCTTTATCCAACAACAAATAACACTGAAGCTGACGAAGAGAACAAACTGCTAAAAACAAAGAGACCCAACATTCTGATTATTATTTTGGAAGGCATCTCAGCCAATGTAATCGAATGGACAGGTGGAGAGAGCAACGTTACACCCCATCTGAACCAACTAGGTCAAGAGGGGGTTTTGTTTCGAAACATGTACGCAAATTCGTTCCGTACCGATCGCGGACTGGTTGCCACCCTCAATGGATATCTGGCACAACCTACAACATCTATTATGAAGTATCCTGCAAAAAGCCAAACGCTACCCTCTATTGCTAAAAGCTTGAGAAACGAAGGGTATGAAACTGATGTATTGTATGGTGGCGATATTAACTTTACCAATATGCGAAGCTTTTTCTTCAACTCTGGATACAATAGCCTAACGGCAGATGTGGACTTTCCGATAAGTAGTAGGCTCAGCAAATGGGGTGCAGATGATGATGTTACCTTTAATCGTCTGTATGATGATATTCTCAACAAGAAACAAAAACAATCTCCTTGGCACACCACCTTCCTTACACTGAGCAGTCACGAACCTTTTAAGGTGCCGTATAGCAGATTAGAACATCCTTATCTCAATTCGGTTGCCTTCACAGATAGTTGCATAGGAAGCTTTGTTGACAGAATTAAAAAGACCCCTGCATGGGACGATTTACTAATCGTATTTATTTCTGACCATGGATACCGATACCCCGATACATTGAAAGAGTATGAACCCAGTCGTTATCACATACCTTGCTTGTGGATTGGTGGAGCAATAAAAGCTCCTGCTGTAATGGACAAATACATTAGCCAAACAGACTTGGCGGCAACACTATTGAGCCAACTTGAGATAAATAATGATGAGTTTACATTTAGTAAAGATTTTTTCGGAAAAGACTACACTGAATTTGCCTATTACACTTTCAACAATGGCTTTGGGTTTATAGATAGTACAGGCGTTACGGTGTATGACAATACTGTAGAAGTCCCTTTGATTGAAGAACCAAAAACTAGCAGTAGCATTAGACTAGACAAAGGAAAAGCAATTTTGCAGACTCTTTATCAGGATTTAGGGAAAAGATAGCCGTTATTTACCTCCAACCAATTGAGCCACAATAATTGATGCAATAGAAAGAAACTGCTTCATTTCATTTGAGCATTTATATTTATATTGGCAATAAAAATTAATTGTGCTGCACTATAAATTATCAGAATAAGTAAAGACCTTGAAGCAAAAAAAAATCTTCCGAGATACCTCGAAAGATTTTTTATTTTTTTGTAGGCTTCAATTCCAAAATAGATTCCTATTTAGTCTTTGCAAGAAAACGCCAAATTACTGCGTTACTCTCGTTTCTGAAACAGTCATTTACCCAAAGTAAACTCCTTGGTTTCAAAAACTTCGAAAGCCTTGTCTTTGTCGTTTTCTAATCAAAGACATAAAAATAAGGAGTTTTCTGGCAGACACTATTTAGAATAATCAGCTTTAACATATTCGTTTTCTAATAGATAGTCAATACTCATTTTAACACTCTCAAGAGGATCAAAATTGTATTTCTCTACTTCTACAACTAGGTATTTAACACCCGATTTGTCTGTATTTTGAAACAGTGCATCAAAATCCATTACGCTATCACCTCCACCAAGTTCTTTTTCATCTTTTATATGAAGCAGTTCAAAGCGATTGGGGTATTTATTGAAATACTCAAGTGCTGTATATCCACCTTGCTTGGTCCAATATACATCCATTTCGAAAAACACTTTGTCGGGGTCGGTATTTTGCAGCATGAAGTCATACATTATCTCACCTTCTATTTCCTTAAACTCGAAAGCATGATTATGATAACCAAATCTCAAACCTGCAGCATTACACTTTTCACCCACTTGATTGTAATAATCGCAATATTGTTTTAGGTCTTTAAGTGTTTCTGGAGTAGGCATCCATGGAGCTACAATGTATTTCATTCCTGCTCTTTTGTGTGCATCTATTGCTACATCCCACCAAGCCCAAACATCTTCCCAGTTGGTTTTTTCAATATCTGCTTCTAATGGACGTGTTGTATGAGAAGATAATACTTCCATACCAACCCCTTCGATAGCACTCTTGAAATCTTCGGGAGACATTCCGTAAAACTGGCCATCATTGTAGTTGGCAGCCTCTACACCTTTGTATCCAGCTTCGGCTACTTTAGTAATAGTACCAGTAAAATCGGCACCAATGGCTTCTCTTACAGAGTAGAGTTGAATGTAAATGTTTTTGTTAGCCACAGATGTATCAGATGTAGTTTCGTTGTTTTCTTTAGGTTGTGTGCAACTCGATAATAACAAGGCCGAACCTAAAATCAGTGTAAAAAGATATAGTTTACGCATAATAATTAATCTAAAACTTTTACTTTAATATTTCTAAACCAAACATCATCGCCATGGTCTTGCAAACCAATATAGCCTTCTTGGTTTTCACCACCAGCATTGATAATGTTTTCCCAACCTTTAAATTTACTTCCTTCAACTAGCGCTTCCCAATCTGGTGTCCACAAATGATACTCAACTACATTTTCACCATTTTGAGAATGTACAACAGTTCCTTGAAAAACCATAATACCACCTGTATTCCACTCACCATAAGGTTTAGAATTTTGTGGTACAGCAGGAATCAAATCATACAACGATGCAGATTGACGATTGTTGTCTTTTCCTAATTTAGCATCTGGATGATTCTCGTTGTCTAGAATCTGATACTCAGGTGACGATTTCCATATAGGTTCGCCTTCAATTTCTTGAGCTAGATAAAAAACACCACTATTGGCACCTTTAGCTACTTTCCACTCAAAAGTAAGTTCAAAGTTTTTAAACTTACGATCGAACATAATATCACCACCGTCTTTTGCACCAGCTTCTCCTCTACCCGATCCATTAATTTTTATTGCACCATCTTCAATAGTCCATGCTGCTGGCACATCTGCACGACCGTATCCACGCCAACCTTCAAAGCTACTACCATCAAAGAGGGTAATCCATTCGTCATTTGTCATCTCCGTTTCATCTTTTGCTGTAGTATCTTCTGCTTGCTTTTTTGTATTGGTGCAAGAAGAAAAAATCACAGCCATAATTATAAGACTATAAGTCAAAAATACTTTTTTCATAAATAATTTATTTGTATTATTTTATATGTTAGAAAAAAGAAGTGACGCCATAAAGGCGACACTTCGAGTTAGTTAATAAGCAATTACTATGGCATAGAAGGCAACTTCCAACCATTTTGATACGTGTGCTTGATCATTTCTTGCGCCATTTGTTGGGCATTTACAGGATCAGTCATCTTTTTATTGAAGCTTGGATGACCATCTACAATTTTGAAACCATCTTCGATGATAGTCCTAATTGTTGCATCGGCCGGAATGTTTGTAAATTCCATTTTTGGGCCATCCCAATGTAGTACTTGGTTCAAATTTTGCAATCTTACTCCTAATACACCCAATACAACCATTTCGTTGAAAGGACCTGCTTCAGAGAATGGAGATGCTGTCTCTACTCTGTTTGCTGGAGTTTCTTTACAAGCACGCACCCAATCCATTTCGTGCGATAGAGTTACCTCGCGTTGTGTTTTTGGTGCATTTGGCTTACGACCAGATACCAACCATGGGTTTACTCCATAACATCCGCAAATAAGGGTGTCTTTGGTTCCGTGGAAAATTACACCACCACCTTGGTCATTCAAGTTTTTGCCTTCGGGTACACCGGCAGGTCTTGGAGGCTGTAAACCACCATCATACCAAAGCACCTCAACCTCAGGCATCGCTACTTTTTTCATGTTGTCGCGTGCAGGGAATGTATAGGTAACAAATTCTGCATTTGGTGCACAATCTGTCAACAACATTGTTGATGAAGCTTGAATTTTAGTAGGATATCCCAAATTAAGACCTTTAAATACAGGATGAAGTATATGACAAGCCATATCTCCTAAAGCACCTGTACCAAAATCCCACCATCCGCGCCAGTTCCATGGAGTGTATATATGGTTGAATGGACGTTTTGGGGCTGGCCCAATAAACAAATCCCAGTCTAATGTACTTGGAACAGGGTCAGCAACACTTGGACGTGGAAGTCCTTGTGGCCAAATAGGTCTATCGGTAAAAGTTTCTACTTTTGTAACTTCACCAATTTCGCCATTCCAAATCCAATCGCATACTTGACGTACACCAGCTCCCGACGATCCTTGATTACCCATTTGGGTAGCAATTTGGTATTTGTCGGCTAGTTTTGTCAACAGACGTGATTCGTAAACAGTATGAGTTAAGGGTTTTTGAACATAAGTATGCTTACCCATAGTCATAGCATCTGCAGCAACAAGAGCGTGAGTATGATCTGATGTAGCAACTACTACTGCATCAATAGATTTACCCAGCTCGTCATACATTTTTCGGTAGTCGTAATATTTTTTTGCATTTGGATAGTGATCAAATACATGCTTACTGTATTTCCAATCCACATCGGCAAGGCCAACAATATT
>CAYVLC010000075.1:0-12923 GCA_964452155.1 uncultured Dysgonomonadaceae bacterium
CATAGAAATGTTCAGGTGCATGGTTGTTTTTGAGCTAAGTATTTTAGCAAAAACATACTTTTGTATATCATCCTATATCATAACATTTTCTTCTTTCTGCCCAATAAAAAAATGGGTGGGGTCTTGGAATGACAATGACAGCGGTATGTGGTATGCGGTATGCGGTATTGACTAACCACTGTCATACTGAACGGAGTGAAGTATCTGGAGAATACTTGCAGGGTTATTGCTACAGATTCCTCACTACGTATAGGAATGATATGTTTTTGCAACAAGCTATATATCAGACAATAAAAACTTTTACGTTTTGACTTATTAACTGAGTAAAGCGATAGCTATTTTATATAATCTTTGCTGAAAGGGCTTTGCCCTAAAACCGGCTCACCAGTAAAATTACGTGTTTTGTCTATTTCTTATTACACGCAAAGTACAGTTCGCACCTAACGGAGCTTTGGGGTAGAAGGGATATCAGTTTACTACAGACAGCAAGGCTCCTAACGGAGCTAAAGGCTTTGATTTTCAATATAAACTCTTTCATTAAAATGGGTCGCATCAATTTAATTATACAACAATAAGTAACTAATGAACTACCCTTATGAATATATTAGCTGCAAGTGCTCCAGAGGAGCAACTCTGTTTGTAGTAAACCCATACCCACCTCACCTCAAGCGCCGTAGGTACGGCCTGTAAATTGTTTGTAGCAAAACTGTTTAATAAAACTTGACAGTAAAATGTAAAGCAAACACATGCTCTTTTGCATATCATCCTATATCATAACATTTTCTTCTTTCTGCCCAATAAAAAAAATGGGTGTGATCTCGGAATGACAGGGGGAAAGTAATGGGCAATTGAAAATTGACAATGATGAGAGAATAGAGACTAGCCATAGCTGACAGCTATCAGCCGTTAGCTTTTTCATTACAGGCCTTAATGGCCACCCCGCTTGCTCCGATTTCCGAATCGGCCTGCCCCAACACATATTTAAATTCCATTTCCTTCCCGTTTGCAAAAAAGACAAGTCGCAACCTGTCCCTACAAGGTGTTGTAGGTAACAGATGGTTGCAAAGCAGTGCACCTCTATGTTGCTGGAAGAACACGTACCATAGTTACACCATCAATCTCTTTTAGTTTTTTGGTGATTGAAGGGTCTAAGGTCTTTCGGGTAATATCAATAATGTTGTAGGCATTGCCATTGTATTTGCGGTTGAGCATGCTGTCTATGTTTATGCTCTCTGAAGCCAATATGCTCGATATCTGGCCCACCATGTTGGGGATGTTTCTATTGGCTATAAGAATACGGCAACCATCGTGACGTTCCATTATGGCAGTAGGAAAGTTGACCGAGTTGGTGATATTTCCGTTTTCTAGGTAATCTTTTACTTGTTTTATTGCCATTACCGCACAATTGGTTTCCGATTCGTTTGTAGAAGCAGCAAGGTGAGGAATGGCAATGGTATTGTCTAATTTTAATATCTCTTCGTCGGGAAAATCGGTTATGTATTTAGCTACTTTGCCTGATGCAATAGCTTTTTTTAGATCTGGTATATCAACCAATCCACCGCGTGCAAAATTTAATATTCGCACGTTGTTTTTCATCATGCTTAGTTTATCTTTGTTGATGTAGCCTTTGGTTTCGGGCGTCAGAGGAATATTCAGAGTAACGTAGTCGGCCTGCGAGAGTAGCACTTCTATGCCTTTTACCAAATTCACCCTGTTGCTCAATTTCAAAGCTTGATCTACCGAAATGTAGGGGTCGTATCCAACCACTTCCATACCCAGTGATTTGGCGGCATTTGCTACCAAAACACCTATAGCACCCAGGCCAATTACGGCGAGTGTCTTTCCTTTTATCTCTTGGCCAACAAAGTTTTTTTTGCCTTTTTCTATTAATGCTGGTATTTTGTCGCCTTTGTCAGTCAATGATTTCACCCATATAGCACCATCAATAATATCGCGCGATGCTAGCATCAATCCAGCAATCACCATTTCTTTTACACCGTTGGCATTTGCTCCAGGTGTGTTAAAGACTACGATACCCCGCTCCGTGCATTTGTCTATCGGAATATTGTTGACCCCTGCCCCTGCTCTTGCCACAGCTTTTAGCGAAGGCGGAAGTTCCATGTCGTGCATTTTATGGCTGCGCAGTACAATTGCGTCGGGGTTGGGTAGTTCGCTAGCTATTTCGTAACTACTTAAAGGAAAAAGAGATAGCCCTTCTGGATCGATTGCATTTAGTGTCTGAATCTTAAACATTTTGCTTGTTGTCTTTTTATATTTTGAGTAATTTGTTTCTAACAGAACACAAATATCAGCATTTTATCTATAAAGAGTGCATTAAACATGATTTTTGTTGCAAAGTTGCACTCAAATGTTTCAATTTGAAAATGCAGCGAGGCGGGGGGCTTGATATTGTATGTGCTGCCAATTGTCTGAATGGTTGGCTTGAATGATTAAATGAGTTTAACCTTGCTCGCGCCCATTTGCAATGCGTGTGTCGCGATAGCGAAATTGTTACTTTACTCTGTTTATTCTTTCTGCTTTGCAGCATACCCCCAGTGAAATATAATATAATTTCACTGGGCAGGCCGATTTGGAAATCGGCCTTTACTCATGGTTCAGAAAGTATCCTTCCATCATAATTCAGACACTATGCTCATTTATCACATTCAATAACTCCTGCTTACTTGCTACCCCCGAATGCCGCCAAACTGTCTGTCCGTTTTTGAATAAAATAAGGGTGGGAATACTCCTCACCTGATACTGTTGTGCAAGGGCTTGATTCTTGTCAACATCTATTTTTATGATTCTGGCTTTTCCTTTTATATCTGGAGCCAAATCCTTCAGAATAGGAGCTTGTGTATGGCATGGGCCACACCATGTGGCATGAAAATCTACTAATACTGGTTCATTGCCATTGATAATACTATTAAATGTCTCTTTCATATTTGGTCGTTTTTTTAATTTATAAACTGTCCCAACCTTTATGCTTTGCCTCGCTAGCGTGCATTTATAATGCGTGTGTTGCGATAGCGAAACTTTTGCTTATGGTTGTTATTTCTGTCTGCTTCGCAGCACACCCCTCACAAATCGGTGCAAGTGGATGGTTATTTATACGTTATCTATTGGTTAGTAATTCAAACAACTTGATGTTTATATAGTAGTTTGCAGTTCCAATTTTCTCTTTTCTTAGCACACCATCATCTGCCAACTTATTTAAATAATTAGCTGCTGTTAATCTTGAAACTCCAAGGTCGTTTACAACAAATTCAATTTTAGTGTAAGGATGTTTATATAAATTGTTGAGTAAATCTTGACTATAAAATTTGTAATTATCTCTCAACAAGTTCTTTAACTTTTGCATTAAATCCTTCATTTTAAGAATCAGTTGTGTAGTTTCTTTTGCTGTTTCTTCGATGCCAGTTATTAAAAATAGCACCCACTCTTCCCATCGGTTTTTATCTCTAACTTCTTGCAAACACCTGTAATACTGCATTTTGTGTTTAATGATATAATTACTTAAGTAAAGAATGGGTAGAGACTGCAATTCTTCTAAAATCAAATACAACATATTTATTATCCTGCCAGTCCTTCCATTTCCATCATAAAATGGATGAATACTTTCGAACTGAAAATAAATAATGGCCATCTTAATCAATGGGTCAATATTATGTAGGTCAGGATCATTGATATACTGTTCTAAATTACCCATCAACTCAATTATTTCTTCATAACTTTGTGGTGGAGTATATACAATATCTCCAGTAGTTGCATTTTTTAAAGTTGTACCAGACTGTCTCCTAAAGCCTGCATCATTCTCTTCAAGAGTTTCTTGAATTTTTATTATTACTTGATTGGTAAGCAATCCCTTTTGAGATATCAGCTCATACCCTTTTTTTAAGGCAGCAATGTAGTTTTGAACCTCTTTTGCTTCCAACGATTTTATATTACCTAAATTCAATTCAGATTTATACAAATCATCATGTGTTGTTATTATATTTTCTATTGCAGAACTATCTTTCGCTTCCTGTAGCCCTAATGTGTTTATTAAAATATTTTGATTTGGAATTGAAGCAGCAATCCCTTTTAACTCTGCTAGTGCAAAGTATGCAGATGGAAGTGATTTCAATACTTTTGTCGATTCAAAATCAAATGAAATCGGAAGTTTTTGTAATTTCCATGAAGTCATAGGTATAGTTTTTAGTATATTCTTTACAAAGATAATTGTATGTGTATAGAAAACAAGGAATTCTTTACATAATAAACAGCCTATGTATAGATTTCTTGATAATCTTACTATATTCTTTGGCAACTGTCTGAACCTTGATCCGCTTGATGTGCTTGATTACTCTGCCGCTCGCGCTGGTTTGTAGCCCGTGTGGCGCGAAGCGAACCTTGCTCGCGCGCATTTATAATGCGTGTGTTGCGATAGCGAAACTTTTGCTTATGGTTGTTATTTCTGTCTGCTTCGCAGCACACCCCTCAGAAATATAATATAATTTCACTGGGCAGGCCGATTCGGAAATCGGGCGAGCGGGTTATTCTACTAGTCCTTCCATTTTCGTTATAAAATGGATAAATACTTTTGAACTGAAATCTACACTTCTCACTGTCCACTGGGTAATGTCTTCTTTGATAAGGAAAAAATCATAATAACACTAATGTTGTGGTTGAAAAGAGGGGTCAATTAAAACAGGCTGGTTCTTTGTTGCCCCCCCCTAAATACCAGATTTTGCATAAAAAGAGCTGAAAGTGGTATAATGCCTTGATTATAAAACATCAGACCGAAATAAAACCATCAAAATAGCTAATAAAACCAACTTTGGGCGACCTTGCGTACCCCTACAATTCGAGAAATGCAATCCAAAACGACAATTGTAGGCCTACAATTTTGAGAAATGCAATGCAAAACGCCAAATGTAGCCCTACAGTTCGAGAAATGCAATGCAAAACACCAAATGTAGTCCTACAGTTCGAGAAATGCAATGCAAAGCGCCAAATGTATCCCTACAGTTTGCGAAACGCAATGCAAAACGACAAATGTAGCCCTACAGTTTGCAAAACGCATTGCAAAACGACAAATGTAGCCCTACAGTTTTGAGAATTGCATTGCAAAACAGCAAATGTAGGCCTACGCAACCCCTCTCTTTTTTTTTTTGACAAAAAAACGATACCTGTATAGCATTTAAATAGCAAAATAGCGATGGATATTGAAAAGATACAAAACACACCGACCTCTCGAAAAGGTCTCATGTTTAAAGCCCTGCTGTGGATATAAACATACGAACACCTCAGTGTCCGCACCTTATGTACCAGCACAATAGGTAATAAGATAGCACTGTAGTGGACAACTTACCAAGTGCTGATGCAATGAGTCTTGGCTTTAGGCTTGTTCGGCTATTTGTAAATAATTGGAGATACAAGCCATCTCCAATTCTCGAAGCTAGAAGCTTCGATTACATTACAGACAGGGCATTTATCAGCGTCAATGAGTCAAATCTGTGTCATCAGTGTGCCTATTTTTGTACATGCGATAGCATGTCATCTATCTTTTTTTTGCTTACAAATAAGGATAGGTTGCGAACTGTCCCTACAAGGCGGCATAGGTAATTTAAGAGAGACGCGATAAATCGGCGTCTCTACGATACTGCAATTTATACTATTTACTGTTTACTATTCACTGTTTACCGCAATAACTCCTAATTATGAACGCATTTCGTTTTTCACTTTTAACTTCCTAGCCCTACCTTTTGAGCACATGCAGTGCTGTGGTTTTTTTGAAAAAGAACAAAGCGTCGTAACGCAACGGAACTATGGTGGGCTCAAACTGTCTTTTGTCTCGTCTAGGATTATAGACTACTCCCACAGCTCTATTGCCCATGGCCTGTAGGTTTTCGTCTTTTCTGTCGTCGTCATCAAAAATCAAGTAAAAGCTATCTGCTTGTAGCTGATTCAGCTTGTGCTCTATGCTATTAGGTATGGCAGGCGGAATGGTCATTGTCTTCATAGGTGCGCCCCAATCTGAAGCTGCCATTACTTTCCCCTTATAGGTGGTGAAACCAATTAGGAATACATTATCGTGGCCCAGCTTATCTCGTGTAAGCTGGCCTATGTTTTTTTCGCCACTGTTTTGCATGCTTGTATATTTGGCATCGCCAATGTGGGTGTTGTGTGCCCAAACAATTCCTTTCGAATTTTCGCCATACAGATTCAGTAAATGATCAACTGTGCCATGCATGTGGTGCACCCGAGAATTCCATGAGATGTGTCCTACAGAGGCTATGCTTTCTCTGTAAAACTCTTCGGCATTGTGTACAACAATGCTGTTTTGCAGCAAATAGAAATAAGTGTCGTCCGAAAGGTCTGTAAATCTGTTGCGATTGCACCTAATATAATCTACCACCTCTTTTGTTGCAGATGCACAACTCTGTTTTCCTGTGCTCACAGCATCGGCATAGCTCCAGCTATCTCCTTTGTGTGGTTCGAAACAGTTATATTTATTTTTTACATATTCGTAGGCAGCTATGTCTGTTGCTTTGAGTAGGTCTAATACCTCTTTTTTCGAATTCCACTCATCGTACACATCCATGCCATAAAAGCCTATTTTTTTATCTCTAGGTAGTGTGTCGTTGTGCGTGCGCAGCCACTCGGCCAATGCTACAACCTCTTCGTTGGCCCACATCCAGGTGGGCCACCTGTGCAGTTTTGCCAACACCTCTCGTGCAGAGTTGGCTGCACCATCTAAGTTTTTTACGTATTTGTTGAGATTATATAGACTGGCAAAGTCGCCTTCTACGGCAATAAAGCTAAAGTTGTGTTCTGCTATTAGTCTTCTACTTATTTTGTCGCGCCACAAATAGTATTCATGCGTGCCATGGCTGGCTTCGCCTAGTAGCACCAACTCTTTGTTGGCAGCAGCCAAGATTAGTTTGTCTAAACTTGCATCCCCTTCAAGAGGAGTTACTTTGTGTTGTGTATGCTGTGCTGATGAAAACATGGTGATGAAAAATAAAAGAAATCCTAGAAAATACTTCGCATGAAATTGATTCATATTAAAAAATAAGAAGAAAAATGAGTTGGCTCAAACTGGTTTATGCGTCTATAAACTTCATTTTGCTTATTAAATCGTTCAGGTCTATTATTGCTATGCGCGACGCAACGTCGGACATGGCATACGGTAAAATAAGTTTACTATTTACAGTCATGCTGCCACAAGAATAGATTACATTGGGCACATACCCTTCGCGCTCTTCTTCATTGGCAGTCAGTAGCGGCTCTTCTAGTCGGGCTATTACTTTGGTTGGGTCGTGGAGGTCTAATAAGATTACTCCAATAGAGTATTGGCGCATGTTTCCTACACCATGTGTCAATACCAACCAGCCTTTATCGGTTTCGATGGGCGAACCGCAATTGCCAATTTGCACAAACTCCCATGGTTGCTCTGGTTCTTGAATGAGGGTGCCTTCTTGCCAAAAATGCAAATCGTCTGAATAGACAACAAAGTTGTTCTCTCCATCTTGACGAGACAGCATGGCGTATTTGCCATTTATTTTCCGTGGAAAAAGTGCCATTCCTTTGTTTTTTACACCTTCTCCATTGAGGGTAATCATGTTGAAGGTTTGGAAGTCGTGTGTTTCTATAAATTGCGACAATATGCGTCTGCCATTGAAGGCGGTATAAGTAGCATAGTATATGACCTGCCCATTATCGTGCGTAAATTTCACAAATCGGGCATCCTCTATTCCCTTGCTTTCATTGGCAGAGATAGGAAATATTACGCGTTCGGATATGGCGGTTTCGTCTGCAAATCTGATTTTATAGTTAGAGTCGGCCAACCAATGAATGGTGGTGCTGGTCCAGCTATCGACAGTGAAATTAGTGTCTAAAAATATATCGCGAATGCTCTCCCTAAGTTCCTGATGTGTAAAAAAATCGGGTAATTTGCTCAACACTCTTTCACTGGTTTCGTTCCACGCCTTCAAGTCTTTTAGTTTCAATTGAAACCTGCTTTTTTCATAAAATGGGTCGTGCACAATTTCGGGAGTTTCTACATAATCGGAAACGCTATCGAAATTGAACGATTGGTTTTTATCTAGCACTCCGCTTCTGAAAACGATAGACGATATGTGCCCCTCGCCCGTGGCCCTCAAGCTCATTATAAACCTTACGCTTCCTTCGGGCAGGTAGCTTTGGTCGGGATGAAGCACAATGGATGGATTGAAAAGTGCAGCCGATTCAATAGAATACTCCATGGTGAAATAGGCACCTATGAGTAGTTTTTGCGATTCGCTTATAGATTCTTTTTTAATAACGTACTCCGAAACTCTATCATAATTTCTCATTAAGAGTTGCTCTAGGTCTCTATGACGGTCGGCAAAAAGGAATAGTGTTTTTTCTAATTCTTGTTTTACCTCTGCATCAGAAAACTTAAGAACGCGCTTTATGATATTATTAATACGGGGTACTTTGCTGGGCACATGGGGTAGGGTTATTACACGCGAATTGTCGCCAACTATTCTTATTTTTTTTCTTTTTACAAGTTGTTTCATAGCTGTTTTTATTATTTATTGTTGGTTTTTTAAAATTTCCTTATATACATTGTAGTAGCCCTCTGTCATTTTGTCCAGACTAAAGTTGGCCATGGCCCACTGGCGGCAATATTTTCTATCGATAGTGTTTATTGTGTTTATGGCACGCACGGCCTCGTTGGTATTGTTTACAAGGTATCCTGTTTTTGCATCCTCTATGAGTTCTGGCATCGATCCTCTATTGAAGGCCACAACTGGTGTGCCGCAAAACATAGCTTCGGCTACGCTTAGGCCAAAAGGCTCGTCAAAACTAATGGGGTGTAGCAAAGCTGTGGCTTGTCCCAACAGTTTGTCTCTTTCCTTGGGGCCCGAATTGCCAACATACACAATGTCATCGTCATTGATATAGGGCTGCACCATCTTATTAAAATAGGCTTGGTCTTGTATCAACCCCGATATGATGAGCTTCCTATTGGCCTTTTTTGCTATCTGTATAGATTCGTAGGTTCCTTTATGGGGGTGTATTCTACCAAAAAACAATAGGTAGTCGTTGGGCTTTTCGTTGAGAGTGAAGTTCTTGCTGTCTATTCCGTTATAAACGGTAGCTGCATAATCTAGTTGGGGGCTCCTGTCCGAATCGCTTATAGATACATAGTGGCTGTTGCTATTGTATTTCTTGTAAACTGGGATTATTTGTTGCGACGAAAACCCATGGATGGTTGTTACCATGGGTGTGTCTATTAAGCGAGAGTAGGTGAGCGGAAGAAAATCGAAATTGTTGTGAATAATATCAAACTCTGCTGCTCTCTCCATAAGATTGCTTATGTGCAAGCACTCCCATACCTTTGGGTCTATAGAGTTGTCTTCTGCATAAGCAGTTTCAGATACATACTCCAACTTTCCGGCTGTATGCGAGTTGCCTGTGGCAAATAGGGTCACATCTAATCCTTTTTTTACCATGCCTTCGGCTATATTAGATGTTACTTGTTCCCATGGGCCGTATTTCTCTGGTGGAGTGCGCCACGCTATAGGGGCCAAAATTGCGATTTTCATTATTAAGTAGTTTTTTTTATTTAGTAGCATACACCAAGGAGGCATTTGCCACTTGGTGTATAGATATACCAATGTTTGTAAGATAATAATTTATTCTTTAATAGATGCGATTCTACAATGCTTTTCGACTATTGTTGAGGCAATGATCTACCAATTCTTCTATATTGGCTGTCCCCACACACATTACAGTGTCGGCGCCACCCCAATATATTTTCACGCTTCCATCGGGTTCGGGTATTGCACCACAGGTGAAAACAACATTGGGCACATAGCCCGTTATTTCGTAAATCTCTTCGGGCTGAAGTATCCACTCGTCGCCTACAGCAATTATTTTTGCTGGGTGGGCCAAGTCATGCAAAGCAACACCAAGGCGATATACACTACCTGCCATGGTGGGAAAAACACCGTGATAAATGTTGAGCCAGCCGCGAGGTGTCTTTATGGGCGTTGCCCCAGGGCCTATTTTCATTTCGTCCCAATGATATTTCATAGGATTCATTATCAGCTGGCTATCGCCCCAATAGCGTAAATCGGGCGAGTAGGATATCCAAATGGCCCAAGGAGATATTTCGGAGTGCGGTCTGTCTAATCGTGCATACAGGCCGTTGAACTTTTGGGGGAAGATAACCACGTTGCGATAATCGGCCTGAGTGATAAGTGAAAACCGCTCTACAGTCTTGAAATCTTTTGTCTTGGCCAATCCTATTCTCACACCATGTTGCGAGTAAGCACTGTAGGTTATTAAATACTCTCCGTCTATCAACACAATGCGTGGATCTTCTATGCCGTGTGCTTCGTATTCTTCAAAAAAACCACTAGTGGCGGGGGTAAGAAATGGCTCATGGTCCACCGTGAAATTATATCCATCTGAGCTAACAGCTTTACCAATAATGCTTCTGCCGTTTAGCTTGTGCGAGCGAAAAAGCATAATATACTCATCGTTGTATTTTACCATTCCTGCATTGTGCACTGTAGCTACAGGGTAGGGAACATCTTTTTTTGTTACTATAGGATTACCTAAATATCGTTTTATCATCTTCTTTCTTTTGTTTAATTATTCGTTTCTCTTTGCGGTAATAGTCTTCGTGTGCTCTCAGTACATTTAAATAAGAAAACAAGTAGGCTATTGTGCTTTCTGCACCTTGGTTTTGGTTGATGCCATAGCTCTCTATTCCATCGCAGCAGCCTCGGGTGTCGTGATTGTAGAGGCTCATTCGCAAATCGTTTTCACCCAGAAACCATCTAAACGATTTAAATAGTTTGGTTAGGTATGATTTATTGCCTGTTATGTTGTATGCTTGCCTGAGCATTAGCACCATTCCCATGGCATCTACAGGTTGCTGGGCAAAGACAGAACGCTCTCCATCTTTCATAAACCACTCTTCGTTGCCAATGATAGACAGATAGCCACTCTTCATGGTGGTGTCAACCAAGAAGTGCATCGATTCGAAAGCAACTTTCCTTATTTTCTCTTCGTTGAGTATGCTTGTGGCGTGTAGCATTGCAAGGGGCAGAATGGCATTGTCGTAGGCCAGCAAAGCTTCGTACCAGTGCCATCCGTCGTGGTTGTTTATATTGTAATGGTCTATAAGCTTGTAGGTGAGCTCTCTTAGTTTTTCAATCATTGCATCGTCGCCCATGTTGCTTCTTAGGTAATAAGTAATGCCAATGATGGTGTTGGCAATGCTTCTGATAGATTGTAGGTTATCGAAGTGAGGTTTGGCTTTGTCAAATATAAGTTGTCCTATTTGACGGTACGAGTTATTGGGTGGATAGTTGAGCAGATAACCCACGGCCCATATTGTGCGCCCAAAGGAATCTTCTGAGCCCACTTCGTCTAAGTATTGACGGCTAAAGCTAAGGAAGTTTCTGAAATTGCCATCATCGTTTTGCATATAGTGGATGTAGCTCAGATAAACGGGGATAAGCTTGAGCGACGATGTGTCTTTCTTGACTCTGTATGCCATCAATGCAAGGAGCAGCGCTCGAGAATTGTCGCACAAGCAATAGCCTTCTTTCAGATTGGGGATACCAAATATGGCATGTTGTATGATACCGGTGTCGTCTGTAAGTCTTTTTATCTGCCTCATCGAGAACTCGGGCAACAGAGATATATCGAAGGGAACCACCTCTTTCTTTTCTATTTTTATTTTCTCATCCACTACAGTTTGAACAGTTGCGTTGTATATTTCTCCAATTTTGGGCCAAGTAATGGTATAGCCATGTTCACGCGCCTTTCTTCTAATCTCAAGTCTTTTTTCGGGATTGTCCAACAAGTCTATTAAAACATCCGATAGTTGTTCTGTTTTTCCAAAATCGAACATCGCGCCCCTGCCTTCGCTCAATAGTTCTGTGGCATGCCAATAGGGGGTAGATACTACTGCCGACCCCACACCCACTGCATAAGAAAGGGTTCCACTGGTTATTTGAGCTTCGTTTAAGTAGGGGGTTATATAAATATCAGATGCATAGAGGTATTTAAAGAGTTCTTTCTGAGTAGCAAACTCGTTAATAAGTACAACATTCTTTTCCAATTGCAAGTCTTCTATCAGTTGTATCAAGGATAGGCGATACTCTTCTCCAGCATGTTTTATGACATTGGGGTGAGTCTTTCCCAATACAATGTACAGAACATCGGGGTGTTTCTCAACAACTTTGGGCAATGCTTTTATGGCAGTTTCTATTCCTTTGTTTCTACCCACAAAACCAAAAGTGAGCATCACTTTTCTGTTTTCGAGTTTAAATTCTTTTTTTACTTCCTCTTGAATATATTGTATGTCGGGAACACCATGCTCTATATAAGTAATCTTGCTGCGCGGTATTTCGTATATCTCTACTAGCATCTCAATGGCTTTGTAGCTCATCACCACAACACGGTTGGCCATTCCGCATATTGTTTGCAACACCTCTTTCTGATTGTTTGAGGGGTTTTGCATTACTGTGTGTAAGGTCACTATTAAGGGTATCTCAAGCTCATGTAGCAAGGGTAGAATATAGATGCCATCTTGGCCACCAAAAATACCAAATTCGTGTTGCAATATACAGCAGTCTGCACCGCTCACATTTATATATTTTGCGGCAGCAAGATAATCTTCCTGTAGCTCTTGTCTGATGGTCAGTTTTACCTCTTCGGGATAGGTCAGCTTTCCGTTTGTGTCGTCCATGGCAACAATAAAACTGTTTCTATCTTCAGGGGTCTTTTTTTTTGATGCAATCATCGAGTTAAATAGATTGTCAGTAAATGTTCCTATTCCGCATTGGCGAGGAGGGTAGGTGGCTATATAAGCATTTTTGAGTCCCCTCTTATAACCTCTTTTCTCAAAAAAATGAGAATTGAGGTATTTT
>CAYVLC010000076.1:0-12877 GCA_964452155.1 uncultured Dysgonomonadaceae bacterium
TTGAGGCTTCAACTCGTTCCATCGTGCTTTAACCTCTGCAACAAAAGTAGGGTCTGAAGATCATTTGCTTATAATTCTTCATATTGGTGATAATTTCTGCAATGTCTGTCTTTAAAAATACCATAAACAACATCACCATGAGCATTGGTTTTAGCATGGTCATGAGGAAATCATTGAAAACTGGGAAGAATAGTCCCAAAATGAGACCAGCCATAAAGAATATCCAGAAATATTTTTCTATAAAGCAGGTGATTTTCATAAAATGGAGTGTAGTTTAAAAGTAACGTTTCAATATAGCAGATACACCACCGTAATAACTTCTGCCAAACATATTGAGGTGAACGAGCAAGAAATAGAGTTGATAAAGATCAACTTGGGCATTGTAGTTTTCTGTCTTTGGAATAATGTGGTGATAGGCAGAATAGAACTCATTGCCAAATCCTCCAAAGAGTCGGCTCATAGCGATGTCAACCATCGAATGTCCCCAATAGGGCGCTGGGTCTATCAAGTAGGGCGTGCCATTGGCAGCAATGAGGTAGTTGCCGCCCCATAGGTCTCCATGC
Organism: uncultured Dysgonomonadaceae bacterium; assembly: GCA_964452155.1. Taxonomy (GTDB): domain Bacteria; phylum Bacteroidota; class Bacteroidia; order Bacteroidales; family Dysgonomonadaceae; genus UBA2632. The sequence goes on from CAYVLC010000076.1 coordinate 564, forward strand.
AACATAGATGGCTTTATATCCGCCTCAAACAGCTCTTTGAACACATTTATTGCTGTCTGCTCCGATATAATCTCATTTGCTTTCAGCATATGGTTCTGCTTTGCTAGTTTTAATTGGGGAGCGATGCGTTCCTGCCAATAGAAACTGACCCAATCCGAATGTTGCGTGTTTGACTGTGGCAAACTTCCAATGAAGTTATCTGAAGTAAACCCAAACTTGTCTTTATGGTTGAGGTGCAATTTTGCTAATTGCGTTCCAAGTGCTTTGTAGTCATTGCCAGAGGCCGATTTGCTTTCCACATAATCCATTAGCAGATAGGCTTTGCTTTTGTGTACGTCAATGTGGTGCACTACTTTGGGAACAGCAATGGTTGCTGTCTCCTCTATTGCTTGTAAGCCTTTTTGTTCAGCTACAAACATCTCCAAGGCATCACTGTTGGTGTTTATTTTTAAGAAGTAAGCACCCTTATCCCATTTCAATAAGTAGGCAGAGGATATGCTACCTCCTGAAAGAGGTTGGATGTTGTGAAACTGTTTGTTGGTTATTTGGGATATATGAGATAGTAGTTCCTTCATTGCTTCTGTCTTTTGCTGTATAGGTTAATAAGGTAAGCAAATATAGTTATCATATTCGTTTAAAAAAAGCAGAATGTGTAAGCTTTGAGTGCCTATAATTGGATATTTATAAACTCTGTGTGATATCTTGGATCAACACCAAAAGTATATCTTTAATTTAAACTCTCTTTTCTAAGCGAAGTATAACAGATCGCATCTACGAAGCTCCAAGCGATGTAGTTGATAATGTGCTACAAACAGCGCTGCACCTACGGTGCGCAAACTTCCGATATATTTAAAGGTTCTCATTTTAATTTAAGTGATAATTGTTTTTACATTCAGCCAAACAATTTTAATTTGTAGATAGCATCACCTATAGGTTGCTTGATTAATAAACTGGCAATTAGTTCCAGCGGAGCGTCCTGTCTGTAGTAAAGCATGTAGAATATAAACAAGAGCTTCGTAGATGCGACCTATCATTTTGTATTTGACAATCAAATTACTCACACTAAAAAAACCCTCCTCTATCACTATCCGATAAAGAAGGATTTTATTTATTTGTCATTTATAACCTTGCATGCAGGGTTTCTACAATGTCTAAGCTTCTACTGCTTACTCTCCAACGCCTCAATATTTTCTTTCAGCGAAACCATTTTGCTCTCAGCATCGGCCTGTTTCTTGCGTTCGTTGTCCACAATCTCGGGTTTTGCGTTTTGTACAAAACGCTCGTTGCTCAATTTCTTTTGTACCGATTTCAAGAAGCCTTCTTGATAAATCAACTCTGCTCTCAGTTTCTCCAATTCAGCTTCCACGTCGATATTGTCGGCCAGAGGAACTGCAAACTCTGTGGTGGCAACCATAAAGGCCGCTGCAACAGCAGATTTTTCGTTGACAGTGGCAATCTGAGATAGGTTGGCCATTTTTGAAATAGCTGCATTGTATGCACTGTTGTGATTGCCCAGAATTTCTAAAGAAAGATCGTCTCTGTTAGGGATGTTCTTTTCTAAGCGGATAGTGCGAATACCTGCAATGATATGTTTTGTGTGTTCAAAATCAGCCAAGAACTGGTTGTCATACTCTTTGCTATCTGGTAGTGCCGCTACCATAATGCTTTCACCATCTTTGCGTGGATCTATCGCTTGCCACAGCTCTTCGGTAATGAAAGGCATGAAAGGGTGAAGCAAACGCAAGAGAGAGTCGAAGAACGAAAGGGTTGCTTGGTACGTGGCCCTATCAATGGGTTGCTGATAGGCTGGTTTCACCAACTCTAAGTACCACGATGAGAATTCGTCCCAAAACAACTTATACATCAGCATCAATGCTTCAGAGAGGCGATATTTTGTAAACAGATCGTCCATCTCCTCGATGGTTTTAGAGAGTGTGTTGTCGAACCACTCTATTGCTATTTGGGCAGCTTCCGGTTGTGGTATTGTATCGTCTATTTCCCAACCTTTTACCAAGCGGAAAGCATTCCATATTTTGTTGTTGAAGTTACGGCCTTGTTCGCACAGCCCCTCGTCGAAGGGCAAGTCGTTTCCTGCAGCCGATGTCAACAGCATTCCCATGCGCACTCCATCAGCACCATACAGCTTCATCAGTTCGATAGGGTCTGGTGAGTTACCCAATGATTTGGACATCTTTCTACCAATTTTATCGCGCACAATACCTGTGAGATACACATTCTTAAAGCAATGTTCGTCGCGGTATTCATATCCAGCAATGATCATTCGCGCCACCCAAAAGAAAAGAATCTCAGGAGCTGTTACCAAGTCGTTGGTGGGGTAGTAGTAGTTGATATCTTTGTTGTCTGGATGGTTGATTCCGTCGAATACAGAAATGGGCCATAGCCATGATGAGAACCAAGTATCCAAGCAGTCTTCATCTTGTCGCAAATCAGAGAGTTGCAAGTCTGGATTGATTTTTCTTGCCAGTTCCAAAGCCAGTTCCTCTGTTTCGGCTACTACATGGCCACCTTCGGGCAAATAGTAAGCAGGAATGCGATGTCCCCACCACAACTGACGCGACACGCACCAGTCCTTTACATTCTCCATCCAATGGCGATAAGTGTTTTTGAACTTGGCAGGATACAATTGCACAGTATCGTTCATCACCGCATCCAATGCAGGCTTTGCCAACTCCTCCATCTTTAGGAACCATTGCATCGATAGTTTTGGCTCTATTACCGAATCGGTTCTTTCCGAAAAACCCACACTATTGGTGTAAGGTTCTATTTTGTCCATCAAGCCTTTTTCTTCTAGCTCTTTCTCAATAAGAGTTCTTACATCAAAGCGGTCTTTGCCTTGGTAGTGCAATCCGTGCTCATTGAGCGTGCCATCGTCGTTAAATATATCAATGGCTTCCAAGTTGTGCTTGTCGCCCAGCATATAGTCGTTGATATCGTGTGCAGGTGTTACTTTCAAACATCCAGTGCCAAACTCTACATCCACATAGTCATCTTCTATCACCGCTACTTCACGGTTGGCAATAGGCACAATTAGTTTCTTCCCTTTCAGATGGGCTGTCTTAGGGTTGGTGGGGTTGATACAAACGGCAGTATCTCCAAATATTGTTTCGGGGCGAGTAGTTGCTATTACTGCATACTCATTCTTCTTGCCCACAATGGCATAGCGCATATAGTACAGCTTGCCAGTAACCTCTTTGTGAATCACCTCCTCATCAGAGAGAGCAGTCTTGGCTTGAGGGTCCCAGTTTACCATGCGTACGCCTCTATATATAAGACCTTTGTTGTGTAGGTCTGTAAATACTTTCAGCACGCTTTCAGATCGTTTCTCATCCATGGTAAAGCAAGTTCTGTCCCAGTCGCAAGAGGCTCCTAGCTTTTTCAATTGCTCCAAGATAATGCCCCCATGTTTGTGTGTCCAATCCCAAGCATGTTCAAGAAACTCTTCGCGTGTTAGATCTGATTTCTTTATGCCTTCTGATGCAAGTTTTTCAACTACTTTAGCTTCAGTAGCAATAGATGCATGGTCTGTGCCTGGCACCCAGCAAGCATTTTTGCCTTGCATGCGTGCACGACGCACCAAAATATCCTGGATGGTATTGTTCAGCATGTGTCCCATGTGCAATATTCCTGTCACATTGGGTGGAGGAATTACTATTGAATAGGGTTCACGGTCATCGGGTTCCGAATGAAAGAAACCATTCTTTAACCAGTACTCATACCACTTGTCTTCTACTTCTATTGGGTTGTATTTGCTTGCTATTTCCATATCTGTTTAAAATTGTAGTGCAAAAGTACAAAAAGAATGCATCTTGTTGAAATGCATTCTTTCTGTTTGTTTGTTTTTTTAATCTTTATGTAGTTCAGTGACCCCATCAAATTTTTTTATTAGTCAAAAAGGAGAAAATGATATATTATATTAGAAAAACTAAATATTTTCATTTTAGTATATTATCAAAGTTATCATCATTTATTTTTACAGGCCGCTTCTATCTTTGTGCCACCTGACATAAAGATAGATGCGACCTGTCATTATGAATATGCATCTGTTCAACGGGTTATTATATAATTATGTCATTCGTAACGTAGCGAGGGATTTGTTTAAACTACCCTGTCATCCAGAGCGGAGCCAAGGTTCTGTAAATCTATTAGGCTGTTCTTCTAAAAGATTCCTCCTTGCGTCGGAAGGACAGGGTATTCTATGTAATCCAGAGACTATTCAGTATATAACAAGTAAGGTTTTCTTAGTTCTTTAAACCTTGCAACATCATCTTGCCACACAGCTCGTATCTCTTCGTTTGTTTTGCCTTGCTTTATCATGGTGCGTATATAATCTACACCCACCAGTTTTTCGAAAAACGATGAGAAAAACTTATCACCCATATTCAGGTTGTTGTATGCATCAATCAAATAAGAGAGATCAAAGCCATTTTCCCAAATATATTCATTGGGCAGGTTACGCAGGTCCACTCCGTAGCATTTCTTATTGAGCAGAGGCGGATTTTTAGCTCCCGGCATGCTGCGAGGGGTGAATGAAAAGTCTGATCCTGTGTATTTGGGATGACCATACACCTCAAAAGGGTACGATGTGCCACGCCCCAAGCTCACTACCGTGCCTTCGAAGAGGCATGTAGAGGGATATAGATAAACTGAGTGTATGTTGGGCAGGTTGGGAGATGGAGAGATAGGTAGCTCATATTTCATATTGCTTGTAAAGTTATCACAGGGTATCACAGTAAGTTTACAAATGCGCTCTTTAGGCAACCATTTTTCGCCATTAATCATCAGAGCTAGTTCTCCCAATGTCATCCCGTGTACCACAGGAATAGGCAACCACCCAACACCCGATTTGTGTTTCATATCCAAAATGGGTCCGTCCACATAAAATCCATTTGGGTTGGGCCTGTCCAGCACAATCATCTCTTTGTTGTGCTCTGCACAAGCATCCATCATGCGTGCCATAGTTGCATAGTAGGTATAGAAGCGCAATCCTACATCTTGCAGATCAAAAACCAACACCTCAAACAATTGCATGGTCTCAGCAGAAGGCTTGCCACTTTTGCCATCATAAAGCGACCAAATGGGTATTCCTGTTTTCTCATCTACAGAACTGGCAACATGCTCTCCCGCATCTGCTGTGCCCCTAAAGCCGTGCTCAGGAGATAATATACCTACTACATTAAATTCTTTTCGTTTCAGTAGATCCACCAAATGCTCATCACCCACCATCCCGGTCTGATTGGTCAATACAGCTACACTCTTCCCTTCTATGAGATGAAAATATGAGTCGGTAGCCTCTGCCCCCATCTTTATGGCCGATTTAGGGAGAGTTTGAACTACGTTTTCATGGCTCTTGGTCGATTGAGGAAAAGTGCATGCACAAAGTGCAGATAGTGCTCCTACCAGTATAAGTGTTTTCTTCATTTGCTACTCTTTTGTTGTAGTGTTGGTATATTTTTGGTGCTCGTGTAGCGCATCAAACTCTTCTTCGAGTTGGGAAAGTTCTTTTTTGATATCTTTCAATCTGCTCAAAGCCTCCATACGGTTGTCTTCGTCGGTTTTGTTTGTCTTCAGTGCTCGTTTTGCTCCCTCAAGGGTGAGTCCTTTCTCTTTTACCAATCTATACACAATTGCTATCTGCGCTACATCTTCTTTTGTAAATTGGCGTGTACCACCCTTGGTTTTTCTAGGATTGATGTTGTCGAACTCTTTTTCCCAATACCTAAGCAACGAGATATTTACCGCAAAATGGTCTGCCACCTCATGTATGGAGTGGTAGAGGCGTTTGCCCCCAAATTCAATAGGTTTTCTTTGTTTTCCCATAATGCTGGTTGTAATAAATTGTGAATGATAATTTTGTAGTGCTTTACTCAACAAAAATAAACTTTTTAAAGTAACTTTGCAAACTGTTTGTGAGATATATATCTTTGTAAATTATAAAAAGAATTGTATTCTTACAAACACCACTCAATTTTTTATATATTAATTTGTATGATGACTTCAAAAGAGATTCGCCAATCGTTTATAGATTTTTTCATTTCAAAAAATCACAAAATTGTACCGTCAGCACCCATGGTGATAAAGGACGACCCATCTTTGATGTTTACCAATGCAGGTATGAATCAGTTTAAAGATGTAATTTTGGGCAATGCGCCCATTAAATATCCTCGTATTGCCGACTCGCAAAAATGTTTGCGTGTGAGTGGCAAGCACAATGACTTGGAAGAGGTGGGTCATGATACCTATCACCACACCATGTTTGAGATGCTTGGCAACTGGTCGTTTGGTGATTATTTTAAAGAAGAGGCCATTGCTTGGGCTTGGGAATACCTTACCGATGTAATACAACTAGATAAAACCCGATTGTATGTTACTGTGTTTGAAGGTGACAAATCGGACAATCTGGAGCGAGACAATGAAGCATCGGCCTATTGGGAAAGGTATTTGCCAAAAGACAGAATCATCAATGGAGACAAAAACGACAACTTCTGGGAAATGGGAGATACTGGTCCTTGTGGTCCTTGTTCTGAAATGCATATAGACTTGCGTCCCGATGACGACCGAGAGAAAGTGAGTGCCTTGGAGCTAGTCAATCAAGACCACCCGCAAGTGATAGAAATATGGAACCTTGTGTTTATGCAGTACAATCGCATGGCCGATGGTTCGTTGGTACCACTCCCTGCAAAAGTTATAGATACAGGTATGGGTTTCGAGCGGTTGTGTATGGCCATTCAAGGCAAACTATCCAACTACGATACCGATGTTTTTCAACCCATCATCAAGAGAATTGCAGAGATTAGCAAATCTAACTATGGTGTAGATGAGAAGAAAGACATTGCTATGCGGGTTATTGCCGACCATGTTCGTACCATTGCCTTTTCTATTACCGACGGGCAATTGCCCTCTAATGCCAAGGCAGGCTACGTCATTAGGCGTATATTGCGCCGCGCAGTGCGCTATGGATACACCTTCTTGAATATGCACGAAGGGTTTATGTATAAGCTACTACCAGTGCTCATAGAGGTGATGGGCGATGCCTACCCCGAGCTGATTGCTCAGAAAACATTGATAGAGAAAGTGATTAAAGAAGAAGAGGAGTCTTTCTTGCGGACACTCGAAACAGGAATCCGCTTGTTGGACAAGCAAATGGAGCAACACAAAAAAGATAACAACCTTACTCTCGAAGGTGCTACGGCATTTCAACTCAACGATACTTTTGGGTTTCCCCTTGACCTTACCGAGCTTATATTGCGAGAAAATGGCATGACGGTAGATTATGAAGGCTTTGCCATTGAAATGCAAAAACAGAAAGACAGAGCACGCAATGCCGCTGCTGTAGAAACAGGCGATTGGACTAATGTACACAATGGCGACCCCGTATTTGTTGGCTACGATTTTCAGGATTCCGAGGCTGAGATTCTGCGCTACCGAAAGGTGAAACAAAAGAAACAAGAGTTCTACCAAATAGTGTTTTCTCAAACACCTTTCTATGCCGAGCAAGGTGGACAAGTAGGCGATAGTGGCTGGATGACATCTACCGAAACCGACGAAAAAATAGAGATATTCGATACCAAGAGAGAAAACAACCTCGCTGTACATTTGGTTAAGAAACTACCTGCCGATATAACTGGCACTTTCAAATTGTGTATCGATGCTGAGCGTCGCAGTGCTATAGAAAGTAATCATACTGCTACACACTTAATGCATGAAGCACTGCGCGAGGTGCTGGGCGCCCATGTAGAACAAAAAGGCTCGTTTGTATCTGATGAGCTGTTGCGATTTGACTTTTCTCATTTTCAGAAAATGACCGACCAAGAGATTCGTCAAGTAGAACAATTGGTCAATAGTAAAATTCGTGACAACTTTGCCATCGAAGAAGACCGCAACGTTCCTATCCAAACCGCAAAAGATATGGGAGCCATGGCACTGTTTGGTGAGAAATACGATGAGGAGGTGCGTACCATTCGTTTCGGATCGTCCATAGAGTTGTGTGGTGGCACACACATCTCATCCACTGGTCGTATTGGGCTTTTCCGCATTGTTAGCGAAAGTGCTATTGCTGCTGGTATTAGACGCATTGAAGCCATTACGGCAAAAGCATCAGATGAGTATATTTATAAAAAAGAAGATATGTTGCTGCATCTAAAAGAGATGCTCAACAACACCCCCGACATAGAGGGCGCACTGCAGCGCTTAATAACCGAAAATGAAGAGATGAAAAAGAGACTTCACGGCTTTGAGCTAGAAATGGCTAAGAGTCTCAAACAATCGCTCATTAAGGCCTTAGAGGTGAAAGATGGAGTCAATGTTTTTAGTGCAGTGTTCACCGATGTCTCTCCAGATATTGTCAAAAACATTGCTTTCCAGCTCAAAGGCGAGTTTCATGACAATATCTTTTTTGTAGCAGGCACTGTGGCCAATGATAAACCCAACCTTACAGTAATGATTGGCGATGGATTGGTGCAAAAAGGGCTACATGCAGGCAATATCATACGCCAAGCAGCAAAACATATTCAGGGTGGTGGGGGCGGACAACCTCATTTTGCTACTGCAGGAGGCAAGCATGCCGAAGGGTTGCAATTGGCAGTGGACGAAGTTCTGAAGAGTCTATAGTTGCAGGGTCAATCTCCCTCTGTCTATAGTGTGTCTCGTACAGGTGTAGGTAAGTTTTATACACCCTTATCACAAGATTCAAGCCCGCTTCAATTTTATTACCAATATTTATAGAGACGTTGCCTAGCAGCGTCTTTTTTTTGGTGTACTTATTTGATTGCCTCAATCAAGATTTACAAGACCATTTTAAGGCTGATATGCATATCAGTTACCTTCCAATTGTCTGAAGTGGTAAATAATTGCGCAGAAGGTACAGAGTGGTAAGCAATAGGAGGAGTAAAAAAGACAATTAAATATAAAAAGCCCATCGATTGTACTCAAAACACTCCTATTGTTGTTTTAAATTCCTTTAAAGCTTATTTTATAAACATTTTTCATTATTTTTGAGGAACACTTTTTTGTTTAACCCATGAGCAAGCAATATATCACCTTAAAAGACATTGCCAAAGCATTGAATCTGTCTGCCTCTACCGTATCAAGGGCAATGAGAAACAACCCGGCAATAAGTGCTGAGACCAGAGAGCTTGTGCAAAACTTTGCACAAGAGCATCGGTACAAGCCCAATGCTCTGGCCATGCAGCTGCGCACTCAGCGCAACACTACCATTGGGGTAATTGTGCCCGAGTTGGTGCACTATTTTTTCTCTACTGTATTGGCAGGCATTCAGGACGAAGCCGAAAAGGCCAACTACAACATCCTTATTTGTCAGTCAGACGAAGACTATAAGAAAGAAATTAAAAGTGTAGAAACCCTTTTGGATGCCCGTGTAAGTGGTATTTTGGCTTCACAATCTAAAACTACCAATACCTACCATCATTTTCAAGATATCATAGACAGCAATGTAGATTTGGTTTTCTTCGATCGTGTTTGCACAGGCATCAATACCGACAAAGTAGTGGTAGATGACTATCAAGGAGCACTCAATGCAGTTGACTATTTAGCCAAAATAGGTTGTAAAAAAATAGCCTTCTTAGGCTCTCATGCAAACATGCCTATCTCCAACAACCGAAGAATGGGTTATGAAACTGCACTCAGAAAAAACAAAATACCAATTGACAAATCTTTTATCAAAGAGTGCGATACCCGTGCTATTGCTCAAACCATTGTACCTGCCATGCTCAACTCTGACAATGTGCCCGATGCATTCTTCTGTATCAATGATGAGGTGGCTGCATATTGTTTGCAGCTGGTCAAAGCAGCTGGTTATAGTGTTCCAGAAGATATTTCTATTTGTGGTTTCACCAATAGTTATATCACAGAGGTAACCGACCCTACACTTACGAGCGTAGATCAGCATGGATTCGAAATTGGTGCACAAGCAGCTCGGTTGTTAATTGATCGCATTGAGAGACGCGAGACCAAAAACGGCATTGTTAGCAAACTCATAAAGACAGAATTGATAATTAGAAACTCAACTCGTTAGCATTCTAAGGCTTTGTGCATTCGTTTGCATATAATCTTCCTCATATTTCAACTGCTCTTTAAGACAAACACGCATTAAGCACTATATATTTGTGAAGAACTCTTATCGCTATATGAAAAAACAAATTTAATAAATAGAAAAATATAGAATGGAATGAAAAGAAAGCAGATGTCATTTTGGGATGTTTGGAATATGAGTTTCGGATTTCTCGGAATTCAGTTTGGCTTTGCGCTTCAAAATGCCAACGCAAGTCGTATTCTTCAAACATTTGGTGCCGATGTAGAGCACCTCTCTTGGTTTTGGTTGGCTGCACCTCTCACAGGCATGATCATTCAACCCATTGTGGGCCATTATAGCGATAGAACTTGGACTCGCCTTGGTCGAAGACGCCCCTTCTTTCTTGTAGGAGCTATACTCACTGCCATTGCTTTGGTCTTGATGCCCAATTCGGCTATGTTCACATCTATTGCTCCGGCCATGTTTGTGGGTGCTGGTATGCTCATGATTATGGATGCGTCTATCAATATTACCATGGAGCCTTTTCGTGCTCTGGTGGCCGATTTGCTTCCTTCTGAACAGCGAACGCTGGGTTTCTCCATGCAAACAGCACTCATTGGTGTGGGGGCATTTTTGGGTTCTTGGCTTCCGTATGTTTTAGCAGAGTGGTTTGGCATCTCTAAGGTGGCAGCCGAAGGGCAGATTCCAGACAATGTTATATTTTCGTTCTATGTAGGTGCAGCGGTATTAGTTTTATCTATACTCTGGACAGTAATCAAAACCAAGGAGTACCCCAATGAAATAGAGCCTTTAGGTGATGCTGTTGCTGCTGAAGCTATCGAACCCGAAGAGAAAAAATCGTTTTTCGCTTCAATAGCTCATGATATTAAAGAAATGCCCCTGACAATGAAGCAGCTAGGGCTAGTTCAGTTTTTCTCGTGGTTTGCTCTTTTCTCTATGTGGGTTTTCACTACACCCGCTGTGGCAGTACATATTTATGGAGCAAGTATCCACGATACTTCTTCGCAACTCTATCAAGACGCAGGCAACTGGGTAGGCATTATATTTGGTGTCTATAATGTGGTTTCTGCCATTTATGCTTTTTTCTTTTTGCCTAAGTTGGCTGGTTATTTTGGAAGAAAAAATACACATGCAGTTTCGTTGGCATTGGGCGGGCTTAGTTTTATCTCCATCTTCTTCATCAAAACACCCGAGCTATTGTTGCTCCCCATGGTAGGAATAGGTATTGCTTGGGGTAGCATTTTGGCTATGCCTTATGCTATTTTGGCAGGTTCATTACCAGTAAAGAAAATGGGCGTTTATATGGGTCTGTTCAACTTCTTTATTACTCTTCCACAAATTGTGAATGGTGTGTTTGGTGGTCCAATGGTGAAAAGACTTTTCAACTCGCAAGCCATCTATGCTCTGGTATTGGCCGGTGTGTTAATGTTGGTGGCTGCATTGGTGGTGCGCTTTGTAGATGATAAGGACGATGTGTATAAATTGAGGAGTAAGAATTGAGAGTGCGCATTGTTTGCAATTGATTGTTCTGTGGTGTAGCTAAAACTGTTTAACCCGCATTATTCACGTTTTTAGCTATACGTAGATGCTAGGCCTCGAACTCCACCGATATAGGCCACTATTTCAAGGAGTTTGGAACAAAGCAGATGCGTGAAGATAAAAGTGAACATTGCCCAAAAGTGGGCATCCACATAAAAGCAAAAATAATCTATATGCTATTGATTACAAGCAAGATAATATATATACACTTAAAGAGTGATGAATAATGCGGGTTAAGGGTGATACGCTAGAGCCATAAACAATTTCCAAGTTGCTTCTTCCAAAGAAATTGCAAGTTGTCATTAGCAATTAGCACGCAATGTCTGTCGTTTTGCTAAGAAGTATGCAGCAGCTTCACCAGCAGTCATATAGTTTTGTAATAGTATAGCCTTTCGTATTTCCAATAAAATCATTTTATGAGTGCAAGATGCGGTCATATACCTCAGAGGCAAAGAATTGTGAATTGCTAAAAAAGCTTCTTTTTTGAGATCACATGCACTATATCTCTAATTAGGCGTATATTATTTTTTTCACGTTACTCGTCTGCTACGATCAATCAAATATTTTCTTTTTTATATGATTGTATCGTCCGACTGAGTGAATAAGGATACAAAAACAGCATCAACAGATGCAGATGGAGTGATTATCTATTAACGTGAGTTCGGGATAAAAAAAGGTTGTGATATAGACGTGTTATTTCTATATT
>CAYVLC010000077.1:0-2028 GCA_964452155.1 uncultured Dysgonomonadaceae bacterium
GTTGAGTTTTCTTTGAGGATTTAATACGCATGTTTATAAATAGGCAGCTGGGGTGTAATATTACACTAAATATTACACTATAATTTGTATATCGTATTGAACATCCTACCCTTTGGGGCTAGGAGCCCGTTGCCTATTTGTTTAGTATAATATCAGCCCTTCTGGCCTATCGCTATTTTCAATAGTTGCACTGTAACAAAAAAAACAAAGAGCAATCTTCAATGACACAGTTTTGCATGTGAACCTAAGTGTGCGTGTGTATATATAAAAAAACCTCCTGAAAACATCACAATTTTCAGGAGGCTAGTATTAACTTAAAACTTTATGTATAAACGTATGAAGAATTATAACAAGCATCAATCTTTTTTGTTCATCACATATTTCTCCAACCATTGGTCTTGCTCCCACAACAAATGCAATACATTTTGCTTGGCGGCATAACCATGGCTTTCTTTTGGTAAAATAACCAACCTTACAGGAGCACCAAAACTTTTGAGTGCTTGAAAATAGCGCTCGCTTTGCATGGTATGTGTACCCGAGTTATTATCGGCCTCCCCATGTGTTAGCAATAGCGGTGTTTTCATTTTGTGAGCACTCATAAATGGCGACATTGTGTTGTACACATCTGGTGAAGTCCAGTAGCTACGCTCTTCGCTTTGAAAGCCAAAGGGGGTGAGTGTACGATTGTATGCTCCACTACGAGCAATGCCTGCTGCAAACAAATTGGAGTGAGAGAGTAAGTTGGCCGTCATAAATGCACCATAAGAGTGTCCGCCAACAGCTACCCTGTTCCTATCTATATATCCCAAATTATCTACAGCATCTATGGCTGCTTTTGCATTAGCTACAAGTTGCTCTACAAATGAATCGTTTGGCTGCGTGTCGCCTTCTCCCACAATTGGGAAAGAGGCATCGTCCAAAATGGCATAACCTCTGGTTACCCAATATATTGGGTTGCCATAAGATAAGTAGGTAAACGAATTTGGATTGGCGGTGCTTTGTCCAGCACTACTTTTGTCTTTAAACTCGGTTGGGTATGCCCACATAATCATGGGGAGTTTCTCTTTTTTGGTCTTATCATAACCAGCTGGTAGGTATAGTGTACCCGTTAGTTCCACACCGTCATCGCGCTTATAGGTAATTACCTCTTTGTGCACATCGGCAATACTTTTGAAAGGATTCTCAAAAAAAGTAACCGGTGTTGGTTCTTTTTTATTGTTGATGTTCTGCACATAGTAGTTTGGATATTCAGTGGCCGACTGCATTCGTGTAAGCACTGTACCTTTCTTTATATCGATAAACGAAAATAGGTCTTCTACTTTATTAGTAAACGAAGAGGTATATAATCTTTTCTTTTTAAGAGTTTTCAAGTTAAACTCGTCAATAAACGGAAATTGCCCTTCGGCTGTGAATCCATCTCCAAACATATAGATATTGTCTTTCTGAATGGTGAGCACATATCTGTCCATATCGTTACGCTCTGTATGGGGCGAGCCTGGTGAGCTGTAAACATCTTGGTAGTTACGGTCGGTTATAATGGTTGGCTCAACAGTATTGTCGGATGGATTGAAAACATAAGTTTTCTGATTCCGAGTGTTCCACCATTGGTCAAGCAATAGCGCATATTGTTTATTGCCCCAATAAATACCCGCAAAGCGATTGATTGTTTTAGTCAGAAACTGTGGAGTACCACTAAAAGGTGCATCAAGCTGATATACTTCGTCTCGAAAAGGAACTTCGTTGGCAGGGTCTCCACCATCAAGTGCTTCGGCCCAGTAGAGTGTAGCAGGAAGGTCGCTTCTCCACGAGATGTTTCTCTTTCCTGTTTCTGTAGCCATAAAACCAACTGGCAAGTTTTCGAGCAAGTCGCTATGATGAAATTCGGTAACTAGCTTACCATCCGATGTATAAACATCTGTTTTTGCAGGGAAACTGTAGAAAGGCACCAAATAAGAGTAAGGAGGTGTTATTGTTGTGAGAAGAACATATTGGCCATTAGGTGAAAAAGATATGTTTCTATGAAGATTT
>CAYVLC010000077.1:2128-12383 GCA_964452155.1 uncultured Dysgonomonadaceae bacterium
TGAGTTTTTTATACTTAATATCGGTATAAAAATTAGTTGTGCTAGATATATTAGTTTTAGGATTGATGCGAAGCCCAGCTAAGCGAAGCTCTGGTTGGCTCAAGTCTGATAAAGACTTAAAAGCATCGCGATAGTAAAAGAGCATTTGTTCTTTTTTACTATCAATAGATACTATGGGAGCTCTCTCCACATCTACCAGCTCTAAAATAGATGCAGGTGGTTTTTGATACTCTATGTTTTCTTGAGAGTATCCAGTAATTGTAGATAACATACACGTTAAGCTTAATAAGATTTTTTTCATAATCACTTTCTTTTGATAATTGAGAAGATAATATTTTTATTTTCCTTTACAAGAAAAACTAAATTTCTTGTTTGTAAAACACTGAAGAAGAAGCCTGTGCAGCAGGCATCACAACCATATCATTTATGTTGACATGCTTTGGACGCGACACTGCAAACCAAATACATTCGGCTACATCAGAAGCTACTAGTGCCTCAAAACCTTCATACACTGCTTTAGCCCTATCGGAATCGTTGTGAAATCTCACCAGCGAGAATTCTGTTTCTACAGCACCCGGACATATTTGTGTAACTTTTATATTGTGCTTTAGCAAATCCATGCGCATACCTTTGCTTAAAGCATCTACGGCATGTTTGGTGGCACAATATACATTTCCGTTTGGATAGACTTCCTTGCCAGCTATAGAGCCAATATTAATAATATGACCACCTGTTTTGTTTTCTTTCATCAATTGCGCCACTTGATACGACACATACAGAAGGCCTTTCACATTGGTATCAATCATCCTGTTCCAATCGTCAGAACTACCCGCATCTATTGGCTCTAAGCCAGCAGCCAAGCCAGCATTGTTAATCAATACATCAATCTTGCTCCACGGCATTGGCAGTCCTTGTAGTATTTGCTTTACTTCGTCTTCGTTTCTTACATCAAAGCATAAATCTAAAACACGTATTAATGGGGTTTCAATTTCTTTTTTCAACCTCTTTAGCCTATCAGATCTACGTCCTGTAATAATTAAATCATAACCATTTGATGCAAACATCCAGGCTGTGGCTTCACCTATTCCTGATGTTGCACCTGTTATAAGCACAACTTTTTTCATATTTGAGTGTTTTATAATCATTATAGATATTTCTTTCAAATTTAATTCAAAAAAATCAGACAAACCATTTTATTTGATATTAAACCAATTTAATTATACATATATTTGTATGAAATAAAAAAAAGGAGGGCATTATGGATTTAATTACTATTAAAACATTCAATTTTCCATCGGAGGTTGCTGTAGTACAATCTTTTTTAGAAATGGAAGGAATCACTGTATATCTAAAAAACTATACAGCAAGCCAATTGTCATATTCTATTGGCGATATTGATATGCAAGTAACAGAGGAAGATTACGAAAAAGCAAAACAAGCACTCATTGACGGGGGTTTTGCAGTAGCCGAAGATTTTTATTAAACAAACACACACTTTATTATTCAAAATATACTACATATAAATGATTAAGATAAAAAACCAACAATACAAATACATTTTAATTGGTCTTTTGGTATTGGTTGGTCTCATTTTATTTAAACAAGGAAGACCTTTTTTAAGTGGCCTTTTTGGTGCGTCCACACTGTTTGTCATGATGCGTAGCCAAATGGATTATCTAACAGAAAAGAAGAAGTGGAACCGCCATCTTAGCGCCTCTCTCCTTTTGCTGGAGTCTTTGATGGTGTTTTTGATACCTCTCACAGCCTTTGCCCTTTTGGTAGTAGATACCCTTTCTGGTATCGAGTTCGACTTGCTGTCAATACTCGCTCAAATAGAGAACTTTATCAATATGATTGAAGAGAGAATTGGCTATGACATTATCACACTTGAAAATTTGGCTTTTATTCCAAAAATTGGAGGTACTACTCTTCAGTTTTTAGCCACAAGCATCTATTCTTTAATTTTAAACAGCATAGTAGTTCTTTTTATACTCTACTACATGTTGTATAACTACAAAGGGTTTGAAAAAGGTTTGAAAGAGATACTACCCTTTAGAGAAGAAAACAAACAGATACTTGCCGAAGAGACAAAAGAAATCATTCGCGCCAATGCAATAGGTATTCCATTGCTAGGTATCATTCAAGGAGTGTTTGCCCTTGGCGGTTATATGTTTTTTGGGATAGACAAACCCGTTCTCTTCGCAATTCTCACAGCATTCTCTACAATACTACCTGTTGTAGGCACAATGGTAGTTTGGGTGCCACTCGGCATTGGTATTATTGCTTCGGGTGATGTTTTATCGGGTATAATCTTCTTATTGTATGGTTTAATTGTAATTGGAGGAGTTGACAACTTAGCCCGCTTTATGCTTCAAAAACAGCTTGCAGATATACACCCACTCATCACAATATTTGGTGTTATTATTGGTCTTCAAATGTTTGGGTTCTGGGGGGTAATTTTTGGTCCTCTGCTGCTCTCTTATTTGGTCTTGTTTTTTAATATGTACAGGCATGATTATATACCTGGCTCAAAGGCTAAACCTCGTGTTACAACAAATATGAAATCTCGAGGAATACCCAAATACAACATCAACAACAACAAAAAATAGAAAAAAAGAGAAATGACAAAACACATTTATTCAAGCCCCAAATGTTATCAATAGACAGAATCAATGTTTCATAGAGAGACTTTTATTTTGAATCTAGCCGTAAATTTCGTATCTTTACACTTGATAATTAACAAACACAAAATATATAATTAAGTATGAAAACAACAAATTATTTAAGTTTAGACAAAAACAGCACTAAAAAAGTTAGCGACGAGTTACAAAATCTTTTAGCAGACTTCCAATTATACTATACAAACCTTCGTGGTTTCCATTGGAATATTGTAGGTAAACAATTTTACAGATTACACGATCAGTTTGAAGAGTTGTATGACCAAGCGTCTGACCAAATTGACGAAATTGCAGAACGCATTTTGATGCTAGGCGAAACTCCGAACCACAATTTTAGCGACTATCTAAAAGTTAGCGAAATTAAAGAAACAGGTGTAGTATCTAATGGAGAAGAGTCAGTAAAACTTGTATTAGACTTCTTAAAAGTATTGATTGCTAAAGAACGCAAAATTGCAGAATTGGCAGCCGATGCAAATGATGAAGTAACAGCAGATCTAATGATAGGTTACCTCGAAGGTCAAGAGAAGACAGTATGGATGTTAACAGCTTTCTTGTCATAATAAACCTTTTAATTATAAAATAGTCAAATAAGCGGTGCATTATACACAATGTATCGCTTATTTTGTATGAGAACAAAAGAGAATAGTGTTTGTTAAAGAAAATGTTGGCACAGTTTTTGTACTATCATATATGTAAGTCATAATTATAGCACCTATAAAATAACTGCTATATTTGTAACTCAGTATAATATTATAAGGAAGAGAGGAAAAATAAATGAATAATAAATTTTCTAAGCGAGTAAAAGACATCATGGCCTATAGCCGTGAAGAAGCTGGAAGACTACAAAACAACTATATTGGTCCGGAACATCTCATGCTAGGCATTCTACGTGATGGCGAAGGACTAGCAATACAGATTTTGCAGGATTTTGATGTAAACCTGAAAACTCTGAAAGAACAAATAGATTCACAGATAAAAGAAATGCAAGAACCTCTTGAAGGAGATGGTGACTTGGTAGTAACTAAAAGCACAGAAAAAGTCTTAAAGATGAGTATATTGGAAGCACGCATTACAAAGAGTGTTCCAACAGATTCAGAGCATTTGCTTTTGGCTTTACTAAAGGACAAAAAAACATTGATTAATTCAATATTAAATTCATTCAATATTGATTATTCTAGCACGCTACTCTACGTAAAAAGTATTGCAGATACTAGAAATGACAAAGAAATGGATGAAAGTACAGATACTCCGATAATGGGACCAAATTTCACTGATGACGACGACGACGACGATATGAAAGAACGCCCCTCTTCGCAAAACCCAGTTGGTGGTGGAGGAGCTGCAAAAGCAACTTCTGATACACCAGTGTTGGATAATTTCGGAACTGATATTACCAAGGCAGCTTCTGAAAACAGATTAGACCCTATAGTTGGTCGAGAAAAAGAAATTGAGCGTTTGTCTCAAATTCTAAGTCGCCGCAAAAAGAACAATCCAGTACTTATTGGAGAACCAGGTGTGGGTAAGTCTGCCATAGTAGAAGGACTAGCACTACGCATTATACAGAAAAAAGTATCGCGTATTTTGTTTGATAAACGAGTAATAGCACTAGACATGGCTTCTATTGTTGCCGGAACAAAATATCGTGGGCAATTTGAAGAGCGCATTAAAGCAATCTTGAATGAATTATCGAAAAACCCGAATATAATTCTGTTTATCGACGAAATTCACACTATTGTTGGTGCTGGTGGTGCTGCTGGCTCACTAGATGCTGCCAATATGCTTAAACCTGCTCTTGCAAGAGGCGAAATACAATGTGTGGGTGCTACAACACTCGACGAATACAGAAAGAACATCGAAAAGGATGGCGCTTTGGAACGTCGTTTCCAGAAAATAATTGTTGAACCTACCACCTCTGAAGAGACGTTGCAGATATTACAAAACATCAAGGACAGATACGAAGAGCATCACAATGTAAGATATACAGACGAAGCACTAAAAGCATGTGTAACACTTACAGAGCGATACGTTAGCGACCGTAACTTTCCCGATAAAGCTATTGATGCATTAGACGAGGCCGGCTCGCGTGTACATATTTCCAATATTACTATTCCAAAGACAATAGAGAAAATGGAACAGGAATTGGAAGAGGTAGAACAACAAAAAAACGATGCTGTAAAAGCTCAGAAATATGAGCTGGCAGCAAGCTATCGCGACAAGCAACGTCAACTATTGATAGCACTTGAAGCAGAAGAAGAACGCTGGCAAAAAGAAATTAAAGAGAAACCAGAAGTTGTGGACGATCAAAAAGTAGCTGAAGTAGTTGCTATGATTTCGGGAGTTCCTGTACAGCGTATTGCTCAAGCAGAGGGGCAAAGGTTGATGCAAATGAAAGACGTACTTCAATCTCAAGTGATTGGTCAGAACGAGGCCATTGATAAAATTGTAAAAGCCATTCAGCGTAATCGTGTTGGTCTAAAAGATCCCAACAAACCTATTGGCACATTCATGTTCTTGGGCCCAACAGGTGTTGGTAAGACTCACCTAGCCAAAAAGCTTGCTCAGTTTTTATTTGACACTACCGACAATCTTATAAGGGTTGACATGAGCGAGTACATGGAAAAATTCACTGTTTCGCGTCTGGTTGGAGCACCTCCCGGATACGTTGGATACGAAGAAGGTGGTCAACTTACAGAAAAAGTAAGACACAAACCTTACTCTGTTGTACTACTTGACGAAATAGAGAAGGCTCACCCCGATGTGTTCAATTTGCTACTGCAAGTGTTGGACGAAGGACATATAACTGATAGTTTAGGTCGGAAAATTGATTTCAAGAACACAATTCTTATAATGACCTCAAACATTGGTACACGGCAGTTGAAAGACTTTGGCAGAGGGGTTGGTTTCAGCACCTCATCAGACCTTACCGATGCAGAACACTCACGCAGTGTAATCAAAAAAGCATTATCTAAAGCTTTTGCTCCAGAATTTCTTAATAGAGTTGACGATTTGGTGATGTTTGACCAATTAAGCAAAGAGTCAATTTATAAGATAATCGATTTAGAGCTTGATGGCTTTTACAAGCGTGTAAAAGAGTTAGGATTTACAATTGAAATATCTGACGAAGCAAAAGAATTTATTGCCTCAAAAGGATACGATGTTCAGTTTGGTGCTCGCCCATTGAAACGTGCAATTCAAAAATACTTGGAAGACGAAATGGCCGAAATGATTATACTAACCAGTGTGAGCGAAGGCGATAACATTAAAGTAGAGTTTGATAAAGAAAATCAGAAAATAATAATGAACGTGGCAAAAGCTTTAGAGGCTAAGGCCAAGTTGAAGTAACGTTCAGAGAGATAACTTATAGCAAAAGTTATAGCATATATAAAAACCGTTTGTTGTTTGAGTACAACAAACGGTTTTTTATATTTTCTCAGTTAGCACTATTCTCTCTTGAGTTGTGCTGTTTCTCTATTCTTTGAAAACTAAAAGAATCAGTGCAACACAAAATTTATTCCGTCTAAGAATATTTCGCTCTTCCTAACTCATAGCTATCATTCCCTTTAGAATCTATGGCTACAATAACAGGAAGTTCGTTTACTTGTAGCTTACGAATAGCCTCTGTGCCAAGTTCATCAAAGGCAATCACCTCGGCACTCACCACGCAGCGAGCCATTAATGCAGCAGCACCACCTATTGCAGCAAAGTAAACTCCTGTATGCTCTCTTATTGAGTCGATGACCTCTTTGCTACGCGATCCTTTGCCAATCATAACCTTCAAGCCATGTTCTATCAGCAAAGGAGAATAGGCATCCATGCGTCCACCTGTTGTGGGGCCAACCGAGCCAATGGGTTTGCCAGGCTTGGCTGGGCACGGACCTGCATAATAGATAGCTTGCCCCACAAAGTCGAAAGGCATTTCTTCTCCTCTTTCTATCATTTCGCACAAACGCTTGTGTGCAGCATCTCGCCCAGTGTAAATTGTGCCTGATATATACACCATGTCTCCAGCTTTCAACGATTCAATTTTCTCGTTTGTGAAAGGAGCTTCCAATACAATTCTATCTTCCATCTTTACTATAATTTTCCTTCGGCATGTCGTGTTGCATGACAACCAATGTTCACTGCAACAGGCAACCCTGCAATATGTGTAGCACTGGTCATGATAGTAACATCAAGAGCAGTAGTTGTGCCCCCAAATCCTGCAGGCCCAATTCCCAGTTTATTGATCGCTTTCAGAAGTTCGGCCTCCAATCTTGCAAGAGTTTCATTTTCATTGATTGTACCAACCGGAGTTAGCAGTGCTTTCTTACTTAAATAAGCAGCTCGCTCCATTGTTCCGCCAATGCCTACACCCACAATAATGGGAGGGCAGGGATTTCCACCAGCAGACGAAATAGTATCGAGCACAAACTTTTTGATGCCCTCTACCCCATCACTCGGAGTAAGCATTTTCAATCCGCTTTTGTTTTCGCTACCAAATCCTTTTGGTGCAACCACAATATTGAATTCTGAGCCCGGAACAATTTCGTAATGGATTATTGCTGGTGTATTGTCTTTGGTGTTAACCCTTTCTATTGGACAGTTTACAACCGACATTCTCAAATAACCTTTTCTGTATCCATTTCTCACACCTTCGTTGATGGCATCTTCTACGAAACCATCAACAATATGAACATCCTGACCCATTGTCACAAACACAACAGTAAGACCAGTATCTTGGCAAATAGGATTTTTTTCCTCTTTGGCTATTTGGGCATTCTTTATTAGTGTTGCTAAAATCTCTCTCCCCAAAGGAGATTGCTCCGTTTGCAAACTACTTTTGAAACCAGATTCTATATCGTCAGTAATTACACAACATGCCTCAATGCATAGTTGCTCTACCAACAGAGCTATTTGCGGGGCTTTTATTTCTCTCATTCCAATTATTGTCTCTTTAAGAAATACAATGTATTCCTATTTTCCAAATCATCCAGATTTCCGTCAATAACACCTATCAGATTAAAAACTTTTGTTTTAGGGTCTTGTATCAATTTTTTCAGAACCGAAAAATGCTCTATTTCAGAGGTGTTATTTACATGAAAACGAGCACCATCACATAGTATTATCTCATCTCCCATCTGTATATGATCTTCGTCATAGTACGATACATCCAAATTTCGAGAAAGCATTTTTTGCGATAAAAGTTCAAGCTTGTCAAGATCGACTTTTGGCTCTTTCAAAAATTTGAGAACAAAACCATTCCGAATATCCGAACTGTAGAAATTGTCAGTAGATATACTAAAATCATTTTGTAAAACTTGCGCCACCACCTCTTCGGCAGTATGCGCCATCTTTCTAAACTTGAGCGACTGATGCACTATCTCATAAATGCTCTGAGGAATAGGACCAAATATGGTGGGACGAGTTACAATTATCTCCTCTCCTATCCCTACAATAATATCGGCATTGAGCCCCAGTGCGTCATATAACAAGTTGAAGTGTTCTATCACAACGCGTCTTTTCATCTTCAGCACTGCTTTCACAAAATCTACAATTTCGTACATTTGCGTAAATGCCATCTGAAAACGCATATCTAAATGATAAGTTGCTGCATCAGGAATATCTTGCATCAAGTCTCTCACTTGCATTATTTTGCGGGGATTGATAATGTCATCATCGTTAGACAATTCAAGACCGGGAAACATTCCATTTATCAAGGAAGATTTTCCAGAACCTGCATCGCCTACAATACCAATTAAACTGTCGCTGTAATGCAAATGCTTTTGAGCAATTTGTTCTCCTAGAAACATTAACCGCTCTCTCCCTCTTGGCGCAAAATATTGCGAGGAAACCATATATTCTTGAATGAGGTTGCGCATAAGCCTATGTTGTTGTTTAATTTAATTGACCAAATCAATGTACCGTCCCCCCCCTCCTCTTTTAATTAGAGAGTAAACTTGAATTTCATAAAAGGTGCATGTTGCTGAGCTCCATACACATCTGTTTCGCCGAGCGAACCCGAAGGTATGGGTCTTACGATGGTTACTTTTACTGCTTTTGCAGGATCGAAATAGACCAAACTTATTATGTCAGATTCGGGAATGTTGTACAGCAATGCAAAGTCTTTCTCATTGATAGATTTTGCTTCTTTTACTCTCTCGTACATTTCAAACTCTTTGAAAATTACATCAAAAGTCAATTCGTAAGGACCTGAGTTTTTACTTCTTATTACTGAGGCTATATCTTGTAATTTGTATTCCATTGTTTTGCTATTTAAGATTGTTTGTTAAACTCTATGTATTCTATGGGGAAAACGTCGGTAGGGTTATCTATTTTCAATAGATGATACACACTAAACTCATACACTTCGCCCATTTCAGCATCGGATGGAGAGAATGGAAAAGCAAGATTCCCAGCAGTTGCTATGCGTCCTTCGTAACCAAAGTGCAGCATTGTGCTACGTGCAAATCCACAAATAGTGCTTGCTTGCTCTTGGGTGGGGGCAACAGCCTCAATGATAATCATCAGTTCATGGCCCAGCTCCTCATCTACATGGTCAAACATGGCCATCACACCATTCTTTCCGTAGATTTTAAAATCGAGGAAAAAATCGGTGATACCATAGTTTTCAAAGTTGTTCTGAACCCTATCTTTCACACTTTGTGTGATACTATCGATTTTCGAAATCATGATGGGGTCTTTCACTCCAGCGCACGAAATGGTGCGATAGCCCACTTTTCTTACCCCTTCGAGTTTCACAAAATAATCGTCAGTGGAAACAAACCTACTTCCCGACACCTTCACTTTATCATCGTCCAATTGTACAAACTCGCACTCATGCAAGTTGATAGCCCCTCCAGGCCCAGGGAGGATGTAGGGATTGCTTTTTTCATACAGTGTATGTGCAGCAACAGACAGCGTAGTACATTTGCGCAGTGGCGACAGAGGCTCTAGCACAAAGTTGTCTTTGCGCAGATATCCAAACATGCTATCGCTACCGCTACCAGGCAATGCAGCAATAGCCGCACACTCCAATATTTTACCTAAATGAATGGCTAGTCCTTTATCAAAACCCTCTTTAATAGCAAGTGCCGCAAACACAGATGGATCGTAAGACCTACCCGCTAAAATCACATCGGCACCCTGCTCTAAAGCTTCCATAAATGGTTCTTCGCCCATTTGTGCTACAATTCTAACAGTATCGTCAACATCGGCTTCTGTTATCTGCTTGGCAGGAAACAAAGGCTCTATATTGCCCTCTTTTAAATTCTGTTTGATAAAATCTTTATCAAATTCAGATTGTATAACAGCCATTTTAAAAGAGAGACTCTTCTCTCTTGCTATCTCTTTTATAATATCTACGCAGAATGCCACATGAGGCCTTCCACCCGAACCTCCCGCTGTTCCAATAATTACAGGAATGTTTTGCTCTAAAGCTGCAGGAATCATTATTTCTAAATCTCTCTTCACCGAGTTTCTGTCAGTAAAAGATTTTCCCGCTCCTAAGTAATAAGGACCCGGGTCGGTAGAACCCGCATCAACTGCTATTACGTGAGGTTTGCGTTTCATTCCTTCTTCAAATGATTCCATTGGGAAAC
>CAYVLC010000078.1:0-12369 GCA_964452155.1 uncultured Dysgonomonadaceae bacterium
CAGGCCAGCGCAATTGACAATTAATTCCCTGTCATTCCGACCAGCGGGAGGAATCTGTTGAAAAAAACAGCTGTTAGGCATTGGCTGTTAGCCGTTAACACTGTGTGTATAATATTTACAGAACTGTAGAGACGGCGATTTATCGCGTCTCTCTCCAAATGACCAGCCTTGCAAATAGAAGCTGCAATATTAGCACGACTACCAGAGACCACATTTCTCATACCAAACCCCGCATTTATCTGCGTTCATCTGTTCAATTAGCAATCAGCAGTCAGCAATACCAGCGCATTCACAATTCATAATTCATAATTCATAATTGATTCAGTGTTTTCTGTTGGCTAATAATTCCCATGCGATTGCATGTTGTTTACTATCCCTATCCCTATCTCGAAGCTAGAAGCTTCGAGTACATACCTCACCTCGCATTAATTTGCGTTAATTTGCGGTCAGCAGTCAGCAATCAGTAGCCAACATCATATTTCATAATTCTTACTTCTTCTTCTTTCTTTTGAACTTTTAGAAAATAATTTTGTTAAAAGCTGTAATATATACAACATGAATTACTTTTTTTGTTAGATTTGCATCATTAAAATAGCAAAATGAACATATTACTTTCAAATAGATATTGGTGGCGCCACTTACAACTCAGTTAGTCGTAAGGGAAAGCCAGCTATATGCATATATATAAAAGTATAACATAAAATCATATTGAAGCCTGTCGCACCTGCGATGGGTTTTTTTATTTTCAAGAACAATCAACATCAATATATCAACAGCATTATGAGAAACTATTTAGTGAACGAATTGGGATTTTACGGAAACTTTGGAGGTGCTTATATACCCGAAATATTGCACCGTTGTGTGAACGAGCTTCAACATGAATACCTGTCTATTATAGAGAGTGCCTCTTTCAAGAAAGATTTCGATAGTTTGTTGCGCGACTATGTTGGGCGTCCTTCGCCTTTGTACCTGTCGCGTTATCTTTCAGAAAAGCATAACTGCAAGGTGTATCTTAAGCGCGAGGACCTAAATCATACAGGTGCTCATAAGATAAACAACACCATTGGCCAAATTCTGATTGCCCAGCGCATGGGCAAAACCCGTATTATTGCAGAAACTGGTGCTGGGCAGCATGGTGTGGCCACAGCTACGGTGTGTGCACTAATGCAAATGGAGTGCATTGTGTATATGGGCAAGGTAGATGTAGCCCGCCAGGCAGTAAATGTGCAAAAGATGGAAATGTTGGGAGCAACCGTTGTTCCGGTTACCTCGGGTAGCATGACACTGAAAGATGCTACTAACGAAGCCATTCGCGACTGGTGTTCGCATCCCACAGATACACATTATATAATAGGTTCTACAGTTGGGCCACATCCTTATCCCGATTTGGTGTCTCGCTTGCAATCTGTGATTAGCGAAGAGATAAAAATTCAATTGGTAGAAAAAGAGCAACGCAATGCGCCCGACTATTTGGTGGCATGTGTGGGAGGGGGTAGTAATGCTGCAGGCACTATTTATCATTTTTTAGACAACGATGATGTGAAAATAATACTTGCTGAGGCAGGCGGAAAGGGGGCAGCAAGTGGGGAGTCGGCTGCTACCATTCAGTTGGGCAAGATGGGTATTATTCATGGTTGCAAAACATTGTTGATGCAGACCGATGATGGTCAGATTGTGGAGCCTTATTCTATCTCTGCAGGATTGGACTATCCGGGTATTGGTCCTATTCATGCCAACTTGGCCGAGACCAATCGTGCAACAGTTTTGTCTGTTGACGATGAAGAGGCCTTGCAAGCTGCCTATGATCTGACTCGCCACGAAGGTATCATTCCAGCTCTGGAGTCGGCACATGCCTTGGCAGTTCTAAGTAAGGTCGATTTTAAAGAATCGGATGTGGTTGTAGTTACTCTTTCGGGTAGGGGCGACAAAGATTTATCAACCTATTTTCAGCATAAACAATAATAATAGCCATACAACATGAAGTACAATTATACAACCATCACGAAGAAGATATTGGGCGACCTACATACCCCCGTAAGCATATACCTTAAGGTAAGGGATCAGTTCCCACAGTCGGCTTTGCTCGAAAGTTCCGACTATCACTCGGGCGAAGATAGCACTTCTTTCATAGGTCTTAGCCCGATTGGGCACATCGATATAAACCGTGGCGAGTGCATTCAGACCTTTCCCGACAACAGTAAAACAACTAAAAGCCTATCTCATACTTTTGGTATCTCTGATGCCATGAGCGACTTTATCTCTCATTTTGCAATAGAAGGCGAAATGGCTGAGCAATGTGGGCTTTTTGGATACACTACTTTCAATTGTGTAAAATATACAGACAACATCACCATAAAAGAGAGCAAAGAAAAACGCAACGATGCGCCCGACTTGAGATATATTCTCTATAAATACTTGTTGGTGTTCAATCATTTCAAAGACGAAATCACGCTCATTGAGTTGATCTTCGATGGCGAAGAGAGCCAGATGGGCACCATTGAATCATTGATTAATGCCCGCAACTTTGCTACCTACAACTTCTTTGCAGAAGGAGAGGAAACAAGTACAATCACAGATGAGCAGTACAAGCAATATGTGCGAACTGGTATAGACCATTGTCGCCGTGGCAATGTGTTTCAAATAGTGCTTTCGCGCCGTTTTGTACAACGTTTTTCGGGCGATGATTTTAAAGTATATAGGGCACTCAGGTCTATCAATCCTTCGCCCTATCTTTTCTATTTTGATTTTGGTGGTTTTCGAATATTTGGCACGTCGCCCGAAACGCATTGTAAGGTCAAAGGCAACACCATTAGCATAGACCCCATTGCTGGCACAGCTAAGCGCACCGGAAACATAAAGGAAGACAAGGAGGCCACAGAGGCTTTGTTGAGCGATCCTAAAGAGAATGCAGAGCATGTGATGTTGGTAGATTTGGCCCGAAACGATTTGAGTAGAAATGCTTCGGATGTGCAAGTAGATTTTTATAAAGAACCACAATACTTTTCGCATGTAATTCATCTTACGTCGCGCGTTAGCGGACAATTGGAAAAAGGGAGCAATCCGATGAAAGCTTTTTTTGATACATTTCCGGCAGGAACACTTTCGGGTGCACCCAAAGTGCGTGCTATGCAATTAATCTCGGAGATTGAAGCGCATAATCGTGGAGCGTATGGTGGATGTATTGGTTTTGTGGGTCTGAATGGCAATATCAATCAAGCCATCACAATTAGAACATTTGTGAGCCGCAACAATGAGTTGTGGTATCAGGCAGGAGCAGGAGTTGTTGCAATGAGCAATGACGAAAGCGAACTGCAAGAGGTAAACAATAAGTTGGGTGCGCTGAAAAGAGCTATTGATTTGGCTACATCATTACACAACGTTTAAAGAACAATAGCTATGAAGATATTGATATTCGACAATTACGATTCGTTTACCTACAACTTGGTGCATTGTGTAAAAAAACTAGGCTACAGTGATATAACTGTTGCGAAAAACGACAAAATAGATTTGCAAGACGTAGCGAAGTTCGATAAAATAATTCTTTCGCCCGGCCCTGGTATTCCCGAAGAAGCTGGCCTGCTGCTACCATTAATTAAAGCGTATGCCAAAACTAAAAGTATGCTGGGTGTATGTTTAGGACATCAAGCCATAGGCTTGGCCTTTGGTGCCAAACTCGAAAATACACCTTTGGTGCATCATGGTGTGCAAACTGCTGTAAATATAATAGAAAACGATTATATATTTACTGACCTACCTGCCGCAATGGACGTTGGGCGCTATCATTCGTGGATAGTATCTGAGGATAATTTCCCAAAAGAGTTGACTATTACAGCTGAGGACGAAACGTCCACAATAATGGCTTTAAAACATACTGTTTTCGATTTGCATGGTGTGCAGTTTCATCCCGAATCTATTTTGACACCGATGGGAGAACAAATAATTAAGAATTTTCTGGAAAACAATGCTAGTCGCTCAGATTTATAACACGCGCGCACTTTATTTGTAAACCGTGTGCTTACTATAACAACAATAATAAAAATGAAAAATATTCTCTTAAAACTCCTAGATTATCACTATCTCACCCGAGAAGAATCGCATGAATTGCTCACTGCAATTGTGAATGGCAAAGTTCCCGACACACAATTATCGGCCATTATTACTATTTTCTTGATGCGCAGCATCTCTGTAGATGAGGTGTTGGGCTTTCGTGAAGCTCTGATGGAGATGCGCACACAAATAGACTTGAAGGACTATAAGGCTGTGGACATTGTAGGCACAGGTGGCGATGGAAAGAATACATTCAATATTTCTACAACAGCAAGTTTTATAGTTGCTGGGGCAGGCTACTCTGTGGTGAAGCATGGCAACTATGGTGCAACATCGGTAAGTGGGTCATCCAATGCAATGGAACAGCAAGGGGTGAAGTTTACCACCAACATTGATGTGCTGCGCAAAAGTCTGGATGAGGCAAGTATTGCCTACCTGCATGCACCGCTTTTCAGTCCTGCTCTAAAAGCTGTTGCTCCCACACGAAAGAGTTTGGGGGTGCGCACTTTCTTCAATGTATTAGGTCCGTTGGTCAATCCTGTTGAGCCCGAGTATCAACTATTGGGTGTTTACAACCTATCGCTATCCCGCTTGTACCGCTACATCTATCAGGCCAACAAAAAGAAGTTTAGCATAGTGCACAGCATGGATGGCTACGACGAGATTTCTCTAACGGGCGACTTTAAAGTAATATCCAACAACGGGGAGCAATTGTATCATCCCGAAGAGCTGGGCTTTGATAGAATAAAAGAATCGGATATATATGGCGGCACCACCATCAAAGAGGCTGTAGCAATATTCAACAATGTGTTGAGTGGCACAGCCACGGCAGCCCAAACCAATGTTGCGATGCTAAATGCTGCTTTTGCCATTCAGTTGATGGAGGAGAACAAAACGATAGAAGAGTGCATTGATATTGCCAAAGAGTCTATCAGTGCTAAGAAGGCTCTGAAGAGTTTGAGTAAATTCATCGAAATAAACAGTTGACAATGAAAGACGTATTAAGCGAAATAATTGCCCACAAAAGGCAAGAAGTAGATAAGCAAAAGGAGTTGCTATCTATAAAAGAGGTGGTCAGAAGAATTGAATCGCAAACCTATTTGGCTCGTTCGTTAAAGGATGCTCTGCTAGACTCTTCGCATGGCATTATTGCAGAGTTCAAGCGCAAGTCGCCTTCCAAATCGTGGATCAATAGGCAGGCCGATGCTGCCATTGTTCCGTTGCAATATCAGAAGGGTGGAGCAGCTGCTTTGTCCATTCTCACCAACGAGGATTACTTTGGGGGCACTATTACCGATTTGCAAGAGGGCATTGCTGCTACTTCTATTCCTGTGTTGCGAAAAGAGTTTATTGTGGATGAATATCAGCTATATGAATCTAAGATGCACGGTGCCCATGCCATTTTGCTGATTGCCGCTGCACTTTCGCCACAGCAGTGCAAAGAGTTTACCAAAACTGCCCTAGACTTGGGGTTGGATGTGTTGCTAGAACTACACGACGAAACCGAAATAGAGCACATATCGCCTCTCAACAACATGATTGGGGTCAACAATCGCAATTTGGGTTCGTTTGTTACCGATGTGGAAAAATCTTACCAAATGATAGATCGCTTGCCTACCCAGGCGGTGTTGATATCGGAAAGTGGTATATCGGATGCCGACACTGTGTATCAACTAAGGCAGGCTGGCTACCGAGGTTTTCTGATTGGTGAAAACTTTATGAAAACTGACAGCCCGGGCGAGGCGCTTCATCATTTTATCTCAAACATTCATGCATAACAAGTCATTCGTCATTAAAGTATGTGGCATGCGCAATGGCGAGAATATTCGTGCTGTTGAAGCATTGGGTGTAGATTGGATGGGATTTATTTTCTATCCACACTCCAAAAGATATGTTGACAGCATGCCCAACTATCTTCCGCAGAAAGCCAAAAAGGTGGGGGTGTTTGTGAACGAATGCAGCGAAACTATTTTTTCTAAAGTAAGCATATTCTCGCTCCATATTGTGCAGTTGCATGGCAACGAGTCGCCTCAGTTGTGCCAACAACTTGCCGATAGCGGAGTTGAAGTGATGAAAGCCTTTGGCATTGGCACTACTTTTCCTACCGAAAATATTGCTGCGTATGAAGGCTGTTGCCACTATTTCCTTTTCGATACTGATACAAGGGCTTATGGCGGTTCGGGTAGGAAGTTCGATTGGCAATTGCTGCACAACTATCGGGGGCACACTCCTTTTCTGCTCAGTGGGGGCATTGGAGCAGAAGATGTGCTGGCACTCCAGCAGTTTTCGCACCCTCGGTGTATTGGTATCGACATCAACAGTCAGTTTGAAGTGTCGCCTGCCAACAAAAACAGTTCACTTATCCATCAATTTATAGAATCAATAAAAAAATGAACAGAATAGATCAACTTTTCGACAAAGACAAGAGCAACATATTATCGGTATATTTTACTGCCGGATTCCCTCAGTTGAACGATACACTCCCCATTATTCAATCGCTCGAGAAAAATGGTGTAAAACTCCTAGAGATAGGCATACCCTTTAGCGACCCCATGGCCGATGGGCCCGTTATTCAAAACTCGGGCAGCAAGGCATTGCAAAACGGGATGAACCTGAAGACTCTTTTCGCTCAACTATCGGTTGTGAGAGATTCGGTGCAAATTCCGTTGGTATTGATGGGCTATCTCAACCCCATTATGCAATTTGGATTTGATAATTTCTGTGCTGAGGCAGAGCGTTGTGGAATTGATGGCATCATCATTCCCGATTTGCCTTTCGAAGATTATCTCCAAAACTACAAGTCTATAGCCGAGGCGCATGGTCTGCACATGATAATGTTGATAACCCCCGAAACTTCTGATACCCGCATTCGCTTGATCGATAAGCACACAGATGGGTTCATCTACATGGTTTCTACAGCCTCAGTAACGGGTGCAAAATCATCTTTTGGAGATGAGAACTTAGCCTACTTCAGTAGGGTGAATGGCATGAATTTGAAAAACCCTCGGTTGATAGGTTTTGGTATTTCCAACAAACAGACCTTTGATGCGGCTTGCAACAATGCATCGGGTGCAATTATTGGCAGCAAGTTTGTGACTTTGCTACAAACCGAAGGGACTATTGATGGAGCTGTGGAGAAATTGATTGAAGCAATCAAGCATTAATTACGAATTGCGAATGGTGCGAACAGTTGACCCTTCGAGAGGGTCAACTGTCAATTACTTACCTCAAACCCCAAACCGTATTTATCCGAGTTTATCTGTTCAATCAGTGTCATCAGTGTTCCAATTATTTGGCCGTTAGGTTTATAATTAAATAGCTGTTGGCAGGGAGCAATACAGGGTGGGGCTAAGGAGTGATATCAATCAGCAATCAATCACAGACTATTGTCATTCCCTCAATTATCAATTGCGATTCCTGAGCCTGTCGAAGGATCAATTGTCTATTATTACTAGGTTTAGTGCATTTACACCAAAACATTTCGCCACAATGATTTGTTTTAATATCTATTAATCTAAACCCCCTCTAGACTACCTCCTATGAAAACAGAAAACCAATCGCACACATCTTCACGTTTTGCAAATAAAGTATGGACTACAGTTAGTATTACTGCTTTTGTAGCCATTATGATTTTGATAATCTACAAAACATTCAATGCTTTTCTCCTCTTGCTGGCAGCTTCGCTTATTGCATTGTTCTTTGCTGCTATATCGGGCAAAATAAAGAAATGGACTGGTTGGAAAGATGGCATTTCACTCACTGTTACCATTGCATTGATGGTGATAGTAGTTGGGTTGTTCTTTTGGTTGTTGGGAGCTGAGGCTCAGAATCAATACCAGGAAATGCAAAAGGCAGTACCTGTCATTATTGAAAATGCGCAAGAGTATCTCAACAAAAGCGATGTTGGAAAAAAAGTATCGGAATATGTTGCCGATATTGAGAATCAAAAGAAAGTTTTGCCTTTTTTGCAAGGGTTCTTTAAATCTTCGTTTGGTGTGTTTGGCGATTTATACATTGTAGTTTTTCTTGCCATGTTTCTTTCCATTGCTCCTTTTGATTATGTAAATGGTGTGGTGAATATGATTCCGCGCAGGGGAAAAGTAAAAGCGAAGCGTTTGTTTGAAGACTTGGGCCTAAATCTTAAGAAGTGGATCAAAGGGGCAATTGTATCGGGGTTGGTGGTTTTTATATTTACAGCAACTGGATTGTTAATTCTTGGAGTTGATATGTGGTTGATATTGGCTATTTCGGCTGGATTGTTGAACGTGATTCCTAACTTTGGACCAATCATAGCAATGATTCCTGCTGTGTTGGTGGCCCTTTTGACCAGTCCCACACAAGCCTTGTTGGTGGCAGGGTTGTATCTTACAGCACAAATAATAGAGAGTAATTTTATTACACCCAATGTGCAGAAAAAATTGTTGAACATCCCTCCTGCATTGCTTATATTCTTTCAAGTGTTGATGGGAACCCTCACTGGTGGGTGGGGCATAGTGTTGGCAGTGCCCACATTGGTGATAGTGATTACGGTAGTCAATAATTTGTATTTGGATGAGAATACGGGGTTGGAGACTTCTGAAGAAATAGGTTCGTAAAGATGTAGCTTTTTGATGTCGCGTGATTGGTACACAAACTGGCAATGGGGCAAACAATTCGTCTTGATGAAATGCGATTAATTATGTTTGGTTTGGCTCTGTAGATAAAACCTTTCTGTCTTTAGTAAATTGATAACCTTCCGCCCCAAGAGCTCCGTTAGGAAGGAACTGTTCTTTAAGTGTAATAAAAAAATAGGCAAACACGTAATTTTCACCATCACTTTTGTGTCTCACATTTAACTCTCGTTTTCTCGGTTTATTTCCCAATGGATGCTTAATTATGTTTTTGAATATTAAATAAATCCGTGAAGTTGGGCGATTCTTACAGGAATATTTTGTAATTTCATTTTTCGTTAAGATTAAATTCTATTTATGTTAGTTTTGCATAGTACGATCTGAGCTTTAATAGATTTATAATTGCAGAAAAAATGATTTTAAACCATCTCCAGTATATTCATAAATATTTAACTGTTTTTTTAATGAGAAAAAAGATCAATATGAAAAAGTTTATTGCAATTATTCCAATTCTGTCTGTAATGCTATCTTTTGGGCAGTACAAACACGAAGTGACCGATTATGTTTGGCCCAAAGATGAGGCAGTTTTACAAAAACTAGATGAGTGGCAAGACCTCAAGTTTGGTTTGCTAATGCACTGGGGCACATACAGCCAATGGGGTATTGTAGAGTCGTGGAGCCTTAGTCCTGAAGACTATGGTTGGTGTGAACGAACAAAAGGCACCAACCCCAATGATTACTTCACCTATAAAAAAGAGTACGAAGACTTGAAACTGTCGTTCAACCCCATTGGTTTCAATCCAGAGAAATGGGCCAATGCGGCCAACGATGCTGGCATGAAGTATGTGGTTTTTACCACCAAACATCATGACGGATTTTGCATGTTCGATTCTAAATACACCGATTACAAAATTACCGACAAAGAAACTCCGTATAGTGTAAATCCAAAAGCCAACATTACCAAAGAAATCTTTGATGCTTTTCGAGCAAAGGGTTTATGGGCAGGAGCTTATTTTTCTAAGCCAGACTGGAGCAACCCATATTATTGGGATCCCAAGTTTCCACCCTTCGATAGGAATGTGAACTACGATCCTGCGCTCTATCCAGACAAGTGGGAAAAGTTTGTTGAGTTTACGCACAATCAGATAATGGAGTTGATGACCGATTATGGAAAAGTAGATATTTTGTGGCTCGATGGTGGCTGGGTTGCCGAAAAGCCAGCCTCACTCATTGAGCAGTCTTATGCAAGAAAAGAGGGATTGACCCCGTCGGGATTTATTAAAAACCGAACTGTGAACCAAGATATTCGGATGGATGAACTAGCTGCCAAAGCCCGCAAAAAGCAACCTGGTCTTATTGTTGTTGACAGAGCAGTGCATGGGCCAAACCAAAACTACCTGACACCCGAGAATCGTGTTCCCGAAACCCAACTACCTTATCCTTGGGAGTCTTGTATTATTGCAGGAGGTGGCTGGGGGTGGGTTCCCAACCCACAGTATATGTCACCAAAAGAGGCCATTCACATGCTGGTGGACATTGTGGCTAAAGGCGGAAACTTATTGTATAACATAGGTCCAGGCCCCGACGGAAGATGGCCAGAAGCAGCTTACACATTGTTGACAGCTATGGGCAATTGGATTAAAGTAAACGGCGAGGCCATATACTCCACAAGGGCTATCGAACCTTTTAAATCTGATAATATATGTTTGACCCAAAAAAAGGATACAAAAGAAGTATATGCCATTTATCTTGACCAAACAGACAATAAAACTCTTGCAGAGAAGCTTCCAGCATCATTTACTATAAAAGGCATTTTTGCTGCTGACAATGCTAAGCTTGCCGTGCTTGGCAGCAAGGAAAATCTGAAATGGGAGAATACAGCAGAGGGGGTAAAAGTTTACATTCCCACTAGTATCCGCACTAATCCACCTTGCGATTTAGCTTGGACAGTAAGTATATCGCAGGTTATGTAAAATCTCTAAGCTTTGTTTCAATTATTCTTTAAATCACCTACAAAGGCACTCATTTTGGGTGTCTTTGTTGTTTTCATAGAGCGTCTTTGTCAGTTTTTTACAAGCATTCGTTCTAGGAAATAAGACTCCAATGTTTCTTTCGCTATCAATGTCTTTATCTGCATTTTTCACCTCTCAATTGTAACCTCTACCCACAGTGGCCTATGGTCTGAGGCCATTGGTTCATTCACTACATCTGCACTTTTCGCAATGTAGTTGTTTAGGTTGTTGCTTTTCAAGAATATATAATCAATTACCTCTGCAGGCCCATCCGATGGGAATGTTGCTTTTGTTGTGTCGCTTAGTAATATCCAATTTTTCGATAATTCTCTTATTTCGGTAGAATTTGGATATGCATTGAAATCGCCTGCCAAGAACACAGGCTTCGATTGGTATTTTTCGGTTTGTTGTTGTATCAATACAATAGATGCTTGTCTGTCTTCCTCGTTGAGAGAAAAGTGGGTACAGCACACCACATAATCTTCTAGCTCTACAATTAGTAGGCTACGTTTTTCTTCCCTCCCCGGCAGTGCTATTGCTTCTTTTCTCAATGGTTTTTCTTTCGTTAAAATGCCATTGCCATACTTGCCTCCGCTAAACTCTATCGATGCATTGAACGAAGCAAACATGTTGGTTCTCTTGGCTAGTTCATCTAGCACTACCAATCCATGGCTGCGTTGTGTGGCACTATCTAGCTCTTGAATAGCTACTGCTTGTGCATCCATATCGTTAATTACTTTGGCCACTCTATCAAAGTCAACCACATTGTCCATCCCTTTAGCATTGCGCACATTGTAGCTAGCAATTTTAAGTGAAAGGGGCTTTGCTTCGTTGTTCTGCGAGTTGGCAACTCCACAGCCTATAGAAAAAGATAGTAAAACAATCATCGTAAGGTTGTAATAAATTGATTTCATAGTGTATTTTATAAAAAAGAAATGAGACACGTGTTTTTAGAAAATGTTTCTACCTATCCAGAAAATGATGATGGAAACCACTATAATAGTTGCAGCCTCTTTTCCGAACAAGATATGTCTAATACGCAGAAATTTCTTGTTCCCTCCTAAGTACTCGAGGTAAATTCCCACCACAACATAAGGAATATAGAGTACCACAATAGGGTTTTGACGAAATGCACCTGCAATATTCAGATGCAGCAGTTGGTGTATTGCTCGTTGCGAACCACAACCAGGACACTCCAACCCTGTAGCTATAAGAAAGGGACACTTGGGAAAGAAAGGATAAATAGATGGATCTACGTAAAAAAAAACAGACAGTGCGGTTGCAACAAAAACTGTTGCAACCGTAATGAGTAGATATTTCTTATACTTCGCCAACAACATTTTTAAAAAAATAGAGGCTCGCCACCAGACATGGGTAGATTCATCTCTGAAAGAGAACCTAATTGTGAAATGAGAAAAGTGAGGATAATAAAAAAGATGCTTACTCCAAACCCAATGAGGGTCCATCTTTTTGCATTGGCCGATACACGTTTAGATTTTTCGTAAAGTGTTTGATCGTATAGTGAGTTTACTCGCGCTGCATTTACTAGACCTACAATGCCAAATGGCATGCACACTAGTGTAGCTATGATAGACTCTAGCAGCCATGATTTTGGTCTTGCTGGTATGTCATAGTCCCGTGCTAAAGGTGGTGCAGGAGGAGGTGTTTGTTGGTATTCCATATCTAAATTATAAATTATG
>CAYVLC010000079.1:0-12337 GCA_964452155.1 uncultured Dysgonomonadaceae bacterium
GTGCTGCATTTCTATCATAATAATGACTGGGTTTATGATTCATAGAGGAGTATGTGTTTCAATTTTGAAAATTATAGTTTAGTAGAAAAATCATATCACACATTATTTTTATGGCCTATGAAGATTAAGAGTATTTTTAATTGATAAAAGATACAACAAAGCTCTTTTTTTTATGTAACACAATATCTAAAAATCTCTTATTGTCTCTCTTACTTACTAATTCTAACGTAGTGACATCCTAAATGTTCAGATATAATGGCACCTAAAAAATCTACAATGCGCTTGGTCTATAACTTTCAATTACAATAAGCACAAAAACAAATGGTAAAAAAGATATTTTCTCACCCAAATAGCCCTTTTTTGAGGCAGGCAGCCTCTATACACTATTTTATATTATGGGTAAGTTATCATTAAATTCGTCTGTCCAATAACCCTTTTTGTTATAGTGTTGATGCAACTGCTCTTCATAATTGCGGGTAACAAATAAATCGTCAGAATACTCGGGTGCTTGTTTTATCCTCTCTTTTGTTAGATTGACATACACCCTAGATTCTTCCCAACTAAGTTTATTCACCCAACTAGGCGAAATTAAAACCTTTTTACCTCCCCACCAATTCTTAGTGTCAATTATTAAATAACGAATAGCCCATGTTTCATCATCAATAATAAAATCCTCAACATGGCCTATTGCTCCATCTTTGGCTTCAATATGGTGTCCTGTCACATCATTAGTACTTCGTAGATGTGGGTCCCAAGACTGTTCTTCTTTTTTTTGTTGGTGCTCTAGCAATTCATTGTTATCACGTAATAAGAATGGAGAAGCTCCCCATAAAAGCTCGCCGTGCCAATAAGTGGGATAACCATAATAGCTAAAAAAGGCGTTTTCGTATTGTCGAGACACAGGCTTGTCTGTTTCGAGCGAAGGGCTATCTTCTATTTGCTTCTCAGATAAATTAACACTTATACTCTCTTCCTCCTTATTGATAGCTACCAATGAGTATGGAGACAAAAGAACTTGTCTTCCTGAGAGCCAATTCCCAGTGTCTGCAACAAGATATCTAATAGCCCAGTGCCTATCATCAAAATAAAACTCATCAACTCTACCAATTGTTCCATTTAATCCTTTTAATTTGTATTTTCCTAATGTTTTTGCTTTAGATAACATAATTCTTATTTTTATTAGTTCATAATCATGCACTATTACTTTAGTAGTACATCTCATTTGATGCTGCATATTGTTTAAAAGACAGTTTTTATTACAATAACAGCAGTACCTTCTAATTTTAACTGCTACACACAATCTTGTTTATTGAAGTAACAAATTACAATTGAGGTTTTTATATTAAACAAGTCTATCGTTCCTATTGTTTTGGTAAGGCCGCAAAGATTAATTAAATGACCAGTTTCTTAAATGATTTGTCTAACCAAAATTAAACAATAAATAATATTTGTTGTATATATTTTATTTATGAAGAACTTTACTGCTATTTAGTGTGTTTAAGAAGAGCTTCAATTATGAACCAATTAAAACAAAAGCGTTATTGGAAAATGAAAAAGCTACAATGTTTTTTAGAAAAATGGGTTAATCAAAAGGTGTACGAAACCGAAGAAGAAGGTATCTACCAGATATACGCAGGGGTTTCTAAAAATGGTGTCGAAGCTGATTTTTCTAGACATGGCTTTAATCTATATTTTGGAAAAGATAAAATGCTCACAAAAGATTTCCATGAATATGGGTTTACTACGGTTGATTCTTTTAAAAGAGCTGCAATATTATATTTATACTATACCTCCAAAATTAGTGCTCAAAAAATAGTTAGCGATCATATTGTAAACGCTATACGGAAAGGAAAACCATTAGAATATACTCATCTCGATAAATATATATGGGAGGCTAAATCTCAAGATTGTCCAGAAAAATGGTCTGTGTACATAGATTTAAGAGAATTGGAATAAAGAAATGATAAAAAACAGGTTGCACAAAAAAGACAACCTGTTTTTTTACTTGTAACCCTAAAAGATTACTTATTTCTTTTTTGTACTTTTAGTGTCTTTGCTTTTTTTGTCATTTTCTTTTTTGTTAGGCTCTACTTTTTTTGTTTTTGAATCTTTACTCTTGTCATCTTTCTTTTCCATAACTTTTTAGTTTTAAAGATTTAAAATAGAACTAAATAAATAAGACCTTATTCAGCATATAAACAAAAAATATTCAGTTTTTGTTTTTCCATAATAATAAAATAGATAGAATTTTTCTCATCAGTCTATATCGTCAACTTATTGCTAACAATTAATTAGTTGATCAGTTAGCATCATTTTTATAAATGTATTATTCAAATGATCTTACCATAAAAGTATAGCTATAAGAAGAAAAACAAGAAAGCACTTGTTTTTAGTAACTACCTGTCGTTGACCAATAAGGCATGTATAACCCCCGGAATCCATCCTATAATGGTAAGAAGCAAATTAAGTAAAAATGCACCACCAAATCCCCTTTTCATTAAAACTGCGACGGGTGGTAGTAAAATGCTTAATAAAATTGTTGTTAGTGACATATATTTATAGTTTAGGTTATTAATATCTTTAATCTTCTACAACATCTTCAATAATCTCTTTTTCTCTCTCTTCTTCAACTGACAAAAATGGTGCTCCAGTAGCACCCCCTAGAAATGCTGCCAATGCACCCAATAAGAGAATAAAAAATAGATATATACTTGTCTTACCCACAGCATCAGCAACCTCTTCGCTCGCTTTTAGAGCTTTCGTTTTTGCAGTGGCATAAAGTTGTTTTGCTTTCTCAACTGCTTCGTCAAGATTCCTTTCCCATTTGGCTACAACACCTTCAATTTGTTCTTCTGTCAAATCAGTATTATTGACTAAATAAGCTTTTAGCTCCTCCCCATTTATATAGTTTCCGTCTCCCTCTACGGTGATATCTAAATTACCTTCGTCATCAAGATTTACATCAATATCATTCACAAATTCCGATATTGCATTCTTCAGATTTAAATCCTTAATGGCTCTCGATGTTTCAGACTGCAACTCATTTATACCTCTTTGTGTACGCTCTTTTGTATCTCCAGGAACTATATTGTAGTTCTCGGCTGTTTGAATGACTTGAAACATCTCTTGCTTTATACTCTCGAATGAAGAAAATGCTCCTTCTTCCGATTGCTTTTGCTTGTCGTTTAAATTTACCACTACTTCTTTTGCGCTATTGCTCCCAAAAATTGATGATACAAGCGATCCCATGCCACTTATAGCGCTTCCAGCTATTGAAGTGAACACAAAAACAGACACTACAAGATAAACACCCCACGACAAAAAACCATGTATGCCTCCATCCGCAGAGGAGGGCAAACCGGCGGTTCTAGCAGCCACTAAACCACCCACAAAAAGAGCAGCCAAATTTGATATTACCCACCAAATGAGGGTGGCTAAGCCCAATCCTTGGAATGGCTGTGTATCTGTAAATGGATTAATAGAAGTGAGACCTATTCCCCACCCCAAAAGATTAAGCAAAAAGGCGATAGAAAAAGCTGTTAAAGCTCCAGCTAAAATAGCACCCCAAGATAACCTCGAGAATCTTTTTCTAAAATTGTTGCGATTGGTATAAAATGTTTTCATAAAAAGTGATTTTATTATTGTTGTTAATACTTATGACATGCAACTTAAGAACCAAGTCACAATTATTTATTTCGATATTTCGTCAGGAATGCCTCTTACTCCTTTCAAAACATCTTTTAATTGTATATCCTTTTTAGATGAATGAAGTACAGACATATCACCAGTAGTTTCTAATACTACTGCAAGCACTTCATCAAAATTATGTGCATTGGCTTCACGAAGTTTAGCTATTAACTCATCTCTACTTATATTGGCTTTAGCAAGGTTTTTATCTAATATTTTTCCGTAATACATTAAAATGATGGGTTCGTTAGATAATAATTTTCTTAGGTAATCTGATTTTCTTGCTAAGAAAGAGAAAATGGATTGAAAAGTGACAACTCCAGCTAGGGCTAAAGCTCCTTTTAGAATAGACTGATCGGGATGCATCACTACAGTGGCTAAAATAGAACCAATAGCTATAGTTGATGCAAAATCGATGTTAGACATTTTAGCAAATGTACGCAATCCCGATATACGAGTTATTATGATAACAAGAATAAAAATGGCTAGTACCGTAACCAATACTTTCTGTATAATAGGCAGTGTTGCGAATATCCAATTTTCCATAAATTTTATTTACAGGCTCCATTTTATAAGAATTTTACTACACACTCAAAAGAAAAACTATTTTAAAATTAAGTTCTATTATTTCTTTTATTTAAACTCGCTTTTGCATTGTCACTTATAAGTAATATAACAATAAATACTTTTTAAAACCTATAATATCTTCTATTAAGTATTTGAATACCTGTAATCTAAAAACAAACTACTCAATTTTATGTTCAGTAAAATCAAGGTTTTCACATCTTATCATTCTATGTAAAATATTTTTAAGAGTCTTTTAAAATCTCTATTAAATATTTTATTTCTAAGTAAATTATCAAAGTATAGCTTTGATTATCAGAGAAAACAAACACTTTATATCAACATGCGAACCTTCCTACATTTTACAATGTTATAGCGTATATAATAGCGTAACAATCAAATAAAAACTAAAATTATGAAAGCTATTTGGAACGGTGCCATTGGATTTGGCTTGGTGAATATCCCCATTAAAATGTATTCTGCTACAGAGAGCAGTACGCTTGATTTAGATATGCTTGACAAAAACGACCACAGCAACATTCAATACAAAAGAGTAAACGAGAAAACAGGAAAGGAGGTTCTCTGGGATAATATTGTAAAAGGCTACAAAATAGACGATGACTATATTGTTTTAGAAGATGAAGATTTTGAAGCTGCAAGTCCCGAAAAAAGTAAAATGCTTTCAATAGAACAATTTGTGAAAGAAGAGGAGATAGAAAGTGTCTATTTTGAAACTCCTTATTTTTTGGAACCTCAAAAAAACGGTGAAAATGCATATACATTACTTTATAAAGCACTAAAAAAAACGGGTATGGTGGGTGTAGGTACTTTTGTGATGCGAACCAAAGAAAACCTCTGTGTAATAAAACCCTTCAAAGATATTCTTATTGTCAATAAAATTCGTTTTCCTGAAGATTTGCGTAGCTACGACGAACTAAAAATACCCAAAAAAACCATCAAAGAAGGAGAGCTTAAGATGGCTATTGCATTGATTGAACAAACCACAGAAAAGTTTAACCCCGAAAGATATGTCGATACTTATAAGGAAGATTTATTAAAAATAATAGAGCAAAAATCAAAAGGCGAAAAAACCAAAACAACCCCTGCAGAGGTAAAGTCTGAAAAAACTGTTGATCTAATGGCTCAATTAAAAGCCAGTTTAGAGAAATCAAGGAAAAAAGTTTCATAACATTATTGGAAAAAACTAATCTGATTATCACAACTAAATCTAAGATTATGGGATTGAAAGAATACAATGGTAAGCGCAATTTTGAAAAGACACCTGAACCAAAAGGAGAAGATGAAAAACATTCTCAGAAACTTGTTTTTGTAGTACAAAGACATGCAGCTACTAGGCTTCACTACGATTTTCGATTAGAAATGGAAGGCGTGTTAAAGAGTTGGGCCTTACCTAAAGGCCCTTCTTTAAACCCTAATGACAAACGACTAGCTATGATGGTGGAAGACCACCCTTACTCCTATAGAACATTTGAAGGTACAATCCCCGCTGAAAGCTATGGTGGAGGAGAGGTTGAAATATGGGACCAAGGAACCTACGAATCTTTAGAGAAAGAGGAGGCTAAAAGTGATGAAGAGGTGCTTTTGGAGAGTTTAAAAAAAGGCTCTGTGAAAATGATACTTCACGGTAAAAAACTGAAAGGTGAGTTTGCTCTTGTGAAACTAAAAAGTGCCGATAGCGAAAATGCTTGGCTTCTCATTAAGCACAACGATGAATTTGCTGTGTCTGGATCATATAATGCAGAAAGTTATACTCCAGAAGATTCAAAAGTGACGGCTCATGCCGAGAAACGATATAAGAACTTCAAAAAAAAAACGATAAAAAGCACTCCCCGTAAAAGAAATTTCGCTCCTTATTTATCTAATCAAAAGAAATTGGACGATTACATCAAACCCATGCTAGCTAGTGTTCGCGAGGAACCTTTTGATGACGATGATTGGATTTTCGAAATAAAATGGGATGGATATAGAGCCATTGCAGAAATAACCGATAAATTCAAATTATATTCTCGCAATGGACTCTCTTACTTAGGAAAATATAAGGCCATAGAAGAATCATTGAAGAAACAAGAGCATGAAATGATATTGGATGGAGAGATTGTGGCTTACAATAATGACAATAGGCCCCATTTTCAGACACTACAGCACTTTGGCTACAACCCAAACGCACCGCTTGTGTATCATGTATTCGACCTTCTTTACTTAAATGGACATAGCACCACCGAGTTGACCTTGATGCAACGAAAAGAATTGCTAAAAGATGCACTAGTTGAAACCAACTATCTAAAATACAGCGATCATGTGGAGGGTGAAGGAAAATATTTTTTTAAAGAAGTTACACAATTAGAGCTTGAAGGAATGATGGCTAAAAAGAAATCTTCGCAATATCATAAAGGTAGCCGTAGCAAAGAGTGGTTGAAAGTGAAAATAGAGCATACAAAAGAAGCTGTAATTGTTGGCTTCACAGAACCCCGTGGTTCACGCCCCGGCTTTGGAGCATTACTATTGGGTACTTATCAAAACGGGGAGTTGATGTATGCCGGACATACTGGCACGGGTTTTTCTCATGAGCTCTTGTTGGAGATATACGCCTTGTTGCAACCTCTTGTAACTCCAAAAACACCTTTTAAAGAAAAACCACAAACAAATATGCCAGCTACATGGGTTGTGCCACAACTAGTGTGTACTATCAAATACAGTGAAAGAACAACCCAAAATATGTTTCGTCACCCTGTTTTTGTAGGGTTGCGTCCAGATAAAACTCCTGAGGACATACAACTTGAAAGTTTAGAGGAAATAGATGATATGGCAGAAAAAAAGAATATAGAAGAGAGTACAAAAGAGATAGTTTTAGCTAAAGAGAGTGATACGCATGCGAAAGCTGATGTGAAATTTACCAATTTAGATAAACTCTATTGGGAGAATGAAAAGATAAGCAAGGGCGATCTTATTGATTACTATCAGCAAGTGAGCAAATATATTATACCTTATCTAAAAGATAGAGCTCAATCACTTAACCGTCACCCAAACGGAATAGAGGGTGAGAGTTTTTATCATAAAGATGCAGGCGGCGAAGCCCCCAATTGGGTAGATACAACGGTAGTATATTCAGAGTTGAGCGACAAAGAGATAGAGTATATTGTTTGTAACAACAAAGAAACACTTGGTTATCTTAATAATCTGGGATGTATTGAATTAAACCCATGGAACAGCAGAGTGCAATCTCCTTATCATCCAGATTATATGATTATTGATTTAGACCCTTCGCCAGAGAATACATTCCAGCAAGTAATAGAAGCTGCATTAGCCACAAAGGAGGTGCTTGAAAAATATAAAATACCATCCTATTGCAAAACTTCTGGTAGCACAGGTCTGCACATCTTTGTTCCTATGGAAGCCAAATATAGTTACAATCAAGTAAAGGACTTTGCTCATATTGTGTCTCAAATGGTAATGCAAAAACTTCCTGAAACAACAACTTTAGAAAGAACCATAAAAAAACGTGGTCCGAAAATATACATAGATTATTTGCAAAACAGAAGTGGGCAAACAGTTGCCAGTGTATATAGCGTTAGACCAAAACCAGGCGCAACTGTTTCTATGCCTCTTGAATGGGATGAAGTAAAAGAGGGTTTGCAAATAT
Organism: uncultured Dysgonomonadaceae bacterium; assembly: GCA_964452155.1. GTDB lineage: Bacteria > Bacteroidota > Bacteroidia > Bacteroidales > Dysgonomonadaceae > UBA2632. The sequence goes on from CAYVLC010000079.1 coordinate 7,913, forward strand.
CAGATTTCAACATCCATAATGCAATAGACCGCATTGAAAAGAAAGGTGATATTTTTGCACCTGTTTTAGGTGTAGGTATCGATATGGAGAAAGTGCTTGATATTATGTGACATAAATTTGCAAAAGCACAGCAACTAAAAAAATGCGCTGCAGTTTTACAATAAAAACCACAGCGCATTAAAAAAAAAGTAACCCATCAATACATCAATATGCTTTAGTAGATTCCACATCTTCTATAGATGTGTAGTTTTTCTCAAGAGCACGCCATGCATAAAATATATATCCTATCACAAAGGGTATGAACAGTGACACCCAAGCCATTGTTTTTAGTGTAAACAAACTAGAAGAGGCATTCTGAAGCGTCAGTGAGCTTTGCAAATCGGTTATAGAGGGATAGAAAGCAGTATTATTTACACCTGAAATAAATATCAGCATTGTCACAGTTAAAATTGCTCCAGGACCTGCAATCCAGATACCTTTTCTGAAATTTGGCTTTAGAGCCGACGAAACTATTCCATATAACACTCCTACTACACCAATTAAAAAGACCACCAATAAAATAGGCATTTCCAAGAAGTTATTTAAATATTTCATCGGCTCCATATATACCTCTTTTGTCTCAGGATTTACTGCAAATCCGTCTGAAAATAATGTCCATATTAAAAATGTAAGAAAGAACACTAAAAACGGAGCAGCATTGTAAACCAAGTATTTGTGAGTTCTCTTTTGCAACACATCATGATCTAATCTATTGATAAAGAAAAGACAAGCCATAGTGCGTGCTAAAAACAGAACTGCCAGTCCGAGACTCAAGTTGCGCAAATTGAGCAAGGCCTCCAACCCATGCCAGGGGTTTTGCCACTGACTTATGATAGGACCAACCGTACCAACTCCAGCAATGTTTCCTTTACTCATTGTAAACTCAGATCCGGTAAAGAATGTGGCCAATGCCACACCTACCAAGAAAGTGCCCAAGACTCCATTAATAAACAAAAAAGATTTGTAGGTCTTTTTGCCAAGAAAGTTTCCTGGTTGCGACTGAAACTCATACGATACAGCTTGCAATGTGAAACAAAATAAAATGGCCATCCAAACCCAATATGCACCTCCAAAACTTGTAGAATAAAAGAGAGGGAAAGAAGCAAAAAAGGCTCCGCCAAATACTACAAGAGTTGTGAAGGTGTAATGCCACTTTCGACCAAGGATGTTGACAAGCAATTTTTTCTCACTTGTTGTTTTCGAAAGCGAATACAGCATAGACTGTCCGCCTTGCACAAAAAGCAGAAAAGCAAATATGCCCGCTAACAACGATATCAAAAACCACCAATAATGTTGCAAAAATGAATATGTAAACATAATATTATATTTTTATTTTATACTTCTAATCGTTTATTTAACAGGCTCTTTTTCTGTTTCTTCTGGCCCTTTCTTAATCTGCTTTACCATAATTCTAACCTCAGCTATTAACAATACTGTAAACATAAGCAGGAACATAAAGAAGCTAGTGATTACCGAACTAGTTTCGAGACTCGAGATTGCTGCCTGAACTGGTAGGATATCTTGAATGGCCCATGGCTGTCGGCCCACTTCAGAAACAATCCAACCCGCTTGGCCGGCAATGTATGCCAGAGGCAAACTCCATAGCGAAACATACAATATCCATCTATTATTAAGGAGTGTTTTTTTACGATCGAAATACCATACTATTGCAAACAGTAGTATATAATAAAACCCAATAATAACCATTACCCTAAAAGTATAAAACATAAGTGGCACATTGGGTATAGTTTGTTCTGGTTTGTCAAGATAGCCATATCCAAAATAAGCAAAATTTTCTTGAAGTATTGCTTCATAGCCTGCAAGCTCATCATCACGGCCTTCGTCTTTGGCTACTTGATAGTTGCCCAATGCTTCGATTGCCATTTTGCCACGTGCTCTTTTTTCTTCAAACGAAAGGGCTATTGTGCCATCTTGCATGGTATATCCACCATCAATTATGTCTCGAATTCCTGGTACAAAAGCATTCAACTGTCGGTAGCCCATTATAGATAATAGTTTTGGCAATTCTATTTTAAACAAAAAAGCATCGCCTTTGTCGTAGTTAGATTTGTCGGCTTTAGCTGGGTTCAATATACCCATTGCTACCAGACCAGCACCTTCTTTACCCTCGTAGAGCCCCTCCATAGCAGCTATTTTCATTGGTTGTTTTTGTGCCACTTCATAACCAGACCCATCGCCAGTAACAGCAAGAAGAACAAAAGAGATTAATCCAAAAATTGCTCCCACCTTAACGCTTTTGAATGCAAAGTCGAGATTTCGTTTTTTAAGTAAAAACCATGAACTAATGGCAACTACAAATGCAGCACCTGTAGCCCATCCAGAGAGCACGGTATGAAAAAATTTATTGATAGCTACAGGCGAGAGAGCAATGGCCCAAAAATCGACCATCTCGTTTCGAACCGTTTCGGGATTGAACTCCATACCAACTGGATATTGCATCCACGCATTGGCTATTAGAATCCAGAGAGCAGACAGTGTAGCACCTATAGTAACTAGCCATGTAGATGCTAAGTGAGCCTTCTTACTTACTTTTTTCCATCCAAAAAACATAATCGAAATAAAGGTGGCTTCTAAAAAGAAAGCTATTATTCCCTCAATGGCTAGCGGTGCACCAAATATGTCGCCTACAAACCAGCTATAGTTTGACCAATTGGTGCCAAATTGGAATTCAAGGATGATTCCGGTAGCAACCCCTATTGCAAAGTTGATTCCAAAAATCTTCATCCAGAACTTTGCCGCGTTTTTCCACTCTTCGTTTCCAGTGCGTACGTACAATGTCTCCATTACAGACATTACTATGGCAAGCCCCAGGGTTAATGGTACAAAAAGCCAATGGTATCCGGCTGTCATTGCAAATTGCAATCGCGACCAATCGACTACCGATGAAAAATTAAATAAATCCATACATCATAATTTGTTGATAGTTAATTTCTTATTAATTGTGTTTGTTGTTAACCTCTTTCTTTAAGGTTTGTCTATTAATTCTTTTCTAACATGATCTGCTTTATCTACAGCATTGTCATATTTAGTATTTAAGAAGTTGGGCGAAAAGATTGGCTTCATAATGAAAAACATAAATATGAGTTTTAGGATGACAATTATCCACAATGTTTTTCCAAGGGTAGTCATATTGGTGAAGCCCTCCCAAAACATTTTGAACCAGTTGAATTTTTCTTTTGTTTTTGTTGCAACCATTTGAGGTGTTTTTTTATTAGTTATGATTTATGAGATGCGAGGTGAAATGTGGGGAAATAAACCTCCAAGGCCGTTTGCCTTCTCTCCCTTTTTCCTCATTTCTTGCCCCTCTTTTTTATTGTTGGCTATTGGGTGTTCTTTTTTGCTAGCTTAAGCTTGGCCCATGCCACCTAAGGGAGGCAAAAAACCAAGATTTTCATTATTAATAGAAACCGTGCCATTCATTTTTTCAAACTTCTCTATATTCTCTTCCAGCGCAGATAGTAAACGTTTGGCGTGGTCGGGGGTTAGAATTATACGAGATTTTACTTTTGCTTTGGGTACACCTGGCACAACACGAATAAAATCTAATACAAATTCTGACGATGAGTGTGATATGATTGCTAAATTAGAATAAGTTCCTTGAGCAATCTCTTCGGAGAGTTCTATTTCTATTTGATTATCACGATTACTGTTGTTTTGGCTCATATGTATATATATTTTAGATACGTAAAGTATAATTTTGCACTTATAAAATTGATTTTCAGTGTTAAATGGGTATAAATAGAAGCGTTTTTAGTATTTTAGCTGATGTGAAATAATTATTAGAATCACAAATATAAAACAATATTTCTACTATCAATTATTTTATTTGTTAATTAAGTGCCTTTTGAGCAAAAAATGTTCATCATTGCGTTTGCAACGGTGAACATTTTTTGCGATTTCTAGTATGCTATCGTGTTTTTTACTGAAGCTGTGCGTTGTACTGTATGTGCTGTAGTTCTTTTAGTAAATCGTGCAATGTTTCCTTTGCATCTCCAAGCTTTAGGTAAACACCATGGGTGCGTGTATAAAGAGGATTTTCTACCCCCGCATACCCTGGATTGAGATCGAAGTTACAAATGATTACCTCTTTTGCCTGGTCCACATTCAGTATAGGCATTCCATAAATGGGGGTGTCTGTGGCATCTCTAGCAGCAGGATTGAGCACATCGTTGGCACCAATGACTACAACTGCATCTACGTTTTCGAATTCGTCATTCACAGTATCCATCTCATACAATTGCTCGTACGACACGTCGGCTTCGGCCAGCAACACATTCATGTGGCCTGGCATGCGGCCAGCCACAGGATGTATGGCATATTTTACATGTGCTCCGTTCATTTCCAATTGGTCGGCTAGCTGCTTCA
>CAYVLC010000080.1:0-12068 GCA_964452155.1 uncultured Dysgonomonadaceae bacterium
AGGATGGAGGTGTTGGTATGAGGGAGAAGAAAGTAAAAGATGAAAGATTGGCAGCCCAAAAAAACCGAAAGGAAGCTTTCAGGATATGCCTGATTGTCAAAACAGCAGGCTATTTAAAAATTTAGATACTGCTGCTGCAGATTGTTTCGTTTTGTATTAGATTTATAGGTTAATGGCGCTAGCAGCAATTGAAGAGTGTAGGTACTTCTGAGCCAGATATAAACCACCCTCATGTTTTTTACTCATCAATGCGCCTGTATCACAACGCTGATAAATATAAACACAAGGGTGGAAAAATTATTTTTGGCACACTAATAGAGGTGTGTGTGTTTGCCTTATTGTTTTTTACTTGTCGATTAGAAACCTAAAGTCGTCTTTTTCTGAGAGTTCCTCGGTCTCTTTTCCGTAGTGGAAAATGCGTGCTGTTCGCGCACCAATCATTCTAATGTCGTTGTTTTCTAAGAGCAGCATACAGCCTTCGCGCAATCCTACCACATATACCTCTTTGTTGGCATGAATGAACTCTGTTATGCGCACTTCGCGAGTTTCGCCACCATGGGTGTCGTTGTTGTCATCTAGGTAGTGAGGGTTTATTTGAAATGGAACCAAGTTTAATGTACCAAAGCTGGCTGGTTCTACAATGGGCATATCGTTGGTAGTTTTGAGTGTGGGGCATGCAATGTTTGAGCCCGCGCTCCATCCCACGTAGGGTGTGCCTTGTGCTACTTTTTTTGCTATTGCTTCCATTAGGTTGTTTTCCTGAAGCATCTTTACCAATTGCCAAGTGTTTCCTCCACCCACCACAATGGCTTGGGCTTTCTCTACAGCTTCTATAGGGTTGTTGCTGTGGTGTATGCTGGTTACTTTGTGCCCAATTTCTGCCAACCGATTGTTTACTCTATCTTCGTACTCGCTGAATGAAAAAGTAACAGCTGCATAAGGTATAAAGAGGCAATTGATGGGCTCATCGCCCAAAAAATCTTTGATGTTATGCTTTGGATAGTCTAGGTATGCTTCGCCAGGGTTGGTAGAATTACTTATTAGTAATAGTCTCATATATATCTTATTTTTTAATTTATTAATTAAATGAGTGTTTATGCAAAAATAGCCAATTAAGTGGAATCTTTTTCGTTTTGAGTTGAAAATAAATTAATTTTGCTTTCTAAATTAAATATGATGGATGAATTGATAAGAAATATCAGAACAGATTTGCGCCTTGCTATGAACGGAGTTGTTTCGTCGAGCATGCGCGACAAGGGAGTAGATTATAAAATGAACTTTGGTGTAGATGTGCCTCGCATAAAAGGTATAGCAGAAAAGTACGAACCAAATGCTGCTCTGGCCAAAGAGCTTTGGCAAATAGATGTGCGCGAGTTGAAGATATTGTCAACCATGCTTTATCCTCTTGATGAGTTTAAGGAAGAAAACGCCAATGAATGGGCCCATGATATACCCAACCAGGAGATAAGAGAGCATTTGTGTAGAAATTTGTTGCAAGAATTGCCCTACGCCGATGTATTGGTGCAAAAGTGGACGGCCAGTGCAGATGCCTCTCTACGTCTGACAGGCTATTGGCTCTATGTGAGACTGATGCTCATACAGGCCGATGTTTTGCAACGCATCGGCCAGCTACCTATTATAGAAAAGGCATTGGTAGATATTCACGCCCAAGATGGCCTGATGCATACTGCTGCACTAAATGTGCTAAAGCAGGTTATAAGAAGAGACCAAGCGGGTGCAGATAGTATAATGGAGCAAGTGGCTCAATTGGCACTGTCGGACAATGCTGAGGAGAAAGAAATCTACGACAATTTGCAATTCGAATTCAAGTTGAGGTCTTAGCCCCTGAAGTTTCTTTTGATAAAGAAGATAGCAAACACAAGGTTTACGATAAGTATGGCTCCGCTGCCAGCAATAAAAATTGCTTTCCATTGCGGAAGCGTAAAGTAGAAATATATTGCTGCTGCAACAATCAGTCCTATCAGTATGTATAGTACACGAATTATCTTCTGTTTCTTGTTCATTATTATGGGGCTCTTTGTTAGTCTTGTACAAAAGTAGCAAAAAGATTTGCTTTGCAAAAGCTGCAGGTTGTAATAATTGTATTGCACGAGAAGCCTAAAGCTCTTTGCTTTGTTTTTTTGTGTATTGCCCCAATGGGTCTTACTGGTGGCAGATATATTTCAGATTATTGTACTTGCTGCATTATCCAGTTGGCAATGTCAGATAGTACTTGGGGCGAGATGGTCTGTTCTATCTTTCCGTACTCATCTATTTCGCCAGTAGAGCTTTCTTGAAAAAGGTGGTTCAGGTGCTGATACGATTGTATGGTGTAGTGTTTGTTGTTTGCTTTTATGAGTGCCTGCTCTATTCCATGGAGGTTGCTAGAGTAAGCTACCTGCGTATCGTTTTGTCCATTGAGGGCCAATACGGGTATAGATAGTGTTTGTATGTACTGCAAAGGGTTGATGGTGAGGAAATGTCTAAACCAAGGCGAGGTAATATTGCTTGTTGTAGTTTTCACGAAAGTATCTTGCTGCACCTCGCCCCGTATTTCGGGAGCAAGGCTGTGCCAAAGTGTGTCCAGCTGTTGTTTCAATTGACTGCGCTCTTGATCGGTGCCTACATATTCTGTCCAGTTAGATACATTTGCATAGATGTTGATGAGAACCTGGTTTAGGTGCTCTTTTTCTTCTTGCGTGAGAGATGTTTTATCGAAAGCGTGTTGGTGTTGCCATAAAACCAGCTCTGTACCCGTAACTCCTAATCCTGCCATCAGCACTACAAACTTCACCTCACTGTTTTTGGCTGCCACCATAGGAGCTATTACTCCGCCCTCGCTGTGACCAATGAGTCCAATATTCACGGGGTCTATCTCTTTTCTTGTTTTCAGATAGTTGAATGCTGCTTGGGTATCTTCTGCAAAATGCTGGGTGGTTGCGGTAAAGTACTCTCCTCCCGATTTTCCAACGCCTCGTTTGTCGTATCTCAAAACTGCTATCCCCTGTCGTGTCAAGTAGTCGGCTAGTATCCAAAAGGGTTTGTGCCCAAATATTGTTTCATCTCTATCGTTGGGCCCACTGCCGGCAATAAGTATAACAGCTGGAGACTTCTCTTTTCCTTTGGGTAGGGTGAGTGTAGCCGCAAGTTGTATCTTTTCTTTTGTGTTGACAAACGCAATCTCCTCCACTTCATAAGGGTAGGGTGCTTTGGGTGTTTGTGGTCGGAGCTCTTCTTTTTTCTCTGTGCGAGCTAGTGTGAGTGGAAATGGCATGCCGCCTTGGTTGAAGGTGCCCCTGATGGTATCATTATCGAGTTTGCCTTGGTAGAATATGGCTAGATTGGCAACCACTATTTCTAGCTGTGCGTTTTTGAACCTGGTTGTAGTAGTAGCTATGCCAAAGGCTCCTTGGGTGGGGCTATCCATGAGAGAGGTGTACTGAGAAGCTTGTTGCTCTATATGAAACACAATTTGGAGTGCCACGCCTTGCACCTTAAGTGTGCCCTGCCACGTGCCTACAATATCTTGAGAGAAAAGGGTGGTCACTGAAAGCAACGAAATTGCAAGACTTAACATTGATTTCATAATTGATTTCATAATCGGTGCTCTTTGTTGTAAGGTCATTGAAATGGTGCACCAAGATAAGAAAAAAAGCGGGAGTATTGAATGCCCTAAACGAAATATTATCGACATTGTTTATTGATAGCAAAATCTGCTATTACTTTTGTAGTTGCAATAGAGTGGGGGGGTATTGATTGTTATTATTTTGCCCATTTGAACATTTAAAACATATTTTAGATACCGATTATACCATTTTGTTATAAGTTTGTGAATCTGTAAAAATAAATAATACGAATATGGAAATTGAAAACATAGAAATTAGTTACCTTACCCTTGCTGCCTTTAAAAAACTCCGACCATCAATGGTTGAGACCTATAAATACATTTCGGATGAAATGTGGTCGGAAGAAAAAATTAAAAAACTGATTAGTATCTTTCCCGAAGGCCAGATTGCAATAATTGTGAATGGAGAAGTAGCAGGTTGTGCACTTTCAATAATTGTTGATTACAGTAAGTTTGACGATCATCATACGTATGATATGATTACCGACAACGAAAACTTTGGCACGCACAACTCCAATGGCGATATGCTATATGGCATAGAGGTGTTTATAAAGAAAGATTATCGTGGATTGCGATTGGGTAGAAGGCTTTATGACTACCGCAAAGAACTTTGCGAGCAGCTAAACCTGAAAGGAATTGTGTTTGGTGGCCGAATTTCTAACTATCATAGGTATTCGCTTGAACTTACCCCCGAACAGTATGTGAGCAAAGTGCGTAAAAAAGAGATTCACGACACAGTGTTCGATTTTCAGATGGCAAACGATTTTCAGCCCTCTAAGATTATCAAAAACTACCTTAAAGGTGATGAGGCCTCTGAAAGCTACGGGGTGCTCATGGAATGGAAAAATATCTACTACGAAAAGCCCGACAAGAAACCTGTGTTTACCCAAAAAACCATAAGGGTAGGGCTCATTCAGTGGCAAATGCGATTGTATAGAAACTTAGACGATGTGATGGAGCAGGTAGAGTATTTTATTGATACTGTGTCGCGCTATCAGTCCGACTTTATTTTATTTCCTGAGTTCTTTAGTGCTCCGCTAATGTCTGAGTACAATCATCTCACGGAATCGGGAGCCATTAGAGCATTGGCTAAGTATTCGGAACCCATTATGCAGAAGTTGTCAGAGTTTGCAGTTTCGTACAATGTTAATATCATATCGGGTAGTATGCCCGAGATAAAAGACGATGGCCTTTACAATGCCGGCTACCTATGCAGGAGAGATGGCACAACTGAACGGTATGAGAAAATACATGTTACCCCCGACGAGAAACGTGTGTGGGGATTGCAGGGTGGCGAGAAGTTTCAGACCTTCGACACAGATTGTGGCAAGATAGGGGTGCTTATTTGTTATGATGTAGAGTTTCCAGAGTTGAGCCGCATTATGGCGCAAGATGGCATGGATATATTGTTTGTTCCCTTCCTTACCGATACCCAAAATGCCTATTCGCGTGTGCGAAACTGTGCGCAAGCACGTGCTATAGAGAATGAGTGCTATGTAGCCATTGCAGGGTCGGTGGGCAATTTGCCCAAGGTGCAAAACATGGATATACAGTATGCACAATCTATGGTGTTTACTCCTTGCGACTTTGCATTTCCGGCCGATGGCATAAAGGCCGAAGCTACACCCAATACCGAAATGATATTGGTGGTTGACCTAGATGTAGATTTGCTGCGCGAACTCAACGAGTTTGGTAGTGTAACCAACCTGCGCGATAAGCGAAACGATATATACGAAGTGAAAAGAAAGCGGAAACGCCCGCAAACCAAAGAAGATTGAAAACCTGGGGGGCGTAATAGCGAGGATATCCTTGTACAGCGAGCCTTTCTAAATGCAGTGCTTGCCTTTTTTTGTAAAGTCTAATATATGTATATGTATATATGGCTCACCCTTTGATTAATTGTGATGATAAGGCTCGTTGTTTAAAATAGTCATGGCACGGTACAACTGCTCCACAAAAATAAGTCGTACCATTTGGTGTGTAAATGTCATTTTAGATAACGAAATCTTTTCATTGGCCCTAGCCCTCACTGCATCCGAAAAACCATAAGGACCCCCCACTACGAATACTATTTTACGGGCAATGGTGTTTTGCTTCTTCTCTATGTGTTGTGCAAACTGGTTAGAATTGAAGAGGCGACCCCCTTCATCAAGCAGAACTACATAGTCTGTATTGTCTAGTTTGTTTAGAATCAACTCACCCTCTTTCAGCTTTTGCTGCTGCTCCGATAGATTCTTTTTATTCTTTATATCCGGAATTATTTCCATTGTAAATGGAAGATAGTGGGCAATTCTTTTCGCGTAAATGCCTATTTCTGTTGCAATGGAGTGTATGTCGGTTTTGCCGACTGTTAGTAGCACAGCTTTCATATTTTAGAGGTAGTAGTTGTAGAATTATAAAAAATAATCGGCAAAAGTAGCTATTTATTTTGTATTTTTGCATCCACAAAATCAGTAGTTTAATCAACTTTGAGGATATTCCTCAGTTTTATTTCTATTAATATCTAATAAACGATACTCAGATGAAGCATCTCATTGATAATTTAATCGAATTGGCATTTGCAGAAGATGTAGGAGAGGGCGATCATACCACACTTTGCAGTATTCCCGATAGTGCTATTGGCAAAGCCTCTCTTATAATAAAAGAAGCCGGCATACTGGCAGGTGTAGAGGTAGGTGTAGAAGTGTTTCACAAACTAGACTCCAAACTCAGCATAGATGTTCTTATAAAAGATGGTTCAAAGGTAGTACCAGGCGATTGTGTATTTACGGTGGAAGGCAAAGTGCAGTCTATTTTGCAAGCAGAGCGCACAGTATTGAATATAATGCAACGAATGAGCGGAATAGCTACTACAACTAGCAACTATGTAGCCCTTATAGATGGCACTGATGCAAAGGTGCTCGACACACGTAAAACTACTCCAGGCATGCGCTTGCTAGAGAAGCAGGCTGTGAAAATGGGCGGTGGCGAAAATCATAGAATAGGACTATTTGATATGATTTTGTTGAAAGACAATCACATTGATTTTGCAGGAGGTATAGAGAAAGCGATAACTGGAGCTAAACACTACTTGAAAGATAAAAACAAATCTTTGAAAATCGAAATTGAAGTGAGAAACATGGACGAACTCCGCGAGGTGTTGCGTGTGGGGGGCGTTGACAGGATAATGCTTGACAATTTTACCCCCGAAGCAACTAAAGAGGCAGTACAGTTTGTGGCTGGTCGTGTAAAGTTGGAGTCGTCGGGCGGAATTACCAGCGAAACCATTCGTAGTTATGCCCAGGCAGGAGTAGATTATATTTCTGTTGGTGCACTCACACATTCGGTAAAGGGTCTTGATATGAGTCTTCTTGCAACGAGCTAATAGATACACAATGAATGTAAATAAAAATAAACAACTATTGCTAGATAAGCGTTACATGCGTATGGCGCAAATTTGGGCCGAGAATTCTTATTGTAAACGACGTCAGGTGGGAGCCCTTTTGGTGAAAAACAAAATGATTATCTCTGATGGGTACAATGGTACACCTTCTGGCTTTGAGAATGTGTGTGAAGACGAGGATAATGTAACAAAACCTTATGTGCTTCATGCAGAGGCAAATGCTATAACCAAGGTGGCCCGCTCAAACAATAGTAGCGAGGGGGGTACATTGTATGTTACTTCTTCGCCTTGCATAGAGTGTGCCAAGCTCATCATACAATCGGGTATTGTACGTGTTGTTTATGCCGATTCTTATCGCTTAAGCGATGGTGCAGAGTTGCTGATGCGCGCAAACATAGAAATTGTTTGCATTGAGTTGTAAACTATTTTTAGAGACTCACGGATTTGATATATTATTTTTAAAAGAGCAAATTGTTTAATTTATTATACATATATATACATAGATGAACACCGAAAAAAGATTACGTGCTTGGCTTCCTTTGTTGATTGCACTAGGCATTGTTGTGGGTATTTTCATTGGAAACACTTATTCTGTTTTCGACTTTGGTAGTGGCAGAACTGGGTCTAGCAAATTTAACTCGGTGCTTCGTTACATAGACGAAACTTATGTTGACACCATAGATATGTCTGCATTTCTAGAAGAAGCCATCCCTAGCATTGTTGAAGGATTAGATCCTCATTCTCGGTATTTCACATCTGAGCAAATGTTGCGATTGACCGAAGAACTCGAAGGGCATTTCTCTGGAATAGGGGTAGAGTTTTTTGTTCAACAAGATACAATAGTGGTGATGGGTATTATTAATGGCGGCCCTTCTGAAGCTGCAGGCATACTGCCAGGCGATAGAATTGTTACTGTTAATGACTCATTGGTTGCGGGTAAAGCCATTACTAATTCGGGGGTAGTAGAGAACCTGAGAGGCGAAAGCGGATCTAAAGTAACATTGGGTATTTATAGAAAACCAAACCCCGAGTTGTTATCAATAACTGTTACGCGCGGAGATATACCAGTAAATAGTGTTGAGGCTGCCTATATGATAACCGAAGAGATAGGTCTTATAAAGGTGGTGAAATTTGGTGGTAATACATTTAATGAGTTTATTTCGGCCATTTCGAAACTCAAAAACCAAGGTTGTAAATCTTTTATTATCGATTTGCGTGGCAATGAAGGTGGCTACCTAGAGGCTGCTACCTCTATGACAAATGAGTTTTTGCCAAAAGGAAATCTTATTGTTTATGCCGAGGGGCGTAGTTTTCCACGTACAGATAGCTATGCTACAGGTACGGGTACTTGCAAAACGAATGATATGGTGGTGCTTATAGATGAATTGAGTGCTTCGTCGAGCGAAATATTTGCCGGAGCTGTGCAAGACAACGATAGAGGACTCATTATTGGCAGACGATCGTTTGGTAAAGGGCTGGTTCAGAGTCAGCGTGTGTACGATGATGGTTCTGCAATGCGACTCACAGTTGCTCGTTACTACACAGCATCTGGAAGATCTATTCAGCGCAGTTACGAAAAAGGGAAGAATGCTGAGTATGAAATGGAAGCTGTGTATAGATACATGCAAGGCGACTATGCCGACACAGATACAATAGACTCTTTGCACATAACTCCATTTAAGACAATGGGAGGCAGAACAGTATATGGTGGGTCGGGTATTATGCCCGATGTTTTCGTTCCGCGCGATTCGGTTGTGATGAATTCTTATTACAACTCGCTGATGAGCAAAGGCTACGTACAAGAATATGCCGCATACTATACAGATGCCAACCGAGATAGGTTGCAGGAATTTGAATCGTGGAGCGAATTGAATGAGTATTTAAAGAAACAGCCCATTCTACTCAATCTTGTGAGTTTTGCCGATTCAAAAGGTATTCGTAGGAGACCATACTTGATAAACGAATCTCGTGAACTGCTCGAAAGTATATTGCGAGGCTTTATTGTAAGGCATTTTTGGGGATATGATGGTTATTATCCTGTCTATTTTGAATCGGACAATTTAGTTAATAAAGCCGTCGAGCTTTTAGAAACAGGTAAGGCTACGCCAAATGCTATTATTAACGAAGAATATAAGGAGCATTCTCTTATCGAAGGCACCTTAACTGATTAGTTTTCTACAGGTATTAGATAAGACAGCTAAGATGATGAAGATGAAACAATCTTTAAGAAAAGAAATTGAATTGTTGAAAAGCAAGTATTCTGATGAAGATTTGCGTAGTTTCTCAACGCAAGTTTTTCAACGACTAGCACAAACCCAAGTATTCAAAGAGGCAAAGTGCATACTTGCTTATTATAGTTTTGGACAGGAAGTGTTTACACACGATTTCATAGAAGAGTATGCGCTGGAAAAAAAGATAATCCTTCCAGTAGTAAAAAAAGATAAGCTAGTGCTCAAAGAATATAAAGGCAAAGCAGATATGAAGCAATCGGGCTTTGGTATATTAGAGCCTACAGGTCTTGACTTCACAGATTATTCTCAAATAGATTTAGGAATAATTCCAGGAGTAGCTTTCGGTAGAGATTTAAATAGACTTGGCAGAGGCAAGGCGTATTACGACAAACTGTTGCCTCTTCTTGATGCCGCTTATTTGGTTGGAGTTTGTTTTTCGTTTCAGCTGAAAGATAAAATACCAATCGAGTCACATGACTTTCGGATGAACACTATAATTACGGAGCATGAAATGATTGTTTAGGAAATAATAGCAAAAAAGGCGCCAATTCAGAAAGTATTTACTTTCTAATCTGTTGTATTGCCTTTAAAGGCAATAAGAAAGGAGACTACTTACTTTTATGAGTAAATAGTCTCCTTTTTTCTTAACCCCAGAGAGTTTTTTATGCCTTTCTGCTTTAAACAAGTCTCAATTTGATAATTGGAGATTGTATAACTTGGTGTAGAAGCCGTCTTTGTCGTACAACAAATCATGAGGCCCTTGCTCTACAATTTCGCCTTCATGTATAACATAAATTTCATCTGCATTCTTTATTGTCGAAAGTCTGTGAGCAATTACAATTGTTGTTCTATTTTTCATCAATCGCTCTAGTGCCTCTTGTACTAGTTTCTCCGATTCTGTGTCGAGTGCCGATGTTGCTTCATCAAGAATTAATATTTGTGGGTTTTTCAGTATTGCTCGTGCTATACTGATGCGCTGACGTTGACCACCAGATAGTTTTCCTCCACGATCACCAATATTAGTGTCATATCCTTTTGGTGTTGCCATTATAAATTCATGCGCATTGGCTATTTTAGCGGCTTCTTCCACCTCTGCCTTTGTTGCATTATCTACACCAAAAGCTATATTATTGAAGAAGGTATCATTAAAAAGAATAGCCTCTTGATTTACATTTCCCATCTGCGAGCGCAGGTTCTTTAAAGACGAGTCTTTGATATTAACAGAATCAATATTTATTTCTCCTTTGTGTATGTCGTAAAAGCGAGGCAGCAAATCTACCATGGTTGACTTGCCCGACCCAGATTGTCCAACGAGTGCGATTGTCTTGCCTTTGTTGATTTTTAAATTCATACCTTTAATAACCCAGTCGTTTTGATATTTGAACCAAACATCTTTGAACTCTATATATTTTTGAAACTTTACTTCCGTAGGATTTGTCTTTTCAACAATATTGTTTTCAGCATCTAATATTTTGTCTATACGTTCCATTGATGCTAGTCCTCTTTGAATAGCATACGAAGCTTTTGTAAGGTCTTTGGCTGGGTTAATTATAAGATAAAATACGGTGAGGTAATAAATAAAGACCGAGGCATCGAGCAAAGAATTGTCTTTTAGAATTAATGAACCTCCAAACCATAATACAATGGCAATAGTGATGGTGCCTAATAACTCGCTCATTGGATGAGCCAGATATTGCCGACGGGCTATACGGTTTGACATTTGTCTGAACTCATCGCTTCCACTATGGAAACGATCGGATATCTTCTTTTCAGCATTGAAGGCTTTTATTATGCGTAAACCTCCCAATGTTTCTTCAATTTGAGACATTAGTTCGCCCCATTTGTTTTGTGCTTCAAAAGAGCTTCGCTTTAGTTTTTTACCCACTGCACCCATTATATAACCCATTATGGGTAATAGAACAAATACAAAGATTGTAAGTTCCCAGCTTATAAGAAACATAGTAGAAAGAAACACCACAATCATTATCGGGTTTTTGAGCATCATCTCTAGTGAGCTCATCACAGAGTTTTCCACTTCATTTACATCGCCTGACATACGAGCTAGAATATCGCCCTTGCGTTCTTCAGAGAAAAAACCAATGGGTAGGTCAAGAATTTTGTCATTTATGTTGTTACGAATATCTTTTACTACCCCAGTGCGTATCGGAACAACATAGTAGGTACTCAGAAATGCTGCCCCAGTTTTAAGCGCTGTCATTATAATAAGTATTATAGCTAATGCCAACAAAACAAAACTTGGGCCATGTGAGTTTATAATATCACCTATATACCAGTAGCCATTGTTCTTTGCTATATCTAGCGACGAAATACCAGGAGTGTTCCAAGCAATAAAATCGTAGGAGTCCGGAGTTGCTTTAAATAGTATCTGTAATATAGGTATAATCAAGGCAAATGAAAACACATTTAATAGCGCATTGATTACATTGAATATAAGATTTAGTATAATGTAATTCTTATAGGGAGGAAGAAATCTCTTTGCAATTCTTATAACACCGTTCATATTGACTATCTTTTTTAATGTAATTGTAGGTTTATCTCTTTTATAAATATATTATTTGAGAGCGCAATGTAGCTATAAATCGGGATATTTCATTGTTTTTGAACTATCGAATAAACTAATAGTATTGCTTTTCAAAAATAGTTCATTTATTTTTATCTCATTACAAGTCTTGAAATATGATAGTTAGTCCTTTCCTTAAGGAGATAAGTATATAGCAGACCTAAGTTATTTGAAAAAGTATTTGGCGTATCAATAAAAAGGTTTTATCTTTGCATCCGCTTTTAGAGATAGAGGCAATTTGTTTGAGAA
>CAYVLC010000081.1:0-11984 GCA_964452155.1 uncultured Dysgonomonadaceae bacterium
GGGTGAAATATTAAACTAAATAATACATTAAAAATTAGCACATCGTATTGAACACGCTACCTAGAAAGCCGGTATAGTTCTAGTACATCAACCACAAAGGGCACAAGGAAGGCACAGAGAAAAAAGAAAGTGAAGGGCCGAAGGCGACCATTAAGGCCTACAATAAAAAAGCTGATTGCTGACCGCTGAGTACAACTTATTGCTCACTACTCACTGCTCATCTGCTCACTCTCAATTCTCATCCCTTTTACTACTGCCCCAAAGGCACAACCCAATCCGTTGATGATCAGACAAAAAAAGAGAGCGCATTCCACTACAGAAACACGCTCTTCACTATCCATACAGCCTCCTTAGAAACTATATTCATGTATGCCTATATTATTTAACAGCCTGCACATCCTTTTTTATTCACATCTTCGTAGAAATCATTTCCTTTATCGTCCACAAGAATAAATGCAGGAAAGTTCTCTACCTCTATCTTCCAGATAGCTTCCATACCCAACTCTGGATATTCTAAGCACTCTAGGCTCTTTATACTATTTTGTGCCAATATAGCTGCTGGGCCGCCAATGCTGCCAAGGTAAAAACCACCATGTTTGTGGCATGCATCGGTCACTTGTTTGCTTCTATTGCCTTTGGCCAGCATTACAAGACTACCGCCGTTAGATTGAAACAAATCTACATAAGAGTCCATCCGTCCGGCCGTAGTTGGGCCCATAGATCCAGAGGCATATCCCTGAGGAGTTTTTGCTGGTCCTGCATAGTAAATGGGATGGTCTTTGATGTACTGTGGCAATCCTTCGCCATTATCAATACGCTCTTTTAGTTTGGCATGAGCTATATCACGGCCCACAATGATGGTTCCGTTCAACGACAAACGAGTCGATACCGGATGCTTACTCAATTCTGCAAGAATATCAGCCATTGGTTGGTTCAAGTCAATCTCTACACCACCACCTTCGCCAGCTTCGCGATACTCCTCAGGAATGAGACGAGTAGGATTGTCTTCCAACTTCTCTATCCAGAGACCATCTTTGTTTATCTTAGCTTTTATGTTGCGATCGGCGGAGCAAGAAACACCCATCCCCACCGGGCACGAAGCTCCATGACGTGGCAAACGCACCACCCTTATATCGTGGGCAAAATACTTGCCTCCAAACTGAGCACCTAAGCCCAATTCTTCTGAGGCTTTCTTCAACTTTGCCTCCATTTCTAAATCTCTGAAAGCCCTGCCACCCTCGTTGCCTTCGGTGGGAAGATTGTCGTAATACTTTGTAGAAGCCAGCTTCACCACCTTCAAGTTGGACTCGGCCGATGTGCCACCAATGGCAAATGCAACATGATAAGGCGGACAAGCAGCCGTGCCCAAAGATTTCATCTGGTCTATCAAATAAGCCTCTAGCTTACCAGGAGTGAGCAGCGCCTTTGTTTCTTGATAAAGAAATGTTTTGTTGGCAGAGCCACCACCTTTTGCTACAAACAAGAAATTGTATTCGTCTCCTTGTGTGGCATACAAATCTATTTGTGCAGGCAAGTTGCATCCTGTATTCACCTCGTCGTACATATTGAGGGGTGCATTTTGCGAATAACGCAAATTCTCGTTCACATAAGTATTGTAAACACCCCTCGAGAGGGCTTCTTCATCGCATCCGTCTGTCCACACACGTTGTCCTTTCTTACCCATAATGATGGCAGTACCTGTGTCTTGACAAAATGGAAGAACTCCCTTGGCAGAAATCTCCGAGTTGCGCAAAAAGGTTAGTGCCACAAACTTATCGTTTTCGCTTGCTTCTGGATCAGATAGTATTTGAGCCACCTGAGCCTGATGATCTGGACGCAACAAAAAATTGACATCGCGAAAAGCATGCTGTGCTAACAGTGTTAGTGCCTCGGGAGCCACCTTTAGCATTTGCTTCCCTTCGAATTCAGCAGTAGAGACATGCTCATTGGTGAGCAGATAATAATTGGTTTTATCTTCCGACAAAGGAAAAGTGTCTTGATACTTAAACGGTTTTGTAGCCATAACGAATCAATGATTTAGTTTATATTTTAAATTTACTTTATTTCTAATCGCAAAAATACAAAGAATATTGGACGAATAGAAAACTTGCTGCTTAAATGATGTTTTTTATTCTCTTATATTAAGCGTAAATGTGATGATAGTATTTGCTGGGTTGTAGCGACGGCAATCTATTGGTTCTCATTCTAATTTAGCAGCCACCTTTATTTGAAATATATGAGGTGCTAATCCTCTAACGTGGCATCTTTCGGTAATCTGTGAAGTGTTTGATTGGAATCGTGATATATTCTCGTTAGATGAGAGAAAACAGGACAAATACCTGGCTTTTGACCATTTTAAAGTGGTAATTTTTCTGTGCATTATGATCATCTGAAACCCTATTTCTCTCATTTTTTACGGCTAACTTTATTGCATTGTGTATCAATCATGTATTCGTTTAGAGTTCTATTTTTTTTATTGGTATAGATGAATAAACAGCTTTGGCAACCACCTATTTTATAATTGTAAAAGCGGTTGATTCCAACTATCTAGACAAAGAGGGCTTTTTCTGAAAGAATTTTCAACTTCCCCCATTTTCCATTAATTGCAACTTTTGCTACCTTTGTTTAAAACTTGTGAGTGCCTACAAGCGTTTACATCTCTAAACATACACACAACATATATACACACACAATAGAAACAAAGAAATGACACAACAAACATCGTTCAATTATAAGATTGAACCCGAGCACATCGACTTTCAGAAAAACATATCGCCTATCGTTCTCACCGACATGATTGTGAATGCAGCTGGCAAAGATGCCAACCAGTATGGTTTTGGTTTGATGGATTTGCACGAGAAGAATTGCTCATGGGTGGTATCGCGCTTTGCTATGGAGCTACACACCATACCCACTGTGGGCGACAACCTCTCTATAGAGACTTGGGTGAAAGATGTGAGCAATGTATTTACTACGCGCAACTTTAGGCTGACAAACGCAGCAAGCAATGGCGACAGCAAAGTGATGGGCTATGCAGTATTGTCGTGGGCAGTACTAGACCTCGACACACGCCAAAGTGTGCCTTTGGCCAATTTGCCCGATTTGAACAGTTTTATTGTAAACGAATCCATTCCTTTGGCATCGCCCATGCGTATTCCTGATATAGAGGGCCGGGTTGCCAATGGATTTGAGGTAAAGTATAGCGATATCGACTTGAATGTACACACCAATGTGCTCAAGTATTTGCAGTGCATCTGTGATATATTTACACTCGATTTTTATGCCAAGCGTGTACTGAAAAGAGTGGAGATAAACTTCTTGCGGGAACTGAACTTTGGCGACAAAGGATCTGTCCACTATGAAGAGGTGGCCGAGAATGATTTTTTGTTCAAGTTGGTTACCACCGAGGGGGTAACTGTGTCGCGCAGTAGAATGTTATTTGAGTTTAAAGATAAGAGTTAAGAGTTGACCCTTGTGCCAATATTGCAGCATCTATTTACAAGGCAGTTGGTAGAGAAAACACATGAATTTTCTCTACGTTGGTGTTCCGCTGGCTCTGGTGTCCTTTGCTGGCGAGGATTAGATAGCATCTGTCAATGGTTAGGGTATGGTGTGTACTCGGAGCTTCTAGCTTTGAGGGTTGGATAGTGACATGCTATCGTATGTAAAATATTAGCACACAGATGACACTGATTGAACAGATGAACGCAGATAAATGCGGGTGTGGTATGAGATATGTGGTCTGTGATCTGTGATGGATGTGCTCTAATATTGCAGCATCTATTTGCTAGGCTGGTCATTTGGAGAGAGACGCGATAAATCGTCGTCTCTACAGTTCTGTAAATATTACACACTCACACACACACTGCTAACGGCTAAGGGCTAACGCCTAACAGCTGTTTTATTTTCAACAGATTCCTCCGGCTGGTCGGAATAGACAGGGAATAAATTATGAATTGCGCTTGCCTAGGGGTGGGGAGCTCCTGCTCCGCACATAAGACAAATAGACGGAGCAAGAGCTTCTTATGTCCCAGGGGGTGAATATTACGAATTGCGATGGTATTGCTCACTGTTCACTGCCAACTGCAAATAGCCAACAGCTGTTTACACCACCAACTGCCGTTCTCACTGCTTACTCCTAACGTATTTCACAAAAGTATCTAAAGTCCAAATTTCATCTCTGTGTTCTTTTGGGAAACTCTTTAAGAATGGCCTTGGAACAACAAGTGTTACACCCGACAAATTCATTTCTTTTAGTTGGTTACTCGAAATCCCTTGTTGAAGCGTGAAGAGGTGTTTTTGTGGAATTCGGTCTGCTTCTCCAACAATTTGTCTCCATCTGTCTTTGCAGGTAGTTTTAGCTCCAAGAAAAACTAATTTATCGCTACCCATAGGCTCTCTGAAGTATGTCTCTATGTTTGGGAAAATAAAGTCGGGCTTTTTCTGTGCTTCTGTAGTGGCTTGGGATGTGTATGATAGTTCCCAAATATTAAATACTTCTGAGAGGTGATGCTCTAATGATTTTCCCGCTCTAGATTTTCTTCTATTAAGAATTGTATTGGCAGTTTTAATTAACGCTTCAACAGAATTAAATTTGTTTTTAATTATTTCGCCATATCTATCATTTTCAATAAACTTGAATAAGTCAAACTCAGTGGCAATCCAATGTAATATTTCATTGTCAGGCTTAGATAAAACGGATGTTGCATCTAAATTGTGGGCCTCAATAAATATTTTTCTTGCACCTGTTGCCAATTCAATAGTAGGAGGGAAATCGACTGTGAGTTTTTCTATAAAATTTTGGAATAGTCTTTTCAGTCTTTGGTCTGCTGTTGGCTCAGTTGGTTTGGGTAGTATTTTATTTGTTTCGGTCGAAGATATTCCAAAGGCATCAAAGAAAGCATCAATATCTTCGTCTGCCGACAAGACAAACGCATCGAAATAGTCTTTGTCCTTTTTAGCTATAACGAGCAGGTCACCTATGTTGTCTTCCCGAAGAAATGGAAACCCTTTTCCAAACCTTGTAAGTCTATATTCATTTCTTGTTCCAACTCCATAGTAAATAAAGCGACTATCTGTTTCAAACTGGTTTTGCCATTTTATTTTGATAAAGACATCTTTATTTGCTCCTTTTACGCCAGGCGTGTCAAAGAAAAGGTTCCAAGAGCTCTTGCTAATATGAAATCCAGCTTGATGCCCGCCTGTTGCACCTGTGTCGTTTGCGGTAATAAATTTGCTGAAGGCTACATTGCTTTTAGAGCATGATTCAATTGCCGAGGTTAATATACTATCCATTGAAATTATCAAATACTTTGGTTATCTGTTTTGCTACTGCATGCATAAGAGGCATCACTACTGAGTTCCCAAATTGTTGATAAGCTTGGTTGTCTGACACCGGAATTACAAAGTTTTCCGGAAAACCTTGCAGCCTAGCACACTCTCGGGGAGTTAATCTTCTGGGGTTAATGCCTTCTTGAGGAATTAATATTTCGGATCCATCTTTATAATATCTAGCACTCATAGTTCTGCTTATTCCATCAAGATTTGTTAAGCCAAATCCAAATCCGTTGCCTTTAGCTTTGTGCTTAGCTGCATAATCTTGAAGATAATTCCAGAGTTTGTCAGATAAGGTATATTTAGGATCAGGATTTTCTTCTAAAATCTCTCTAATTACTCTTTTTGGTTCGGGTAGTTCTGGGAATTTAAAATTTTCATGGCCATTGAAAATGTTTTTATCAAAGCCAACTATTATTATTCTATCGCGATTTTGTGGCACAAAATGCTTTCCGTTTAAAACTCTAAAGTGAACAGAATATCCTAGTTCATCAAGGACATTATATATTACTTCAAAAGTTTTTCCTTTATCATGACTAACAAGGTTCTTTACATTCTCGAGCATAAAAGACTTTGGTCTTTTGCTTTTTAAAATACGTGCAATATCAAAAAACAAAGTTCCTTGCGTTTCATCCAAGAATCCATGTTTTCTTCCAAGGCTATTTTTCTTAGAAACGCCTGCTATAGAAAACGGTTGACAGGGGAACCCGGCCAGAAGGACATCGTGATTAGGGATAAACTTTGCATCTATCTGCGTTATATCTCCAAAAGGAACTTCTCCAAAATTAGCTTCGTAAGTTACTTTTGAAAACTTGTTGTACTCTGATGAAAAAACACACTTACCACCCACCTTTTGATAGGCCATTCTAATGCCACCTATACCAGCAAACAAATCTATAAATGTGAATTTTGGATGCTTAGTAGTTGGAAAAGGTATGTCCCATTTAAAGTTTAGTTTCCCTTGTTGTAGTAGGGCATATTGATTCAAATATTTAATGGCAGGTTCTTCAAAATTTTGAACCGCCTCATGATTTAAGTTCTGTAGATAATGTGTTGCAAAAGCTTGTTGGTTATCAATATCCTTTAAGGGGCTGATTCCAATGCTTTCTTTAATATCGGAGTATTTTATCATTTTTATGTTGTTTGTGCAAAGGTCGAAGATTTTGATGAAACTCTATTCTATTAAATCAAAAATCTCATTGTGTTTTAAAATCTGAGGTTTTATAGCTTCAGGTTTATGCAATGATTTCGATAACATCAAATATACGAAAGATTTTTTGTATCTATTGATGAAGCATAGAGAAAAGTTCCTTGGGAATGATTTGCACACAGATAACACTAAATCAATTATTAATTATTAATTGCGCTGGCCTGGGGGTGGGGATCTCCTACTCCGCACATAAGACAAATAGACAGAGCAGGAGCTCCATCTGTTCTAGGGCTGATTATTACGAATTACGATGGTATTGTTCACTGCTGAATGTTAACAGCCAACAGCCAACTGGTTCACCCCCCCCCTCATTGTCAACTGTCCATTGTCAATTGTCCATTATTCACGCCCCCCCCCCATTTTCCATTAATTGCAACTTTTGCTACCTTTGTTTAAAACTTGTGAGTGCCTACAAGCGTTTACATCTCTAAACATACACACAACATATATACACACACAATAGAAACAAAGAAATGACACAACAAACATCGTTCAATTATAAGATTGAACCCGAGCACATCGACTTTCAGAAAAACATATCGCCTATCGTTCTCACCGACATGATTGTGAATGCAGCTGGCAAAGATGCCAACCAGTATGGTTTTGGTTTGATGGATTTGCACGAGAAGAATTGCTCATGGGTGGTATCGCGCTTTGCTATGGAGCTACACACCATACCCACTGTGGGCGACAACCTCTCTATAGAGACTTGGGTGAAAGATGTGAGCAATGTATTTACTACGCGCAACTTTAGGCTGACAAACGCAGCAAGCAATGGCGACAGCAAAGTGATGGGCTATGCAGTATTGTCGTGGGCAGTACTAGACCTCGACACACGCCAAAGTGTGCCTTTGGCCAATTTGCCCGATTTGAACAGTTTTATTGTAAACGAATCCATTCCTTTGGCATCGCCCATGCGTATTCCTGATATAGAGGGCCGGGTTGCCAATGGATTTGAGGTAAAGTATAGCGATATCGACTTGAATGTACACACCAATGTGCTCAAGTATTTGCAGTGCATCTGTGATATATTTACACTCGATTTTTATGCCAAGCGTGTACTGAAAAGAGTGGAGATAAACTTCTTGCGGGAACTGAACTTTGGCGACAAAGGATCTGTCCACTATGAAGAGGTGGCCGAGAATGATTTTTTGTTCAAGTTGGTTACCACCGAGGGGGTAACTGTGTCGCGCAGTAGAATGTTATTTGAGTTTAAAGATAAGAGTTAAGAGTTGACCCTTGTGCCAATATTGCAGCATCTATTTACAAGGCAGTTGGTAGAGAAAACACATGAATTTTCTCTACGTTGGTGTTCCGCTGGCTCTGGTGTCCTTTGCTAATGCATTTTCCTTGTTTCTAGTCTCTAGTTCCTATCTTCTCTTAGACAGGCTCAGGGACTGGGGTTCATTTGGCTATTATAATTCTGCACAATCCTCAACTGTCACTGCTCACTGTTCAACTGCTCACTGCTCACTGCCAACCGCTGTTCTCCTCACCTCTTTCCCCCTTTCCCCCTTATCCAAACTATATAGTTGCTATTCACCACTCTTTAGCCTCTCCTTTGCATTTATTAAAGGTCTAAACCAACTGAAATTGTACAAAATATAGTATATTTGTATTCTTAAATTTGATATGGTTATCAATTAGATAGATTCGTATATAATTAGAAATTAATATAATTATCATTTTAAAATTAAAAACATGAGAATTGAAAGTATTATTGGTAGAGAGGTTATAGACTCGAGAGGAAACCCAACTGTTGAGGTTGACGTGATGTTAGAATGCGGTGCTTTTGGTCGTTGTTCTGTGCCCTCTGGTGCATCAACTGGCGAAAACGAAGCTGTTGAATTGCGCGATGGCGACAAAAAAAGATATGGTGGTAAGGGTGTTCTAAAAGCTGTTGCCAATGTGAACGATGTGATTGCTCCAGAACTTTTGGGTTGGGATGCTTCGCAACAAGCAGACATTGACGCATTGCTTATAAAACTTGATGGAACCAAAACAAAATCACATCTTGGTGCTAACGCAATGTTGGGCGTATCTTTGGCTGTTGCAAAAGCTGCTGCCGATGCATTGGGAATGCCACTTTACAGATACATTGGTGGTACTAACACTGTAACACTTCCTGTGCCAATGATGAATATCATCAATGGTGGATCTCACTCTGATGCTACTATCGCATTCCAAGAGTTTATGATTCGTCCAGTTGGTGCTACTTCTTTCCGCGAAGGCTTGCGTATGGGTGCTGAGGTGTTTCACGAACTACACAAAGTGTTGGGCGAGCGCAACTTGAGTACTGCTGTTGGTGACGAGGGTGGATATGCACCTGCACTGAATGGCACCGAAGATGCACTTGAAACAATCTTGACAGCAGTAAAAAGAGCTGGATACGAACCAACAAAAGACATAACAATTGCCTTGGACTGTGCTGCTTCTGAGTTTTACGAAGATGGCAATTATAACTATGCTAAATTTGAAGGTGCTGCTGGTTTGGTGCGCACTCCATCAGAACAGGTTGATTTTCTTGCAGAGCTAGTTGAAAAATACCCAATCGATTCTATCGAAGATGGTATGGACGAAGGAGACTGGGAAGGTTGGAAAATCCTTACCGACAGATTGGGCGACAAAGTGCAATTGGTAGGTGACGATTTGTTTGTAACAAATGTAGATTTCTTGAAAAAAGGTATCGAAATGGGTTGTGCAAACTCTATCCTTATCAAAGTAAACCAAATTGGTACATTGACAGAAACATTAGATGCAATTGAAATGGCTCACCGCCATGGATATACAAGTGTAACTTCTCATCGCTCTGGCGAAACAGAAGATGCTACTATTGCAGATATTGCTGTTGCAACCAACTCTGGTCAAATCAAAACTGGTTCGGCTAGCCGTTCAGACCGCATGGCCAAGTACAACCAATTGCTTCGCATAGAAGAAGAATTGGGCGAACGCGCTGTATATGGTTACAAACGTGTGAAATAAGAGAGAGCAAATAATATTTCTATATATATAAATAGCAATCCGTGAGGGTTGCTATTTTTTTGGTGATATGAGAGGAATATCACGGCCCCAGGCCAGCGCAATTGACAATTAATTCCCTGTCATTCCGACCAGCGGGAGGAATCTGTTGAAAAAAACAGCTGTTAGGCATTGGCTGTTAGCCGTTAACACTGTGTGTATAATATTTACAGAACTGTAGAGACGGCGATTTATCGCGTCTCTCTCCAAATGACCAGCGTAGATAAAATTCATGAATTTTCTCTACCAACTGCCTTGCAAATAGAAGCTGCAATATTAGCACGACTACCAGAGACCACATTTCTCATACCAAACCCCGCATTTATCTGCGTTCATCTGTTCAATTAGCAATCAGCAGTCAGCAATACCAGCGCATTCACAATTCATAATTCATAATTCATAATTGATTCAGTGTTTTCTGTTGGCTAATAATTCCCATGCGATAGCATGTTGTTTACTATCCCTATCCCTATCTCGAAGCTAGAAGCTCCGAATACATACCTCACCTCGCATTTCTGTGTGCCTTAGCGTCTTGGCGAGAAGCCTTCTTCGAGATTCGAATTGTGAAACATGGGTCAGGCACACTGACCTCACATCTCACACCCCATACCATTTACTTACCTCAAAATCATCATCTGCACCAAATAAACGCCAGCTCCACACAAATACCCGACTAGAGCCAACAACGATATTCTTTTGAGATACCACACAAACGTAATGCGCTCTATTCCCATGAGTATAACCCCTGCGGCAGAACCGATAAGCAATATGCTACCGCCCGTACCCACACAGTAGGCAATGAAATGCCAGAAGTGACCATCTACTACAAAGTTTTGCAGGTATGCTGGGTTGGCCGATGCCGCAAGCATTGCATCAGTAGCTACAGGATACATGCCCATAGTACCTGCCAGAAGTGGCACATTATCGAATATAGACGACATGATACCAATTGTGATTGACTGGGCATAGATATTGGGCATGTGATTGGTCATAAAGCCCGAAAGGCTCACCAAGATGCCTGCCTGAGAGAGTGCATCTACTGCCAATAGAATACCCAAAAAGAACATCAAGGTGGAAATGTCTAATCGTTGGAATATGCGCGCTACACGCACTTTAATATCCTCGCTCATATTCTTCTTGTGATTGTACATTATTTCTGTGTATATCCAAAGCATGCTTACCCCTAAGAGAACACCCACAAAGGGCGGCAAGCCAGTGACTGCTTTAAATACGGGAGCAAGAATAAGGATGGAGATGCCCGACACGAATACAATGAATCGGTTGAGGGGTGTGAGGTAGTAATTGAGCGATTTTGGGTCTTCCCAATATTTTTCGTTGGGACTGCTGGGCAATTTGCCTTTCAACCAATATTGTGCAATAAATAATGGAACAAGCAGCGAAACCAAACTAGGCAAGAAGATGCTTTTGATAATAGCCACACTGGTTATGTTACCTTTTACCCAAAGCATAATGGTGGTGATATCGCCAATGGGCGACCATGCCCCTCCGCTATTGGCAGCCAACACAATCATGCTACAGAAAATCCATCGCTCACGGGTGTCTTCCACAATTTTGCGAATCAGCATCACCATTACTATGGTAGTGGTAAGGTTGTCTAGCACCGCTGACAAGAAGAAGGTGATGATTGCTACCAACCAAAGCAGTTTTCTACGTTTGCGTGTAACAATCCAATTGGTAATGAAGTTGAAGCCGCCGTGCACATCAATTACCTCTACCACTGTCATGGCTCCGGTAAGGAAAAGAAGGGTTTCCGATATATCGCCAATCGTTTCTAACAATTGGTGATTGACTACAAAGCTACGCACTTGCTCTTTGAAGGGCAGCAGCTTTATTGCATCGTTGTGATACAGGAAATCTGTGAAACTTTCGGCCGAAACTGTTTGCACTATAGAGGGTGCAAGATAAATGTAAACTACCCACAAAAGCATACCAATCAACAGGGCCACGCTGGCCTTATTGATTTTTATTGTGTGTTCCATGGCTATGGATATGTAGCCCACGAGGAACACAACAATCATTAAATAAATCATACCTAAATCAATCTTTTTATTTGCGTGCAAAGGTAGAAAAAAAGTAGAGGGAATTATGAAATATAGGGTGTGAATTTAAGGGTAAGAGTGATGGGGGAATTGACAATTGACAGTTGACAATGAAATACGACAATTATAGGCCTTAATGGCCAAATGATTTGCACGCAGATGACGCTGATAAAAGTGATGAACACAGATAAATACGGTTTGGGGTATGAGGTGTGTGGTGTGTAAATACTTCAATTGTTAGGTCATTGAGCTTGTCGAAATGCGGTAGAAGAAAGCATCAATGCTGTATTAATCAAAAAGGCTTCGACAGGCCAGCGCAATTGACAATTAATTCCCTGTCATTCCGACCAGCGGGAGGAATC
>CAYVLC010000082.1:0-8956 GCA_964452155.1 uncultured Dysgonomonadaceae bacterium
TTGCAGAACGTTGGATGGAGGTTTCCCCCAAAGACTTCAAAATAATAGTGCATGTGGGCAGTACTTGCGTAAAGCAAAGTCACAAACTAGCAGTTCATGCACAAGAAATTGGCGCATGGGGTATTGGTGCTATGGCATCGCCATTTCCAAAAGCCGGACGAGTAGAAGAACTCGTAAAATATTGCGAAGAGATAGCTTGTGGAGCACCCAAATTGCCTTTCTACTTCTACCACATTCCAGCATTGAGCGGTGTATTCTTGCCCATGCTACCATTCTTGAAAGCTGTGGACGGACGCATTCCCAACTTTGCTGGAATAAAATATACTTACGAAAGTATTTACGAATACAACCAATGCAGATTGTATAAAAACAATAAGTTTGATATGCTGCACGGACAAGACGAAACCATACTCCCAGCCCTTGCAATGGGTGGAGCACAAGGAGGTATTGGCGGCACCACCAATTACAACGGACGTGAGCTAGTAGGTATTATTGATGCTTGGAACAAGGGTGAGTTGGAGACAGCACGCGAAAAACAAAACTTCTCGCAAGCAGTCATCAACGTAATTGTCAACTACAGAGGAAACATAGTGGGTGGCAAGCGCATCATGAAACTAATTGGGCTAGACATGGGGCCAAATAGAACTCCCTTTCAAAACATGACCGATCATGAGGAGGCATCTATGAAGAAAGAATTGGAGGCAATTGATTTCTTTAGCCGTTGCAATAAGTTTTAAAAAATTGTAGCTTCAATTGTACATATAGTTCAATATTGAAAATAGTTGAGCAACTTTGTAATAATAAGATTATGAGGTTGCTCATCCTTTTTTTATTTGTACTATTGTACAACAATAATAATCGCAATTTCTTATTTCCAAACCTACGAATCAATGCAAGGGTTCAGTAAAAAAAATTGATATGTGCGGTAGCTATTATTTTCTCTTCATTATACAATGTTTCTACTTTCTCCCATAAGAGATAGATATCTTTAGATATTGCTTTTGGATATATCTGTGAATCAAAAAAGTAGTTCATAACCCGAATGCATTTTCCGCAATCGTTAAAGCAGCATGCTCTTTTTTATAAATTGTTGAAATATGGAGCCTCATTTATCTCGGAAAAAAATATTTTGCCCCTAATGAGACTCATCTGATCGAAAAAAATTCATTTTCACACTTAATGAGGCTCATCTGCCTCAAAAAAAACCATTTTCGCACTTAATGAGACTCATAAACCTCAGAAAAAAATATTTTGCCTCTGATGAGGCTCATCTGATCGAAAAAAGCTCTGATTTCACTCTTTATGAGGCTCACTAGGCACAAAAAAAAATATTTCATGCTTAATGAGGCTCATCTGTCACAAAATTCATTTTTTTCGTACATTTTGAGGCTCATTTATGTCAAAAAGATCGAGTTTTACACTTTATGAGGCTCATCTGTCGCAAAAACTTTTTTTTCATACTTTATGAGGCTCATCTTGTATCAAAAAACTTCGATTTCGTAATTTATGAGGCTCATCTACCTTAAAACTATTTTTTTTCTACTTTATGAGGCTCATCTTACCTGTTTTCTGCATTTTTTCGACCATTTTAATCCCATTAAGCTCCAATCGTGTTTTATTGTAGAGATTTGCATTCTCAAAGTATCTAAAAAGTATTTGTTTCTTGCGATGGAGGTATAGAAAGGAATAAATTTAAGCGAAGCGGATTGAACCAAAAAATTGTTTATATTACAATTTTGATTTCAAACCATTCATCAATATGCACAAGTAGAAAGAATATTTTAAAAATCATGCAAGTATTCTACATAAGGAGATGTTTTTTTAACTATCTTTCAGGCATATTTTTTTGTGAGCATATTTACTAAACACACAACGTTTTTTTGAAACCAACTATTTACTTCATATAAAATGAGAAAATTAGCACTGTACTGGCAAATATTGATCGGAATGCTTCTGGGGGTGATTCTTGGCTTGGCCCTATCGCAATTTAGCTGGGGGAGCTCCTTTGTGCAAGACTGGATAAAACCCTTTGGCAATATCTTTATCAATTCGCTTAAACTGATAGCCATTCCGCTTATACTAGGGTCGCTCATCAAGGGGATATCTGATCTGAAAGATATTTCTCAACTCTCATCAATAGGCTTGAAGACCATAAGCCTCTATATACTATCTACTTTGGTAGCAGTATCGGTGGGGCTCACGATTGTGAATGTAATATCTCCTGGCAAACATATTGCTGAAGAGACCCGCACCGAGTTGGTTACACGCTATGCTGACGATGCTGTAGAAAAACAAACCGAGGCACAACGCCAACAGGAATCGGGGCCATTGCAAGCACTCGAAGATATTGTTCCTGAAAACATATTTGGCGCTGCTGCAGACAATACCAACATGCTACAAATAATTTTCTTTGCCATCTTCTTTGGCATTGGCATGATATTGATTCCCGAAAAACAGGCAAAGCCTGTAAAAAAGTTTTTTGATAGCTTCAATCATGTAATTCTAAAATTGATAGACATCATTATGTTGGCCGCACCCTATGGAGTGTTTGCACTATTGACTGCATTGGTTACTGAGGCACCAAGCGGAGATTTGTTTGTGGCACTTGGCATGTATGCTTTTAGTGTGTTGTTGGGATTGGCAACAATGATAGCTCTCTACACTTTGGTAGTGTGGGGGGTTACAAAACGCCCTCCTGGGTTTTTCATAAAAGGTATTGCACCTGCACAACTACTGGGTTTTTCAACCAGTTCAAGCGCAGCTACACTCCCCCTCACTATGGAGCGTGTAGAAGATCACCTAGGGGTTGACGAAAGCATTGCTAGTTTTGTGTTGCCCATTGGCGCCACTATCAATATGGATGGCACTAGTTTGTACCAAGCAGTGGCTGCCGTTTTTATTGCACAAGCATTTGGCATGGACCTCACCTTTGCTGCTCAAATGGGCATTATTGCCACCGCCACCCTCGCCTCCATAGGTAGTGCAGCTATACCGGGTGCTGGCATGGTAATGTTGGTAATTGTGTTGGCACAAGCAGGTATCCCCGAAGCTGGTCTGGCCTTGATATTTGCTATAGACAGGCCATTAGATATGTGCCGTACCACTGTGAACCTAACTGGAGATGCAGCAGTGGCAATGATAGTAGCCAAAACGGAAGGAAAGTTGAATGAGCGTTAAATAAAACACCCATTTTAGATATATTTAGACGTAAAACCAAGATTAATTACTCTTTTTGTGTTATATTTGATGACAGAGTTGTTTATAAACTAAATAAATAATAGCTAAAACGTCTGAAACAAAACGCCACGATGAGAGATTTTTTGAACACCGAGCTTTTCAACATTGGAGGATACGAACTAAAGCTTCATGTTTTAATTACCTTCATTGTCTTTGTGGTTGTTGTGATGGGAGTTTTAAGTTTACTAAAACGCTTAATCTACAGATCAAAAAAACTAAATACTGGCGAGAAGTTTTCAATTAATAAAATTTCTCGCTATTTAATCATCTTAATTGCTTTTCTGATCGGACTAAGAATTGTTGGCTTTGATATCACTGTGTTTTTAGCAGGATATGCAGCACTATTGGTAGGTATAGGGTTTGGATTGCAAAACATTTTTAGTGATTTTATCTCTGGTGTCATTCTTTTACTCGATGGATCGTTGAAAGTAGATGATATAGTAGAGGTAAATGGCAAGATATACATAGTAGAAGAGATAAAATTTAGAACAACAACCGTATTGGGACGAGACGAGAACTATGTAATTCTTCCTAACTCAGAATTGACAAGCAACAGCGTTGTAAACTGGACTTACAACAAAAGACCCTCTCGTTTCCATATTGATTTTGGTGTAGATTATTCAACCAATATAACAGAGTTGATGGATATACTTAAAGAGGTTGCAAGATCCACACCACGTGTTTTAGTCACACCCGAACCTTTTGTCCGCTTTACAGACTTTGGTGAATCTTCGCTTAGGTTTGGTGTCTATTTTTACACACACGACATCTTTAGGGCCGAACACATCAAGAGTGTAATGCGGATAGAGATATTAAAAAAGTTGACAGAAAGAGGCATTAATATTCCATTTCCTCAACGTGTGGTACACTTTAATAAAGATGAGAATCGAGATTTTTAAATAATAGCTGTCAAATAGCTTACTGATAAACAGTTGCAACTATACGAATGAGCATATTATTTATAAAAGCACCTAAATAATAGGAGATATAAACCTAATGTATTACTTTTATAGATTGTTGTAGTTAAAAACACAACTGCAATATACTTGTGTAAACCAATGCAAGATCCATTTATTAAAACTTTAAAGAAAACAATTTTATGTCTAAGACAATAGTCTTTAATTCCGACAACAAACCAACTTTAACCGAGAAAGAGAACATAATTAATTTTTTATTTGAAAATTTGCAAGAATATGGCGACCCAGCGTCAGATATTGAAAAAGCAATAAACTATGCCCTGAAGGAAACAGATTCGTTTGGAGGATTTGTTTTGGCATCTTATTTAGACGATTTTATTGTGGGAGCGGTAGTAATAAATCAGACAGGGATGAAAGATTATATTCCTGAAAACATATTAGTTTATATTGCCATACACCATCAACACAGAGGACAGGGTATGGGGAGGAAGCTAGTGCAACAAGCCATTGACATAGCAGAAGGCAACATTGCATTGCATGTAGAACCCAACAACCCAGCAAAACATCTGTATGAAAAACTAGGATTCAACAACAAGTACTTAGAAATGAGATTTAATAAAAAGAAGTAATGGCCTACGTAACATTCGATATAGATAAACTAAAACTGAACTTTGAATACTTAAACAATCTTTTTGAAGAGCATGGTATAAAGTGGTCGGTTGTGACCAAAGTGTTGAGTGGAAACAAAAAACTATTGACAGAATTGCTGAAGCTAGATATCAATCAGGTGTGCGATTCACGCGTAACTAACTTGAAAATAATAAAAGGCTTAAAACCCGAGGTAGAGACAATTTATATAAAGCCTCCTGCCAAACGAGCAATACCCGGTGTAATTAAATATGCCGACATTAGCTTAAACACAGAGCTCGAAACAATAAAAATGCTCTCGGCCGAAGCACAAAAACAAAACAAAACACATAAAATAATTATCATGCTCGAGTTGGGCGAACTGCGCGAGGGAGTAAAAGGCGAAGACTTTGTTGACTTTTACGAAAGTGTTTTCAATCAGAAAAACATTGAAGTGATTGGGTTAGGCGCAAATCTAAACTGCCTGTATGGAGTGCTGCCCAATAGAGACAAGTTGCTCCAACTGAGTTTGTATCAACAAATACTGGAAGCTAAATTCAATAAAAAGCTACCTTACGTATCTGGTGGCTCATCTGTTACCATCCCGCTAATATTTCAAAAACTACTGCCCGAAGGCATTAATCACTTTAGAGTAGGCGAAACGCTTTTTCTAGGTACCGATGTGTATAACGATATACCCCTGGAGCAGATGAGTAATAATATATTTATGCTGTACTCAGAAATAATTGAGCTGATAGAGAAACCTATAGTCCCTGAAGGTGAATTGGGCACCAACTTAGAGGGCGATACTTATACTTTTGAAGAGAAGGACATTGGCCAGACAACCGTAAGAGCTATCATCGATATAGGTTTGCTAGATGTTGAGATAAAACACCTCGAGTTTGTAGATAAAGACATAACAATAGCAGGGGCAAGCTCCGATGTTATTGTGATTGATTTGGGCGACAACGAAAAACAATATAAAGTTGGCGATGTAATTGAGTTTAAATTAGATTATATGGGTACGCTTCGCATTATTAACTCAAGATATATTGATAAAAGAATTAGAGGTGCTGAGAAGTATTGAGCAACAGCACCACATTATAAACTAAAATTCATAATTGGATAATCTTACTCTGTGCGAACCAACTTGTTTTTTTAATAAGTTGGTTCGTTTATTTGAACCGTTATGTTAAAACCTTTCCCCCAATGCAACAATATTTGTATTGCTACCGTTAATGACAAATGGAGAATAATGAACATAAAAAAATGAACATAAAAAATGAATCAATCTTTACATACAACACCCCAAATTATATTTGCAGGAGAAAATCATGGAGGCCATGCAGCATTTAAATCACTAAAATCTTCTTTTCGAAATATTGAAGTACTCTCTGACGATGATACTATTTTAAATATGATGCGCCGTAGCGACCGTAGAATCTTCTCATTCGAGAAAGCTAAAGCTCCCTTAGCTGTATGCGCGGGATACAGACCTCTGATTGGGAAAGAAATATTGGATAAGATAACAATCATAAACACCCACCCCTCACTACTACCAAAATATAGGGGAGTGCACGCTTTGGCTTGGGCCATGATAAATATGGAGAAAGAACTAGGTTTCAGTATCCACTTGATGAATGAGTATGTG
The DNA here is from genome assembly GCA_964452155.1 of uncultured Dysgonomonadaceae bacterium. Lineage (GTDB taxonomy): Bacteria > Bacteroidota > Bacteroidia > Bacteroidales > Dysgonomonadaceae > UBA2632. Next base: position 6,433 of record CAYVLC010000082.1, read on the forward strand.
GACGATGGCGATATATTGGAACAATTTAGAGTAAAGTATAACAACCAAACAGCTCAAGAAATGCTTCAATTATTCAACAAATATGTCGAAGAAAACTTGGGTCGAGTGGTGTTGGATTATATGAACAACAAAATTACACCAGTAAAGCAGAACAGAGAAGATGCAACATGGGTAGCAAAAAGGAATTTAGCGGATTGTATTGTTGATTTCAATCAAACCCACAAGCAGATTCAAGCTATGTTTCGCACTTTAGTACCACCATACCCCTACCCTATGATTAAGCTGAAAGATAAACTATATGAGATAATGAACTATCAATTAGTTGAGCGTAAATACGAAATGCACAACGGACGTGTGGTAAATATCGAGGATGACAATGCGTATATAAAAACAAGAGAGGGCCTCTTAATAACTAGTAAGTTAAGAGAATATGATAGCCTAAAGGTTTTCCGTGCAGGAGATATATTGAAAAGAGGACAAAGATTATACCAAGTTTGCTATAAACGTATGGATGTGTGATTTGCTAAAACACACAATAAAATTTTGAGTTTTTGAAGATTGTTTGTAATGCCTATGTTCGCCCCCACATAAAAGAAAAACACCTACCAAAATAAAATTGATAGGTGCTTTTTTGTTTTATGAGTGTGATCCGACAAGGATTCGAACCTTGGACCTACAGCTTAGAAGGCTGTTGCTCTATCCAGCTGAGCTACCGGACCATGTTTCATTACAGCTTGCAAAAGTAGTGTAATTATCAATATAAAAAAAATAAAACGGATGATTTCTACTAAACTGTCATAAAACAAATGTATATGTATGGACTAATGAATCATAATTTGATTCTGTCTTCATTGTAAAAAGAGATGTTAAAGTACACCTTGTGCCATAATCGCTTTTGCTACTTTCATAAAACCAGCAATGTTTGCACCCTTCACATAGTTTATGTGTCCATCGGGTTCGGTGCCAAACTTTACACAATTCTCATGTATGTTTGACATAATCCATTTCAACTTTTCATCAACCTGTTCGGCAGGCCAACTATATCGCTCCGAGTTTTGAGTCATCTCTAGTCCCGAAACAGATACCCCACCAGCATTAGCAGCTTTTCCTGGTGCAAAAAGTATTTTATTTGAATGAAACAAAGCAATTGCTTCTGGCATGCAAGGCATATTTGCACCTTCCGAAACTGCTATCACACCATTTGAAATAAGATGCTGTGCATCTTCCTCATTTATTTCGTTTTGTGTAGCTGATGGCAATGCAATATCGCCTTTTTCGCTCCAAGGACGACCACCAGCAACATATTTGCAGCCATATTCTTCGGCATATTCACTTATGCGACCTCTATATAAGTTTTTCAACTCTTTCACATAGGCTAGTTTTTCTGTAGTGATTCCTTCTTCATCATAAATATACCCGTCAGAGTCAGAGAGAGAAACAGGTATTGCACCCAACTCTATCAATTTTTCGCAAGTAAATTGTGCCACATTCCCTGAACCAGAAACAATACATTTTTTTCCTTTAAGGTCGGTATTCTGAGTTTTTAGCATTTCACACAAGAAATATACATTGCCATAGCCTGTAGCTTCAGGGCGAATGCGAGATCCACCAAACTCAAAACCTTTTCCTGTGAATGCTCCAGTAAATTCTTCGGTAAGTTTTTTAAATTTTCCAAACATATAACCTACCTCTCTACCTCCCACACCTATATCACCTGCTGGAACATCTGTATTAGGGCCAATATTGCGCCACAAACCCTCTACAAATGCTTGACAAAAGCGCATAATCTCTCCATCTGATTTACCTCGAGGTGAAAAATCTGAACCTCCCTTACCTCCACCCATTGGGAGGGTAGTAAGTGCATTTTTGAATGTCTGTTCGAAAGCCAAAAATTTAAGTATAGAAGGCGATACAGAAGAATGAAATCTTATGCCTCCTTTGTAGGGACCAATGGCATTGTTGTGCTGCACCCTATAACCCATATTTGTATGCACTCTGTTTTTATCGTCAACCCAAGTGATGCGAAACGAAATTATTTTATCTGGTATAACTAATCGTTCTATCAGATTTGCCTTTTCAAACTCTGGGTGTTCATTGTATATCTCTTCTATTGATTCAAGAACTTCCTCAATGGCTTGATAATATTCTGGCTCGTTGGGGAAACGTGCCTTTATTTGACTAATAATGTGAGATGTTTTCATATAAAATGTAAATAGGAATTATAAAATAACAAACAACTTGGTTTGCAACAGAAAAACATGCAAATTTACTTTTTTATTTCTAATTACAATACAATTTGATTATAAAATATCATATAAAGTAATATTTTGCTATTTCCTAAGAGTTTTATATATGGGTATGAAAACTATAAAACCCGACATGATTATAGATATAATGGTAGAAAGGGTTATTTCTGAAGAGTATATTAATATATACCCTACAATGAAAACCCACAGTAGTACGATGAACCCCATTTGTGTTGGAGAAAGTTTTTTTCGTGCCATAAAATATTTGCTGTTTTTGT
>CAYVLC010000082.1:9056-11581 GCA_964452155.1 uncultured Dysgonomonadaceae bacterium
CCCATTTGTGTTGGAGAAAGTTTTTTTCGTGCCATAAAATATTTGCTGTTTTTGTTGATTGCAAACTTACATAAAATAATCAGTTTTTTATAAGTAGTTTAATAAAAAATTAGCTCCCTAGAGTCCTAAAAGATAACTAATAACACAACATAAGTTCAATAATAAAATCAATTCTCATGAGCTTTCTCCAGTGCATACGTTCATGAGATTAGCAGGAAAAGAAGAATACCATCTTCTTTTATCTGTGTTTAACGTTATGCTGTCAGCATTATTAATTTCACACTATCACGCTAACGTCTCACTTTATAGACTCGATTTTTATTATCACACTTGTTCTACGAAGGTTTACCGAGGGATTAAAGCCTACATTCATCAGAAACTCTCCTGAATAATTTTTTTGGGAATCGACAGAAGTATAAGCCCCATCATAAAGATTGATTTCGGTTAACTTGTAAGTCTTATTTTTATCCAATCCCTGTAGGAGTATAGGACGAAGAGAAGTTTCAGATAAGAATCTCCAATTCGTAAGATAATTAAACATCACACCCTCTGTCTTCTGTTCATTCACATACATAAGAGAGGCCAAATCGTTTTCATAAGGGCTTGCAAGTCGGTACATTTCACCATGCCAAATGATCTCTTTGAAATCATCATAGTTAGCTATGGTCTGTTGTACAAATCTCATATCTTGCTCACTTAACTCATTAGCACGGATATCAAACCCAAGTTTACCCATCGAGGCCACATCTATACGATACTTAAGCGATTTATCCTTACTCCAGTCCGTAACATGGTTGCACATTGCGATAGCAGGATAATAGTAAGAATAATTCCACTGCATAAACACACGCTCCAAGGGATCTGTATTGTCACTCAACCAGAATTCAGTAAAATATTTCAGAAGATTATAATCCGATCGGCCTCCTCCTCCAGAACATAACATCATGGGTACTGTAGGATATTTTGCCCGTATCCTATCCAATACACTCTGTAAACCTTTTGAATAGGCTACATATAAATGTGATTGAGGAATATTTTTACGCTCTAAATATTTAGAATGTCCATTAAAAATAGGAGCGTTGCAATCCCATTTAATGAATGCCAAAGTGGGGTTTTCGGTAAACAGATTATCCACGACCCCAAATACAAAATCTTGAACCTCAGGATTTGTCAAATCAAGAACCAACTGATTTCTAAAATATATCTCTGATCTCTTTTCCTCTTTGATCACCCAATCTGGATGTTTTTCATATAGTTCACTCTTCGGATTAACCATCTCTGGTTCAATCCATATACCAAACTTCACACCTTCCTTTTCTGCTTCACTTACAAGGAAAGGAACACCGTCGGGGAGTTTCTTCTTGTTCACCTCCCAGTCACCCAAACCAGCATTGTCGAGGTTGCGAGGATATTTATTGGCAAACCAACCATCATCCAACAGAAACAGGTCTACTCCTAACTCTTTTGCTCCTCCAAACAAACTGACCAATTTATCTTGATCAAAATCGAAATAGGTAGCTTCCCAATTATTTAATAATGTCAAACGATTACCATGACCATCCAAAAGTGTATGATCCCTGAGCCAATTTTGTAAATTACGGCTCCCTTTTCCTTTTCCTTCAAAAGAGAGCGTATAAATAAAACGCGGAGTCTCAAATGGGGTATTCGGATCGAGTTGATAAGCAGATTGATAGGGGTTTATTCCAGCAACGATATGCAAATTTTTAAACATATCTGTTTCAAACTGCAATGAAAAATTACCGTTCCAAGCAATTTGTCCCATCATGATAGTACCTGATGTCTCTGTAGCTTTTCCATCTAACGATAACATAAAGTTTGGCGATGTAAGCAAATTTGCTCTTGTACCCAATCTACTCTCAATGGTATGCATTCCTTGACGAAGGTGTGTTTCCTCTGGTTGCATCTCTTTTGCCCAAGATCCGTTGTAACTTGTCAAATAATAATCTTTATTGTTCAGGTATAGGTTTGCCGATGCATATTTGTTGAGAGTTACCTTCCCTTTTTCAGAATGTCTTATTACACTCCATTGCTCAATCACATCATTATCTTTCCACGCTTTATAGAATAGATCTACATAAAAAGGATAGAGAGGATCTTTAAGAGTAATAGTTGTAAGTGTGGCTCCATCATCTGTCTGCAAGGTTACATGACTATCATACAGCAGATCGAGCGAATTGTTCCCATCAGTATGTACCACTGCGATAGCAGGCTCTACAAAGTTGTTGTCAATCCCAGCAACAGTGTATGCATTGTTATTAGATCCTGCACCTTCGCCATGAAAACCAAAAACGTCTCCTGTCTTCTCATATTCATCTATGTTAGACAAAGACTTTCCGAAATAAATAATTTTTAAACGATTGTTATGGTCAGTTTTTAAAACCTTCACTGCATTCTCAGTTTCTATAGGAATAGTCACATTTTGACTATAAGAAAACGAGAATGGGAATAAAATAAATAGAGTGCTAATAAGTAAATTAATAGTTTTCATATTGATTAATTTAGTT
>CAYVLC010000083.1:0-11570 GCA_964452155.1 uncultured Dysgonomonadaceae bacterium
TCTTGCACCTCCAGCTTTAAGAGGCGCGAGTAACGAATGTTAAATATTTTTTTTTCCATTATTTGTTATATTGAAAATTTATTTATGAGACATCAAATTCATCCATACCAATGCATTTTTTCTGATGATTACAGAGGCTGTCTCGTTTTACCTCTATATTTTCTTTTGCTTACACATTCATTGTCACTCTCCTTTCTTTTTTGTGGGTTTAAAACCATTTTCCGGGCAGCTGCAGCACATTGGCTTGCACTTATGTAGATATAGCCTCCGTAGTCTTGGTTTTATCGACCCATTATTTATTATACCTTATCTCATGTCAAAGATCACCTTGGCTTCTTCTTCACAGAAACCTTTCGAAAGCACAAATATAGCTGTTAGGATTTTTAGAAGTATGTGTTAGTATTAAAATGATAACCTAAAAATCCTTAGTACCATATACGTTAACTTTAACGTTACACTTTCGAGCGTACTTTTCTTCCCAATGGATAGATAAGCACCTCTATTATTGCACGCTTACAAGTTGCATATATGCACTCAACCACAAAAACTTTACAATGATAAAGAAAAGATTTGACATAACCCAATAAAAAACATTCGAAAATTCAACTTTGTTGATATGTTTTTTATTAAAAACTATAATAACCACATTATAAGATGTATAGTGAATTGTTAAAACTTAATTTAAAACACATTATAGATATATTTGACAGATTATATCACACAACAATATAAACATATTTGATATTTCAAATATGTAACGCTTTATGAACAAACAACTTTATTTGGTAAAGGGCTAAATTAACAAGAATATTTTTTGCAAGAAGTAGAAATAAAATTTTTATTTTGTTGTGAATAAACTGAGACCACAAAGTGTTAACACTTTTTAAACACTTAATTCTTTGTTACTGAAAAAAAACGTGTGTGAAATTGTTAAAACAGGCATCACTTTTTGAATAGTTGAAATGTTGAGCCTCATTTATCACGGAAAAATTAATTTTAGACCTTATGAGGCTCATCTACTCAAAAAAAACAAAATTCATCACTTTATAAGGCTCATCTGTAACAAAAAAACTCATTTTCTTACTTTATGAGACTCATCTGCAGTAAAAAAAAATATTTTGCACCTTATGAGGCTCATCAGATAGTAAAAAGATTTTAATTTACACTTTATGAGGCTCATCTGTCGCAAAAAAAAATATTTCATGCTTTATGAGGCTCATCTGTCACAAAATTCATTATTTTCATGCTTTATGAGGCTCATCCAACGCAAAAGAACCATGTTTTACACTTTATGAGGCTCATCTATCGCAAAAACTTTTTTTTCATACTTTATGAGGCTCATCTTGTATGAAAAATCTTCATATTCGTAATTTATGAGGCTCATCTGATGTAAAATTATTTTTTTTCAACTTTATGAGGTTCATCTTACCTGTTCTCCTCAATATTTTTACCAGTAGCTTCACAAGTTGACGCATTTGTAAAATATTTGAGGTGTGTTGTAATCCTAAAGTAGGTAAAATATATTGTTGGTGGTGTAGTAGGGTGGGAGAGGTTGTTTAGGTTATTTTTACCGCAAACCACATACCTCATTTATCCGTGTTATAATTTAAACATGAATCGTAAATCGGTGCAAGTAAAGACAATCAACACTACTATTTGCAGCGATTTGATTGTCCTATAATGCAGCTTTTGAATGTAATGCGTAAAATAAGACCTCCTACTCAATGTCTGATAGGAAGCTTCTTGTTTGGAGTCTATACTAAAAGGAGAAAACTTCGGCAAGCTCAGTCACGTCATTCTCTTGAGTTTTTTAAAATTTAGAAGCTTGCTTTCGTAAATGACCCCTTTCTTAATAAACTCTGTAAAAACATGAGTAACGTGTTACATTGAGCTTTTCGAAATGCACTATTTGTCTTTTCCAAAAGACTGCTCACTCAATAAATACCGACATGATGGGCCTACCTATCCACACCTGTGGCTGAACTACTCCAAAAATATACCCAATGGTAGAAGCAATATCATATACCATGGTGCTTTCGGGTATTTCGAAATCGCTTTTTATACCCTTGCCACAAAACACTAAAGGTGTTTCCATTTCATCAAGTGTGGGGCCACCGTGTCCTTTGTCTATACCTCCGTGGTCTGAAACTAATACAAACACAGTTTCGTCCATCATTCCGGCCTCTTCCACTGCATCTACAATTGCTTGCAGCGCATTGTCTAGATGATTGAGCATATTGTAATATCCGTCAGACTCCCAGCCATCGCTATGCCCTGCACCATCGGGTTGGTCAAATATGATGGCGCAAAAGTTGGGCTTTTCTGCCTTTATGTAATCTACTGCAGGAGCCACTGCACTTTTGATGTTGATGCCCGATAGGCTTGCTTGCCTTATGTTGTCGATAGATTTATTGTCGGCCAAATAGTACATTCCTCCCCATTCATAGATATGTCCTAGCTCGGCTTTAGGATTTACCTGACGGATAAGATAAAAGATATCGGGAAAAAGGTTATTTTCGGTCAATTGGCGAGAGGCAAAATCGGGTTTCTGGCTCCCCCAGGTATTAAAACCATGCAACTCGGGACTTGCTCCCATAAAAATAGAAGCCCAATTGGCAGCACTAGATGAAGGCAACACCGATCTGTTTTTGAGGGTATATGCACCCCGTTTCATCATGGAACGATAGTTGGGCATGGCAACGCCATTTTTGATACTATTGGCGCTCATTCCGTCAAGACCTATAAGGATGACATGCTTGGGTGGATTTTTCATCTGTGGATGGCCGGTTTTGTTGCAACCAACCATTAACGATAAGATGAATAGCGAAAGGAATAGCCCGATAATAGAATTCACTTTTTTCATATTGGTAAGGTTTTAATATTGTTTTATAGAAAGTTGTATTGAAAATGCAGATGTGAATGATAAATATTGTACTTTTAATTTGAATAAAGGAACCTAAACACCAATTTTGTTGGGTATGGCAACGAATGGTAGGTTCTTACATATTGTAAAAACAACTTACCACAGAAATGTAGAGGAAGCTTTTGCTATAGAACCTGCGCGTGATGTGGCAACTCTAGCCATACAAGATAGGTGGTGTAGGCCAAATAAAAAAACAAAAGAAAAGCAGCTTGCCATCTGTCGAGCTTGGCCCTATTGCCAACAAACATGGCAAGGAAAAGAAAGATAGTACCCCCTAGCAATATATACATATCGGTATTAAAATACGACTGAAACTCTATGGGTGCAATAATAGAACTTACGCCCAATATGAGCAGAATATTGAAGATGTTAGAACCAATGATATTCCCTATTGCTATTCCACTGTTTTTCTTAGTGGCAGCTACCACCGAGGTCAAAAGCTCTGGTAACGAAGTGCCAATGGCAATGATGGTGAGGCCTATTATCTTTTCGCTCACACCAAGCAAAGTGGCTAGCTTAACGCCATTGTCAACCACCAACTGACCGCCCAGCACTAGTGCTCCTAAACCTAATGCTATGAAACTCCATATTTTGAAGTTCGATTTATGGCGATAGGTTATCTCCTCTATGGGTTCTTTTCCTGCTTTCATTTGCTTGAAAACATAATATAGAAAAGCAGCAAAACACAACAGTAGCACAGCTCCGTCTATCCTTAATATGGCAGAATTGTCTGTGAAAAAGAAATTGTTTGCCATCAGTAAAAAAAGAAAGGCAGCAGCAAACGAAATAGGAATTTCTTTCCAAATAGTAGAGGCCTGTACGCGCATTGGGTAAATGAGGCCTGCAACACCGAGGGTAATAAACAGGTTGAAATTGTTGCTCCCTAGTATATTGCCAAGTATGATATCGGAATATCCGTTGTAAGACGCCAGTGAATTTACTACCAGTTCGGGGGCAGAGGTCCCAAAAGAAACAATGGTGAGACCGATAATCAAATCGGATACATTGTATTTTTTGGCCAATGCCGATGCGCCATCTACTAGCCAGTTGGCTCCAAATATTAATGCAGCGAATCCTGCAATTATCAAGATTGATAAAATAACCATCTACTTCTTGTGTGCTTTTAGTTTTGTAAAACAATGGTGCAAAAGTACACAATAATACTCTTCTATAATAGTATAATTGAGTTTTCTGTGATTATGTGTGGGTAGAGGGGGGGTAAAGGGCTATGAAATCACTTTTTTGAAAAGGCAAGTACACACGTACCGCATGCCTCCTTTTGTCTTTTCGACCAACGGGAGAAATCTGGTGAAAAAGCCTCGTATGTTTTCTCCGCATCTGCTACTAATTGAGAGACACAATAAAATAAAAGTCTCTACTGTTCCAAAGATATTTTACAATCTCCTCAGGCCTCTCACCACATACCGCATTTATACGTATCATCTGTGTGCTAATCGTTTTACATGCGACAGCATGAAAAACTTTGAGAAATCATGGCTACCTGTTTGTAAAAATCGCTCATATCGGTAATCTCTTTGGGATACATTACTGCATTATGCGCAGCATGTTGTGCTATCTCGGCTTCTAAATAAGATAGAGCAGCAGGTTTGAACGAGTTGCCAATAACACTTTTATTAAATATTGCTTCGAACCAAGTGCATGCAGCCGTATATCTACCTATATCGATAGCTAAATGGTAGCCATCTCTACAAAAATTATCGCCAATTGCACTGGTACGTCCATTCTGAATGGCAGTGCCAGCGGGTACAATTATATCAATAGGAACAAGTTTTTTTGCACGCCAAACTGCATCTACAATGGCTTTGTACATAGTCAACTGGTTGTGATTGTAATTTACAAATTTCTCGTGTGTAGCATCTTGTGCATAAGCCCATGTTTGATGCAAGATATATTTTACATTGGGGTTGGTTGCCAACTGTTGTACGCTCTTGAACAGCAAGGGTAGGGGCTCTACATAGGTACTGTATATTCCGGAGTTGGAACTCACTTGCTGAAAACTGATATAGTCCCACGCTTCGTCGGCCAATGCATCGGCAATGGACGTTTTTGGGGTATTGGTTTTATGGCCGTAGCTATCTATTTTTCTATAATCGTAGGCAGGTATGTTCTCTTTGGCATTGAGCCAATGCAAATCTAAGGGAGCACCACCGATGTACAAATTGCCGATAATTACTTCTATATTCTCAGCTTGTGCAAGGTCGTAAAGATAGTTCTCTATGGCATCTTCAGAGAAGCTATTGCCAATGGCCAGTATTCTTACTACATCTTTGTTATGGAGCTCATCTGCTATCTCTTTTGTAACATCAATTACAGAAATCTCACTGTGTGGTGCACAGAAGCCATAAGTAGATGCAACATTGAAGAGTAGCAGTAAAATAAACAGTCTGTGTAGTGGCATAATGATATAGTTGTATGAATTGTTTGTGATGCTTAATTGCCTTACAATAACCTCCCCATTCATCTACAATAAAATTGCAAACAGAAGAGGTCTATTTATTTTTTGCTAAAAAGATAATGGGGGCAGCTACCTGCCCCCTATCGTGGAGGGTTGTTAATCTCTGAAAACAAGCGAAGCTGCTCCCATGCAACCAGCATTGTTGCCCAATGTGGCCGATACTACATCGGTATTGGTAGAACAGTCGGGCATGGCATAGCCGAAAGCCGATTCTTTTATCATATCGATATAAAACTGCCCAGCCTCTGAGATGCCTCCACCTATAACTACTTTTTGTGGTGCAAAAGTATTTATAAATCCAGCTATTCCGTGCCCCAAATAATCGGTATGATCTTTGAGACAAGCTACAGCTTCTGGTTCATTTTCATTGAATCGTTGAATGATATAGTGCCCATTAATTTCATTTACATCTTTGCCTGTTTTATCTGCATATTGCTGAATGAGTGCCGAGGTTGAAGCGTAGGCTTCTAAACATCCACGACCACCACAATTACAATCGATGCCATCATGCTTGATGGTTAAGTGACCCAACTCGGCACCACGGTTTTTGTATCCGCCATACAATTGTCCGTTTATAACAATGGCACCGCCAATACCTGTACCAACGGTAATAAAAATAACATCGGTATTGCCTTTTGCTGCCCCAAAAGCTACTTCTCCCAAGCCCATCACATTGGCATCATTGTCTGCAAAGACTGGCATACCAAACTTGCTCGAAAAAATATTGCCCAAATCTACGTTTTCCCAACGATCAAGATTATCGGCACCACCCAACACTACACCATTATCTACTACACCTGGCGAGCCAATACCAATACCTTGTAGCTGAATATCTTTTTCTGCGGCCTTATCTACTACTAGTTGTATAGATGCTTGAATAATATCTAAGGTCTCTTCGCGGGTAGCATGGCCGCCCACGGGTAGTTTCCCACTGAATGGTATGCCCCCTGATTTAGAAACCAGAGCGTATTTTACAAACGTTCCACCAAGGTCTATACCAACTGCGTATTTTTCTTTTGTCATAGTGATGCTTATATTAAAAAGTTGTTGTTATTATAATTATCTATATTTGGAATTATTAAAGCTAAGAATAAAAAAAAGAAAACATGGTTTTTAGGATATGTAAAAACCATGAATTGATCTCACTGAACAAAAATAGTGAAATATATGCCATTTGCAACAAGATGAACCGACGAAGTCAGAAAATAATCATTGCAAGAATAGATTCAGTGCCATTGTCTGCAAAGCACATCAGTGAGCACGATTTAAGAGCCACTGCAAATTTAAACGATAGTGCAATCTGCTTGAAACAAGATGTATTGTATTATCGGGTGTTTGGGCAACTGCTAGGTAGCCGCGTGGCTCTGCATGTGTTTGGTCCATGACGAAAGAGCCAGTCCATGCTCCTCCTTCCAAAATACGCCTCTCGCTATCGGTGATTAGTTTTTTTACAGGCCAAGTTTTCCCATCGTCATAAGACAAAGCCGCATACATGCCATAACCGGTAAATTCCTTACCCGACTGGTCTGTAAAAGTGAGACCTTCAACACCGTTTATCAAATTGTCGGAGTGATGCGTAAATGAAACAAACATAAGGGGCCCTTCATTCAACCTAAAAAGCACCAATCTCTGGCCACCAAAGATAGGTGGAAAATCTGAAGCACTGTATTGCCATGTTTTGCCCTGATCTTTAGAAATACTCATTGGCATTTTAAGAATTCCATTACTATCGGCAATATTGTCGCCACGTCCTAAAGCCATAAAATCGCCATTGGCCAACTGCACAACACCTGCATGTATTCCTGCAATAGTTCCTCCCGTTCCACCTTGGGTGAAATCATGGGGTACACCTTTTCCTTGTTCGTTCCAAGTTTTGCCTCCATCTTTACTAATGTGCAAAGCTGTGCCTCCATAACTGTGCGGAGTTGCATCGCAAGCTTGCACCAACCACCCTTCGCGAGTTTTGAATGTGCCTGCAATGACCTGATTACGCATTTCGTGATTTTGTGTTATCAAACGAGGCTTGCTCCAACTTGCTCCATTGTCGGTACTTGTACGCATGCTCACTATTAAGTTTTCCCACGAACCAGCAGCTTCTATGCCATTGAAGTGCATAAGAGTGCCGTCGTCGTCATGAAATAGCGCAGAGCCTGTCATATTGCGATCTGGCACTTTAAAGAATTCCGATGGTTGCTCCCAATCTTTGCTTCCTGCTCGCATGCGGCTGCCAAGAATAGTCATCTCACGGCCAGCTTCGTCATTGGTCGAAAACCATATTACCAGCAAATCGCCATTGTTGCACCACGTAATGGCCGGACAATGGTTATGATTATAGAAAGGCACAGTATTGGTACTATCGGGTTGTTTCACATATATGAGAGGTTCTGCAAAAAAAGCATCTGAAATAGGATTTGGCCAGTTATACTTTTGTTGAGATACATGCTGCATCACCAATGGATTTTCTACAACCGGTAGTGGAGTAGTAGTTGGCTTTGCTGCCTGCACTACCCTAAAGCCTGTCAACCAGTGATTGTCTTCTGGTATCATTGCCGATCTATTGGCAGAACGCAAAAACTCTACTGGTGTGCTGTGGCTACCACCTCGAGTGACCTTAAAATCGCCATCTATTCTCCCAACAGGGTCAGTTTGCAATGGCTCATTGTATGGTCCATACCAATCGGAGCACCACTCTTCTACATTGCCGTGCATGTCATACAATCCAAAAGCATTGGCTGGGTGCATACCTACATGCAAGTGTACCAAAGTATCTACTACACCCCATTGATTTATTTGGTTCTTGTGATGGGCAGATGGCAAGCTATCGCCCATCGAAAAGTTTGTTGTCGAACCTGCTCTACAGGCATACTCCCATTCGGCCTCGGTAGGCAAACGATAAGGCTTTCCTTCTTTCTCCGAGAGCCACTCGCAAAACGCAACTGCATCATGATAATTGACAAAAATAACGGCCTCATTGTCCTCTGTAGATAAACCCACCTTTCCCCGCAGCTCTTTATGATTGGGATCGTACTTTTCGTATTGTGCATTGGTCACTTCTGTAGCACTCATCAGAAAAGGTTCAGAAATAACAACTTTATGCACGGGTCGTTCATCATGATTAATTCCTTTACCATCGGAACCCATGTAGAAATGACCGGCAGGAATAGTAACCATTGGCATACCTATAGAATTATGCACAGGAGTATGAACGGAATCGTGCATGCTTTGGGGTTTAGCTAGCGACCCTACAGATATGAAGGGAGTGAATGTACCTAAGAGTATGCAAGCAAGGATATTTGATAGTTTCATAGATAGATGATGTATAAATTAATTGCAACTTTGATAAGTAAAATGAACGAATGATTTCAATAAAATAGCAGCGCCCTCTTAAATAGAACTTCTGATAGTGAAAAATATTTGTAGGATTCACAACAAAATAAACTAACAGCTACAAAGCAAAGATACTATAATATTTTATAGATAAAAGTATTTTTTACTCCAAGGGTTGCAGATAAATTTATACTATACCCTGTTCATTTGTGTCTGCGGTAGCAATACATCTCTTTGGAGCAGAAACAATGCAATCTGAATGAAAATGTAGTGGATGCGAAATTGCCCTTTCTCCATTATTAGTTATGCATTGTTAGAGAGGCATTGCTTTGCAGGGTAGGAAATGTAAGCTTGCACTCAGTCGTGAAAAACGTGAGTGCTTGCTGAATAAAAGCAGAAATATAAATGAAACTAGAGAATAGCAACCAGCGTGCTACTATTCTAAGACATTGTCTAATAAGAGAAGAGGGCAAAACAAGGGGTTTACTATTTACAACTTCATTTCTATTCTACTTTACTCCAAAACCAAATGAACACTTATGTGATTGAAAAAATCAATCACATAAGTGTTCATGTTCATACTGAAGTTTATTTGAATAAAGAAATCGACCTAGAAATCTAATAAATAATTATTTTACTTTTATCAATAACTCTTTCCCCTCTTCTAATTTATCGTGAGAGATAAACCATCCATCAACTTTATTTCCACCATAAGTTATGTCAGTTATTTTCGCTCCATTGCCTTCTTTTCTAATCGTAAAATGTTTATTATGGCCCAACGAGAACTCAACTTTATCAAACAGAGGAACTGATATAATATATTCGGGATCGGCGGGAGAATATGTGTATAAGCCAATAGCATTGAAAACATACCAAGCTGACATTTCTCCTGCATCGTCCATACCAGAGTAAGCAAGTTTATCAGCACCCATATCATAAAACCTATCCATTATACTGTCTAGTACATGTTGAGCTTTTTCCTGTTTATCAATAAAGTAGTATGTATAAGGAATGCTATGACTTGGCTGGTTGCCATGACAATAGTTACCTATAAAACCTGTCATATTATGAGCTTCATATCCTCTCCATGGTTCCGAATATAATGAATCGAGCTTCTGCTCAACTGCCCGCTTACTTGGATATAGAGCTAGCATTCCCTCTACATCGTGAGGAGCAAAAAATAAAGATTGCCATGCATTGGCTTCTCTATACATATAAGCATAATAGGGATAATAGGGATCAAAATCTTCAATCCAATCTCCGTTTTCGATGCGTCCTCTCCAGAAACCGGTACTTGGGTCGAAAAGATTTTTGTAATTGCCTGTACGTCCCATTAAGGTTTTATAATTTTGTTCATCTCCCAATTCTTTTGCAACCAATGCAGTTGCATAATCATCATAAGCATACTCTACCGTTTTGGTTACCGATGCTTTATACTCATCCCAAGTAGGTACATTGGTAGTATCCTTCTCGGCTATCCAACCGTTCTCTATGTATTCTTCTAAATAGGGTCTGCCACCACTACCTGGTACAGTTGCATTTTTCAGGAGTAGTTTATAGCTTCGCTCTAAATCGAAGTCTTTTATGCCGCGTAAGTAAGTGCCGGCAACAAAAACAGAAGCATGGTCGCCATGGAAAAAGGTAGGCATATAACCATTTCTTTTCTCTCCTTTATCTGTGATAGATTTAATAACATCGGTTGTAACATCAGGAGATATCATGGCCAATAAAACCAATTTGTTGCGATAATCGTCCCAAAAAGAAGGATCGGTATAATAATGAAAACCTTCATTAACGATATCTCCTCTTTCGTCAGTAAAATCGCCATTAATATCACTTCGAAGCACTGGCCAAAGGAATGAACGGTACAATGTAGAATAGAAAATACCTTTTTGACGTTCTGTTCCACCAGTTACTTTTATTTTTGATAAAAGACTCTCCCAAGTTGTATCGGCTTCATCGCGCACCTCTTTGAAACTTTTGTTTAACATCTCTTTCTCGAGATTCATTTTTGCATTATCAACGCTAACGAATGAAAATCCGATTTTTAATTCTAACGGGGCATTATCTTTTTTACTGCTGAAGTTAACAACGGAGACTTCGTGGTTACTATCTTTTACCTGTTCTATATGGTCTATGCCGTAATTTGAGACGGCATAGAAATACATTTTCCCATCGGCATGCTGAAACCCAGAAAAAGACTTATCGTCTATTTTCTCAATCTCCCAATCACTTACACGATTGTTTGCACGTGTCATGTCTGCCAATAGCTTTTTATTACTATTATCAGGAAAAGTGTATTTGTGATAGGCACAACGTAGCGTAGAGGTCAGCTCAGCATTCACACCATATTTCTCTAAAAATACTTGATAATATCCTGGAGTAGCCGATTCATTATTGTGGCTAAAGGTTGAATGATATTCACTCGGATTAATTGTCCCCGTTACTGGTAGCAAAGGAATATGAAGTAAATTCCAGTGGCCCTTATTTGTATGAGAGAATCCATAGATAACAGTATCTTCATACTGATAACCCGCACCGCTTCTAAACTGAGTTATGGGGCTCAATTGTACCATAGCATTTGGAAGAGAAGATCCAGGAAACACTTCGGCTCCCCATGTTCTCTCTTTAATTTTACGTGTATAACCTAAATCTTCGGGCTCCCATAATGTGGCTGTGCCTAAAAATGGATTAACGTAATGAGTAAGACTCTTTTCTGTAGAACAACTTGTTGTAATAAAAATTATCAACAATAAATTGAGGACTCTCTTTTTCATTTTATCTAAATTTTATTTTACTGAAAGATGAAATTACAAAATGTTTCTCAAAGAATGGGGGTGTTGT
>CAYVLC010000084.1:0-11160 GCA_964452155.1 uncultured Dysgonomonadaceae bacterium
TAACTCTTAATTCTTAACTCTTAATTCTTAACTCTTAATTCTTAACTCTTAATTCCCATACAGCGCATCCCACCACCGTGCATCTTCTTTGAGCCATTTTGCAAAAAAAGCATAGATAGAGTGGTTCCAGGCAATGCGTTTTTGGTAGTCGTAGATGGCATGGTTCTCTCCCTCCACTTGTATAAACTCTACCTCTTTGCCTAGCAATTTGAGGGCGGTGTACATTTGGTAGCTTTCGCCAATTGGCACATTGGTATCGACCGTGCCGTGAAGCAGTAGCATGGGGGTGTTTATTTTGTCGGCCTTAAAGAGAGGACTTTGGTTGATATACAAATCGTAGTTGTTCCACGGATAGCTACCTGCACTAGCACTTGCACTGTATGCATAGCCCCAAAAGCCTATGCCCCAATAGCTGGTGATGTTGCTAATGCCTGCATGCGACACGGCAGCAGCAAAAATATCGGTTTTTGTTTGCAAGTATTGTGTCATAAAGCCACCATACGATGCGCCAATACAACCAATATGAGTGCCATCTACAAAATTGTGGGCTGCCACAAAGGCTTTGGTACCTTCTATAATTTCGTCGGCCGACTGTATGCCCCAGGTGTTTACGTGGCGTGCTGCAAACTCTTGTCCATAGCCTGTGGTGCCACTTGGCTGTAGGGTATATACTACATAGTCTTGTGCTGCATATACATGTAGTGGGTAGGTGCTCTCGAAACTACGCGCTGTGGGGCTAGTGCCACCATAGTAATAGACAATGAGTGGATACTTTTTGTTGGGGTCGAAATTGGGCGGAAGGTAGTAGCGTCCATCAATATCGTCGCCAAATGACGATTTGAAGCTCCAGTCTATTACCTGGCCCAGGTTTATCTCAGATAGACGTTGGTTGTAGGGGTCGGCAACGAGGGTCGATTTTTCGTTTTTCAGATTCACGACATAGCTCCTGTTGGAGTTGGATGTGCTAACACCTGTGTAGGTGGCCCATTCGGAATTGGTGGCTAGGTCTATCGATCTTATTACATCTTCTTGCAGGTTTAGTTGTGCGTATTTGCGATTGTTGGGGTTGTAGCGGTACACATTTACTCTATCGCCTTGTTCTACACGAAAGTAGATTTGATTATCGACCCTACTCCACACTTGCGATTCGATAGCGGGGTGGAAATCTTTTGTGATGGGGTCTATTTTTTTGGTGGCAAGGTCCATGATAAAGGCTTGGGTGTCGTAGTTATTGGCTATTTGGCCCTCCTTTATGTTTCGGCCAATGCTATTGAAAGCATCGGGGCCACCCGTAATGAGCAGTTGCTTGCCAGTGGGCGAGAATTGTGCTGTAGAGATGTATGTTTGGTCTTCCCACAGGGTGTCGGTCTGCATGGTTTGCAGGTGCACAAGGTACATAGAGCTCTTTCTGAAAGGGCGCTCGGTAAGAAACTCCTTGGAGGTAGAGAAGAGTAGTTGCTGGCCATTGGCCGATACGGAATTGATGCTGGCTGTTTGTTGGCCAAAAGTAATTTGTTGCGACAGGCCGGTATCGAAAAAATACTGGTGTATGAAGTACCTGTTGCGGTAGTGCTCTTGGCGGTCGTCTATGCCCAACATTCGTTTCAGGTTGGCAGGAGAATTTGTCTCCATGGTTTCTTTGGTGGAGTAAAACATAGATTGCTCATTGGGTGCTATCACGAAGGTTTCTATGGGCAAATCTTCTGCAAGTGGGGTTGTTTGCATTGTAAGGGGGTCTAGCTTAAACATGGTGCGACCGCTCTCTGTGTCGGTCACATAGGTGAGCATGTCTGACATGGGCATCCATTGTATTTGCTTGCGGTGTGCAGCTTCGCAAATGAGGGTGCGCTTCTGCTGTGTGTCATATACCTGCATGTATCTTTCTGTTTTTCCGCCAGGCAGGGTTTCGTTTATATCTATGAGTACGTAGCGTCCGCTAGGTGAGATGGTTGACCCTGACACGCGCTTGCCCTCTAGCACATCTTTTATATCCATGCGGCGCTGTGCATTGTCGGTCATATACAGGTTTAGTAGGGAGTCTTCTTGGGCGGGTTGCACCTCAATTTTTACTGCTGTTGCATCAAAGGGTTGGGTGTTTGTGGCCAATAGCTTTACTACCACGCGTGCATTGTTGAGTGTGCCATTGAGAGTGGCCTGGGCCGAGCCTGCATTGGAGATACTATCGGTAGCATCGCCTTTGGTGGCTTTTTTCTCTCCATCGATATATACCTCCAAGATATTGGGCGAGGTGACGGTGAGTTTGGCTTTGCCATAATTGTTGCCCGCTAGGTAAAACGATAGCAGGTGTATGGCATACTGGGCGTCTGTTTTGCCGATATGGAAAAAACCTGCTGTGTCGGCCTGTAGTGTATTGGCAAACCGATTGTGCTTGGGGATGGAGATGGGGCTCGAAAGCAATAGCTTGTCCGAGAATTTCTCGTCTTTGAGGTTTACACTGTCCAATAGAATTGGTTTTTGCAATACAATGGGTTCGAAAGACCGAACGCTTTTGAGTGATACTTTGGATTGAGCCGAAAGCGCAGTGGCACATATAAGGAGTGCCATGAGTAGTTTGATTGTTCTGAACATCTCTGTTTGTTTGTAAATAAATATATTTGTTTGTGTGCGTATGCGTGTGTTACAAGTAATTGTTCCATACAAAGCAATTGGGGAAATGGAGGGTGGGTTTTTTGTCGAAAAAACCATATACTGCCGTTCCCGACCCCGACATAGATGCATAGAGTGCGCCTTTGCTATAGAGGGTTTGTTTTATGTGACCTATTGCGGGGTGTTGTTTAAAAATGGGTGCTTCGAAATCGTTGTACATATAGGTGCGCCACTCCTCTATGGGCAGTTTTGCAATCTCTCTGAGAGATGCCGCTGGTTGTGAGGGTACAATGGCGGCGTAGGCCTCTTTGGTAGCGACAGATATGTTGGGTTTTACGACCACAAGATAGTAATTATTGAGCGACAAAGCAATTTCTTCTAGCCTATCGCCAATGCCAGTGGCAAAGGCGGGCTTATTTTTGAGGAAGAAGGCACAATCTGCACCTAGCCGCACGGCATGCTGGTGCAGCTCTTGGTGGCTATAGCCCAATGCAAAGGTTTGATTGAGCAAAGTGAGCATAAAAGCTGCATCTGATGAGCCCCCACCCAACCCTGCACCGGTGGGTATTGCTTTTAGTAAATGAATATCTATGTGGGGGATATGCTTTTCTGCTCGTAGCAAGGCCAATGCTTGGGTTACTAAATTGTTTTGGGTAGTAGCACCCACATCTATGCCTGTAGCGAATAGCCGATAGGGGTTTTTGTCTTTGCTAGGCACAACCTCTAGTGCATCTTTGAGGCCAATGGGGTAGAATATTGTCTCTATGTTGTGGTAGCCATCTGGTCGTTTTGAGACAATATTGAGGCCTAGATTTATCTTTGCGTTCGGAAAACAGATCATATCATCATTTTTAAAGGGCAAACTTACATAAAAAACTTTAAAGCATGAAGCAAAAAGGGTGTTTGCTTGTAGGGGCTAACAATAAAAATGAACTTTTTGGTTGCTTTGTGATACTTTTTTGATTTGCAATTTAACAACTCACAGAGAGACACATACTCCTTGGGTGAGAGCAAAACTCTCTAATGGCTTGGTGCAACTCATAGCAGCTAGTAGTAGGAGACACGAACGGAGTGGTATCTCTACTGATAGTTTTTTGTATAGAGGTTATATTTTTATATACCAGAGAGTTATATGTGCCAAAAATGTTGCAAAAGGGTTTGTAAATGGTGCCACTGGTGCTAGTTGTAAAGATTGTTAATACTTAGGAAACTAATTGTGTGTTCTGAGTTTTTCTTTGTTATCTTTGCATGTTACAAAATAGAAAACATGAATTTAAAAGAACGAATTATAAATCAGGCCGGCGATCTTTTTGTGAAACATGGCATAAAAAGAATATCGATGGATGAGATTGCCTCTAAGTTGGGCATATCTAAACGTACCATATACCAAAACTTTGACGACAAAGAAGACCTGCTACTACACTATATATGCCAGCTAGAGAAGATGCAAATAGAGTATGTGAGAGACTTGTCTAAGAATGAGCAAACAGTTGTGCATGTGTTTCTAAGAACAATTGAGATGCACAAGGAGTTTGATTTCTTTAATGTAAGGTTTCTTGACGACGTAAAAAAATATTACCCCAAAGCAAAACAAGAATTGATAGACCAACAAAATAGAGGAATCGGTTTTATAAAACAGTTTTTGGAAGAAGGAATGTCGCAAGGTGTTATCAGAAAAGATTTGAATATAGAGGTGGTTTCTTTTTTGCTGCAAGATAGCAATCGCACATTTATAGATGCTACGCGACTGACAAACAAGTCTTTCTCTAATTGGGATTTGTTTTTTACAAGCATGATAAACTTTATTCGTGGCATATCTACTGCAGATGGAATAACAATTGTAGATACGTTTCTGACAAAATATTACTCAGACAAAAACATATAAAAAAATAAACAAGAGAGAATGATTATGAAATTAAAACTAAACAAAACAATGCAAACAATCTGCTCTACAGTAGGTTTGCTGCTGTTTTCGACAGTAATATATGCTCAAGAACCAATGGGCATGGCTGCCAACACAACAAGAACCATAGCTACTGAAGGCGACAGTTTGATAATAGATATAGAGACAGCCCTCTCTATTGCTATGAACGAAAACCCCACTATAAAAGTGGCCGATATGGAGATAGATAAAAAGATATACACGCGCAAAAGTACGCAAGCTGCTCTTTTTCCACAAATAGACCTAGTGGGCCAATATACACGTACCATTAAGAAACAAACCATGTATTTAGATGGCGGTTTTGGTGCTGGTATTGGTGGAGACATAGACCCTACGCAATTTACACCAGAGGAGATGAAGATAGTGGAAGTGCTAGGAAGGGTGTTGGCCGGACCTGCACCCGACCCTGCCGATGAGCCAGAGGAAGCAGAAGGAATACAATTTGGGCGTTCGAATATGTGGACAGCTGGTGCGGTGGTAAATTTGCCCATTATAATGCCCTCGTTGTGGAAAAACATACAACTCACCAGCATAGATGTAGAGTATGCACTAGAGAAAGCACGCTCATCGAAAATAGAGCTAGCCAACCAGGTAAAAAAAGCTTTCTATGGTGTGTTGCTAGCACAAGATTCGTACAATGTGTACAAAAAAACATTCGATACAGAGAGTGAAGTGTTGCAAGACATTCAACACAAATTTGATCAAGGATTGGTTGCAGAGTACGACCTAATAACGGCAAGTGTGAGGTTGCAAAACATTATACCAGAGATGTTGCAAACCAAAAATGCGGTGCAACTGGCCATTTTGCAACTCAAGGCCCTTATGGGTATTGATTTGGAAGTTCCGCTAGGCATAAAGGGTTCGTTGGTAAACTACGAAGACGAAATGTATGCAGAGCTATTGGATGTGGACTTATCGTTGATAAACAATAGCGATTTGCGACAGATAGATTTGCAGGTAGATCAATTGAAGAAGGTATATGAACTGCGTACCTCTCAATACCTACCTACTCTTACTGCCAATTTCAACTACCAGTATATGAGTCAAAACAACGATTTCCGCTTCAAAGACTACAGATGGGACCCCTATGCAACAGCTGGTCTGACACTGGCAATCCCTATATTTGATGGTGGACGCAAACACAACGAAATAAAAGAGGCAAAACTAACAGTAGATCAAGTAAAATTGCAACGCAAAGACGCCGAGCGTCAGATAAAACTGATGTTGCAAAACCAAATAAACCAAATAGCCAAAAGCATAGAGCAAGTAAACTCGCTGAAGAGTGCCAAGGAGCAAGCCAACAAAGGATACCAAATAGCACTGAAACGCTACGAAACAGGTATGGGAACTATTGTAGATGTAAACCAGGCATCGCTAGGAGTGACCAACACGGGCTTGCAATACAACAATGCCATTTACGATTACATAACGGCTAAGTCTGAATTGGAGAGAGTGATAGGCGTAGATCAACCAATATTTTAAACATACAATAGAATAAAACAAGAAATATATAATAAAGAGACTTATGAAAAGTATAAAATTATCACACCTAGTTCTGCTCTTAGGAGCATCGTTGCTTTTTTCGTGTGGAGCAAAGACTGACGACACCGATGAAGTTGTAAGACCGAAAGTGAAAGTAGAAACAGCTATTAAATCGGATGTAATGCAGACAAATGAATACACTGCTACTATACAGTCTGATATAGTGAATAAGATATCGCCAGCAATGCCTGCACGTATTCGCAAAATACATGTAGAGGTAGGAGATAGAGTAAGAAAAGGACAAACATTGGTTACGCTAGACAGAACAAACTTGTCGCAATCGCAAACACAGATTGCCAATCTAGAACGCGACTTGCAACGCTACCGCGAGCTGTATGAGGTGGGTGGTATATCGAAACAACAGATAGAGCAACTAGAGGTGCAGTTGGAGGTAGCTAAGAGCTCTGCAAGCAACCTAGCCGAAAACACAACGCTTACAAGCCCCATTAATGGTGTTGTGACCCAACGAAACTACGACTCGGGTGATATGCCTGCCGGAATGCACATATTGCAGATAGAAAACTTTAACCCCGTGAAACTGATTATCAATGTGTCTGAAAACTTATATACAAGTATAACCAAAGGAATGCAAGTGGCAGTATTGATGGATGTGTATCCCGACGAGGAGTTTTCTGGAAAAATAGCACTAATACATCCTACTATCAACCAGGCTTCGCACACGTTCCCTATTGAGGTACATATTCAGAATGCAGACTCGCGCATACGTCCCGGAATGTTTGCTCGTGTAAACATAAATCTTGGTAGCAAAGAGAACATATTGGTGCCCGATGCTTCGGTATTGAAGCAAGTGGGAAGCAATGACAGACACGTTTTTGTTGTTGAAGACGGAAAAGCGGTGAAAAGAGTTATTACAATAGGACAACATTTAGGTGGGTACTACGAAGTGGTAACGGGTATTGACGCAGGCGACAAAATAGTTGTAGCTGGCGCATCAAGGCTTACCAACAATCAAGAAGTAGAGGTTGTACAATAATATACTTCTTATAATACACCTCTTACAACTTAATGGTGAGAAACAACCATCTAAAAAAAAATAAAAACAGAATATGAAAATATATGAAACAGCGGTAAAAAAACCAATTACTACAATATTAGTCTTTGTGGCTATTGTGCTGATGGGTCTTTTTGCCTACTCAAGATTAGCAATAGACTTGCTACCAGAGATTGAGACAAACCAACTGACTGTTATGACTTCGTATGCTGGCGCAAGTTCCAGCGATATAGAAACAAACATAACCGAACCGCTCGAAAACACACTAAACGCCGTAGAGGGACTGAAGAAGATATCCTCTAAGTCGCAAGACAATATCTCTATCATTACCCTAGAGTTTGAGTATGGTGGCAATATAGATGAAGCGGCTAGTGATATACGCGACAAACTAGAGCTGGTGAAGGCTGCACTGCCAGATGGGTCTGACAACCCCATTATATTTAAGTTTAGTACCGATATGATACCAGTGGTGTTCTACTCGGTTACTGCAAAAGAGAGTATAAATGCCCTCGAGAAAATATTGGATGAGCAGGTGGCCAACCCTCTACAAAGGATTGATGGTGTAGGTACGGTAATTATATCGGGTGCTCCAAAAAGAGAAATTCAAATAAATGCCATACCCGAGAGGTTAGAGAGTTATGGCATGACAATAGAACAACTTGCTACGGCAATACGACAAGAAAATGTGAACATACCAGGCGGAACAATGAATGTGGGAAGTCAAACGTTCTCTTTGCGCCTCGATGGCGAGTTTAAAGAGAGCGACGATATGCGCAACATTGTGGTGTCGTCGCAAAACGGACGAAACGTGTATTTGAGTGATGTGGCCATGGTAAACGACTCTATTGAAACAAATGTGCAAGAGTCGTGGGTAAATGGCGAGAAGGGTGCCATGATTGTGATTCAAAAGCAATCGGGTTCTAACACTGTAGAAATTGCCCGAAAAGTAAGAAAAGAAATGCTTGTGATACAAGAATCTCTTCCGGAGGATGTGAAAATGGATGTTATTATAGATACATCTGAGTCTATTGAGAGCTCCATCAATAGTTTGATACAGACTATTGCGTTGGCTCTGATAATAGTGGCATTTGTGGTGCTCTTCTTTTTGGGTAAATGGCGTGCTACTTTTATTATTTTGCTCACCATTCCTATTTCGTTGATTGCATCGTTCTTGTACTTGATGGTTACCAACAATACACTCAATATTATATCGCTGTCGGCACTCTCCATTGCCATTGGGCTGGTAGTTGACGATGCTATTGTGGTGCTCGAGAATATTACCTCGCATCTAGAGAAAGGGAGCGACCCAAAGCAAGCGGCAATACATGCTACTGGAGAGGTTTCTCTATCGGTTATTGCCTCTACACTCACTATTTTGGCGGTGTTCTTGCCCATGACACTCATTACTGGTTTGGCAGGGGTATTGTTTCAGCAGCTAGGTTGGATGATCTCGGTTATTATTACTGTATCTACTGCGGCAGCTCTAACACTGACCCCTATGTTGGCATCAAAGATGTTGAGAAGTGGCAGAAGCGAGCATACATGGTTTGACAAGATGCACAAACCTGTATTGGGTTGGTTAGGAAAACTCGACAATTTTTATTCCAAAACCTTAGAGTGGGCTGTTAGTCATCGTGCACTTACAGTGATTGGGTCGTTTGGAGTGCTACTGATAACTATTATTCTATCGTTCCAATTCATTAAAACGGAGTTTTTTCCAGCTTCGGACAATGATATGATTGCTATGAATGTGCGAATGCCTACAGGAACACGCATGGAGGTGTCTCGTGAGATGGGCTTGGATATAACCAAAAACTTGCAAGAGAAGTTTCCAGAGATACAGAGAATGTCGTTTAGTGTGGGTACAGCTAGCGGATCGTCGTTTGGAGGGCTCAGCGAAAATGCCGACAACCTAATGACTTTCAATATAAATACTGGCAAACCCAACACGCGTTCGAAAGATATTTTCCAAATCTCTGACGAAATACGTACAGAATTGGCCAAAATACCCGAGCTGCATGAGTACCAGGTAATGCCTGGCGGAAGTGGCGGCGGCATGGGCATGGGCGGTGGCTCTAGTGTGGAGGTAAACGTATATGGATACGACCTCATTGAAACCGACGAAGTGGCTACTGAAATAAGAGAGAAGCTGGCAGTAATAAAAGGACTGAAGGACGTGAAGATTAGTCGCCCCGATTTCCGCCAAGAATACAATGTATCGTTCGATAGAGAAAAACTGGCACTCAATGGCTTAAATGTAGCTACGGCATCAAACTTTATCAGAAACAGAATTAATGGAACCGTAGTTTCGCAATTTCGTGAGCGTGGCTATGAGTATGATATACGTGTGAGATATGCCGAGGAGTATCGACAATCTATTACAGATATAGAAAACATCAATCTCTATACACCTACAGGCGAAGCACTGAGAGTGAAGGAGATTGCAACTGTAAACTTAGAGTCGTCTCTACCCGAGATTGAAAGACAAAACAGAGAGCGTGTTGTAACAGTGACAGGAACTATCTACAAACGTGCACTTAGCGAAATTGTGAACGATGTAAATAAAGAACTCAAGAATGTAGCTCTACCATCGGGGGTAGATGTGGAGCTGGCTGGTACATACGAAGATCAGCAAGAGGCTTTTGCCGATTTGTTTATACTGCTCATGATATCGGTAATTCTTGTATATATTGTTATGGCCAGCCAGTTTGAGTCGTTTACCTATCCACTCATTATTATGATATCTATTCCATTCTCATTCACAGGTTCGGTGCTCAGCTTGTTGATGTTTGGACACCCGCTGAATGTGATGGGTATAATTGGAGGAATTATGTTGATTGGTATTGTAGTGAAAAACGGTATTATCCTCATTGAGTACATCAATGTAAACAGAGATAGAGGCCGCTCTATACAGTACTCTGTTGTAGATGCAGGTCGCTCAAGGCTGCGTCCTGTACTGATGACAGCTGCTACTACCGGACTGGGTATGTTGCCCCTGGCACTAGCACTAGGGCAAGGTTCGGAGTTTTGGCAAACCATGGGTATTAGTGTTATTGGTGGTCTTATACTCTCCACTGCTCTTACGCTTGTAGTAGTACCTACTCTGTATGCAATATTTGCAATGAGAGGTGTGTTGAATACAAGAAGAAAGCACAAAAGAATTTATTCTGAATATGCAAAAGAGAGGGTGTAGAACCAAACAAGTGCAACTGACATAAAAAAAAGTAAAACAAATGAAAACAGTATTTATTACGTGCAACCAAGCACACTATTATAGAATTACCGAAGAGATGACCCACCTAAATATTCGTGGTTTCACATCGTGGAAACCCCTCACAGGGCGAGGTAGCAAAACGGGCGACCCACACTATGGCTCTAAAGCCTGGCCGGCACTCAACAATGCCATTATTACTGTGGTAGAAGATCACCAAGTGGATGGTCTGCTCGATTTCTTGAAAAAACTAGACGAAAAAACACCTGCACTGGGGCTGCGTGCCTTTGTGTGGAATGTAGAAAAGAGTATTTAGAAAGAGTAAATACTATATATTTAAAAACCTGAGAAAAAACCTTTGCTTTGAGTAGCAAAGGTTTTTTGTTTTTTTAGTGAGGTGTGGTATGCGTTTTGAGGTCTGAGGTTTGAGAGAGGTATGTAGTGAGTTTCTTTTTGAGGCCTGTCATTTCGACCAGCAGGAGGAATCGGCCTGAATAGCATGCTGCCGCATGTAAAAACGATTGGCACACGGATAAAGCGGATACGACTGATAAGGACGGATAAATGCACTCACAATCTGCCCGCCTGTCACCGAATCCCGAAGGGATTACATGTTGATAGCTCTGTGCGAAAATAAAAGGTGCGACCACGAGGTGGTCGTATGTTTGTATCTTTATGGCTGGGCTATAAACATGCAACCTCTTCGAGGTTGTGGTAGCTCTAATAAGCGTTGCAAAGGACAGGGAGAGGCGAAGGGCTGATAAACGATTTCATTGTCACTCCGACCAGCGGGAGGAATCGGCCTGAATAGCATGCTGCCGCATGTAAAAACGATTGGCACACGGA
>CAYVLC010000085.1:0-11150 GCA_964452155.1 uncultured Dysgonomonadaceae bacterium
CGACTTTTTATTTAAAGCCGTTTTAGCTCCTTTTTTTAAAACCCTTCTCGCTATGGCAGCTATCGCAGCAGCGGTCAAAGTGCCAACAACCACAATCCAAGGAATGTCTGATTCCTGAGAATCGTCAATTGAAACAATTCCGTCAATATCAGAAACAGTTGTCGTAGATTCTGGTGAAGTTTCTGATGAAATTTCACCTAAAGGAGGTGCAAATCCCTCATCATAATTATTAGAGGATAAATTTGAAATGAAATCCGTGGTTGCTTGTTGAGCAGTTGAAAACTCTTGCTCTCGTTGATTCATATCATTAAAAATATAATCATCGTAAAAAACAAATGTTTTATTTTCTAATTCGATACCCAATTTGGCTTTTCTCACAAAAAACTTATTCGGTATTTTCATCTCGTAAAATACTATACAATGCGATATTTTATAGGGGGCATATTTGTCTGCTAAATGATTTTTATGATAATTTTGATATATAATTTTATCATAGAACTTAATGATAGATGAAAAACTGACACTTGCCTCTCCAGTTATATTTTCATTTTCAAACATTGAATAAATATCACTTTCAAATTCAGAAAGTGCATTTTTAATTTCACTATCTGTCGGTAATCTTTTCCATTCATCAAACTGATATTGACTGTGAGATACAAATGAACAGACTAACAGAATTATTGTAATAAAAATTCTCATATCTGAAGTATTTTAAAGTTGATATTTGAATGAAAAGAAGGAATCTGAAAGTAATTCGTTTTTCATACCATGAAAGTTTTAAAAGATTAGTGCATCTATATTAGAATCTAACAGCAAAACAAAGCTTTAAATAAATCACAAAATCAACATAGCAAAGTTAATATACTTTTTAAATATAAAAGTAAAAACGAGATATTTATTTTCATGTTTAAGCCTATTATTACTAAAATGAATTAGATTATTTAAACACGGCTAATTATTTGGTCTTTAATATATAACGACCAAACCTATCTAAACCTTTTCATAACCGAAAAGCATATTAATTACACAAGAAGTTGCCACATAATACTTTTTTCATAAACACCCTTCCTTTACAAATTTTTGCAATGATGATGGTTTATAATTAAAGAGAAATCATCAACACATCTCTAATTCCTCTTCATTCGTCACGCAGTCTCCTCTAAATAAGTTACCTTTGCACTTTATTATACATCCATCCCACAAGAGTTCTTTTAAATATCTGAGAATGGGATTAAAAATTAAAACATGCAATTTGAAGATCTAAAATTAATTGAGCCTATATTGAAGGCACTTAAAGAAGAAAAATATTCTATCCCCACTTCTATACAAGAAAAAGCAATACCACACTTATTAAATGGAAAAGATGTGCTAGGCAGTGCTCAAACTGGCACAGGCAAAACAGCTGCTTTTGCTATACCCATTCTGCAGCATCTCTATCAAGACCGTCAGCAACACAATAGCCCGCGCAAAATTAATGCACTCATCATAACTCCTACACGCGAATTGGCCATTCAGATTGCAGAGAGTTTTACAACCTATGGCAGATATACAGGACTTAAAAACACTGTTATATTTGGAGGCGTAAAACAAGGCAATCAAACCACTGCACTTCGTAATGGAGTTGATATACTTGTTGCAACACCTGGTAGATTGCTCGATCTGATGGATCAGGGTTACGTAAAACTAAACAATATTGAATACTTTGTGCTTGACGAAGCCGACAGAATGCTCGACATGGGCTTCATAAATGATATCAAAAAAATAATTGCTCAATTACCTCCTAAACGCCAGTCACTTTTTTTCTCAGCAACAATGCCCTACAACATTGTAAAGCTGTCGAGAAAAATTCTGAAGGACCCTGTAAAAATAGAAGCAAGTGCAGTATCTTCAACTGCCGAGACCATTCAACAATATCTCTATTATACCAATAAGGATACAAAGAAAGATTTATTGAGCCACATACTTAGAGACAAAAAAATAGATCAGGTATTACTGTTTTCCAGAACCAAACATGGTGCTGACAGAATAACCCGAAATCTGAAAAAGGAAAAGATAAAAGCGGCGGCCATACATGGCGACAAAGCACAAAATGCAAGACAAAGAGCCTTGCAAGAGTTCAAAGATGGCGACATAAGGGTATTGGTAGCAACAGATATTGCTGCTAGGGGTATTGATATAGATAAACTGAAATATGTTATCAATTACGATATTCCGAATATAGCCGAAACGTATGTTCACCGCATTGGTCGATGTGGTAGAGCTGGTGATGAAGGTATCTCTATTTCTATTTGCGAACCAGAAGAAAATGCTTATATCAAAGACATCGAGAAACTGATAGACCAAAAAATAGAAGTTGTAAAAAACAATCCTTTTCCGCAAACAGATAAGCCAATGAATGCTAAGGAAAAACAACAATTTGAGAAAGAGAAAAACAAAAGAAAACAAGAGTTTTTTGCAGCAAAAAATAAAAGCAAGTCTGCTCCTTCAAAATACAATAGGAAAAGATAAATAATGGCTTCATATAGTGGCGAGCAAATACCTGCACCAGTTGTTGACTTGAAGCATAGGTAAAAAACCTACACCAGCTGGAGCAGTGATGCATTC
Source organism: uncultured Dysgonomonadaceae bacterium (assembly GCA_964452155.1). GTDB lineage: Bacteria > Bacteroidota > Bacteroidia > Bacteroidales > Dysgonomonadaceae > UBA2632. Next base: position 2,605 of record CAYVLC010000085.1, read on the forward strand.
GCTATTATTATCGAAATAGATGCATAGAACTATTTAAAAATCACACTCAAAGGCATGTGTTTTAATTTACATTTTATTGTCTTATTTATTTAAATTGTCTCTCTACAAGCAATATACAGGCCGCTCTTACGGTGCTTGTGATGGAGTGGGTAATGTATTTACTGCAGACAATGCTACTCCAAACGGTGTGTCTTTTTCAATAGTATTTATAAATTTACTCTTTATTGATCCTTCCGTGTTTTATTAGCCAGTAGATAATATTGCATCTTTCTTTTAGTTTTCTAAGAGGGATTTGTCTGTAGCACCTTATCTAGAATACCACCACTAAATAAAACTTATAACTTTTCTTCTATCTCCTGTGCCCTTTCTAGGCTTCCTCCCTGAGCTGTGGGTAGTTTTTTGTACAACCCAGCCAGTTCACACATCATTTCTTTGTTACTGGGAGATTCTTTCAACTGCTCTTCAAGCAGATTTTTACGGTCGGTCATCTCTTTTAGCTCATCTACAACATTTCCGTCCCAAAGTTGGGTGTCTTTCATGTAAGCAGCTCGCGCAATGGCATGAGCTCCCACCGGATTGGTTAATAACACCAGTAGGATAATAACAAACGATTTTACCGATAAGCCAAAATTATTGAAATAGATGGCCAAACCAATAAGCAACAAAAACAGACCCAGAGTAGCAGCTTTGGTTATGGCCGACATACGCAAGTAAAAATCGGGAAGACGAATAATGCCAATGGCGGAAATGAGCATTAAAAATGTTCCCACTATAATTAAAAATATGCTGAAAATATCGTGTAAGGGCATCATTTATTTCTTTTAGTTAGATAAAACGCAAACGACATAGAACCTAAAAAAGATATGAGCGACAAAACCATGGCCACATCAAAGAAATTAGGCGACTTCCACAAAATAGAGAACACTACAATTATAGCAATTACTATAGTTGTAATAAGATCTATAGCAGTAACTCGGTCGGGCAAAGTGGGCCCTTTAATAAAGCGGTATAGCACAAGTATTGCACTAGCTGCCAACACAATAATAACTACCGTAAGGATGATATCAATAATACTCATAATAATTTTAGTTTATTCAAGAATTCGAATAACTCTTCGCTCAAATCCATTTTTTAATTCATTTGATACTGCTGCACTATCGCCTTGTTGAATATACATAGCGTGCACAAAAAGATGAGACTTATCGGCCGACACATCAAGACTAAGTGTACCAGGGGTGAGTGTCACCAACGAGGAGAAGATAGTAATTTCGAGATCGGTTTTTGTGTCAAGGGGCACAGCTATAATACCTGGTTGCATGTTGTTGGAGGGTGTAATTACTTCGTATCCAACAATAGCACTTGCTTTGATAAGTTCCCACAAGAAAAAAACGATAAGCTCCCACAAGTATATCACTTGAAAGAAAGCTTTGCGGGCGTATATAAATGATGTAAGCCACCCTACTGATGCAGTAGCAAAGAATAGGCCTATATACCACTGCACTGAAAGAGTATCGCCGTACAACATACTTATTGTCAATGTTGCAACAAGGGCAACTATTCCTAACCATTTCAACAATCGTATCATAGTTTTCTTTCTATCGGTTTAAAATTAAATTGATGTACTCGTTACGCTCAACTACCACTGCGGCTGCTTTTTCGGTAAATTCAATACAACCACTAGGGAAAAGACTAACAACCAATATAGCAATGGTGAGCACACCTATTACCCAATACATTGATTTATAAGTAGCATAAGCTTCTTTACTTGATGTTTGTTTTAGGATAGTTCCTTCGGGTAACGGTTTCCAAAATACCTGATTCCATATTTTTGTCATCGAAAATAGTGTCAACATGCTCACTATTAAGGAAACAACAACTATTATCCAGTCGCCCGATACAAAACCAGCCTTTGCCAACATATACTTGCCCCAAAAACCAGTCAATGGCGGTACACCTGTTAGTGAGAATGCAGATACAGCAAACACCAATGCAATAACTGGAAACTGAGCAAATATGCCTCCCAATTTTTTCAGGCTGTAAGTTCCACTTACTCGACCAACCAGTCCGCTAATAAAAAATAAATTGGTTTTGACCAGCACGTTGTGCAGAATAAAAAACAATGCACCCGCTATAGCTAGTGGCGTTGCAATAGCCAAACCCATAAGCATATACCCAATTTGAGATACAATATGGAACGATAATATTTTCCTGAAATCGGTTTGAGCAGCTGCACCAAATACACCCACTACCATAGTAAGGCCTGAAAGAATCATGAACACAGGCCTTAACATTGTTCCTTCGATTGGGAAAATAATAGTAAAAAAACGAATTAGGGTATATATGCCTACTTTAGTCATCAATGCTATTAAGAATGACGAAATACCAATGGGAGGTGTATGGTAGGACGCAGGCAACCAGAAGAAGAGTGGAAATATGGCAGCTTTTATTCCAAAACTCACCAAAAAGAAAACTGCTGCAACCATAGGCAGTGTTTCATTAGCAAACCCATCGAGTGCCAAACCTGCAGCAGCCATATTAACTGTTCCCGTTAAACCATAAATCATCCCTATGCCAGCCAAAAAGATGGTTGACGAAAAGACATTGATGGCTACATATTTAATTGAACCCTCTAGTTGAAATCGTTTGCCACCAAGGGTCAGCAATACAAAAGAGCTTACCAACATTACCTCGAACCACACATATAGGTTGAATAGGTCGGCCGACATAAGTGCTCCGATAATGCCTAGCTGCAATGTAAAAAAGACTACATTGAACAGATAGCCCACTTTTTTCGATTTGAACCATCGGGACGAGTAAAACCATGAAAGTGCCGACACAAACGAAGTGAGCACAATCATTCCGGCCGAAAAGTAATCTACGGCTAGCATAATACCATAGCCGTGCAGCCACCCCCCTACATTGAGTATAAGGAAACCATTGTTTACAATAGAATGGAGCAACAAAACTGACAGTGCTAGATGAGCTGAAATGGCAACAGCACCAAAAACTCGCTGCACATTGGGTTTTCCCCAAAAAAACAAATTAATAATTGCAGCTAGCAATGGTAGCAACAGTACCGATGATATAATTAATTGGTCACTCCCCATATCAGTCTTCTAGTTTGTCGGTTATATTTAGTTCGTCCATGTTGGCTGTCCCGGTTTTCATGGAAACCTGACGGAGCAATACAATGGCAAAGGCCTGTATTCCGAAACCAATTACAATGGCTGTTAGTATAAATGCCTGTGGAATTGGGTCGGCATAATCCGACAGCATTACGCTATCGCCTGATTTGATAAGTGCAGGCAAACCACGTGTAAGCCGAGCAACAATAAAAATAAACAAATTGGAAGCATAGCCAAGTGCCATTATGCCAATAATCATTTTTGTCATTCCTTTGTTGAGCAGCATGTAAAAACCTGCAGCATATAAAAGTCCAACTATTATCGATAATAAAATATCCATCCTATCTTATCAATTTTTAGTTAATACAAAAGTAATATTCAATACTACACCCACTACTACAAGATACACGCCAATATCGAACAACATGGGTGTTCCTAAATTACCGATCAGTGGCAATTGGAAACTACTCCACACACCCGTAAATAGTGGAAGTCCCATAAATAAAGATATCAACACTGATACAAGTGCTGCTAGCAAGCCACTAGCTATTATTTTACGTGCATTGAGACGATAGGATTTCAGAGTTGCATTAATCCCAAAAACCATAGAATGCAAAAAGAGAGCAATGGCAGCCAACAAGCCCCCAATGAACCCGCCTCCTGGAAGATTATGGCCACGAAAAAGCAAATAGACCGAAAATATAAAGAAAAACGGCATCAATATCTTTACTGTGGTATCTAATATAACTGTTCTCATTTTTTAGTTATTTGTCATTTGTTGTTGTATTCCGATATCATATATTTCGATAAAACTAATCGATAAAAAACTTTAGCTCCAAAAGAATATAACGTTTCATTTTATCGATTTCTTCTTGCTCTCCAATTTCCCTTTCGTATCCCTTTTCACGGCTTTATCTTTATTGCCAATCTTCAACAAGGAATAAACTCCCAGCGATGCCACCATTAATACTGTTATTTCGCCTAGGGTATCTAGTCCTCTGAAATCGACCAAAATAACGTTTACAATATTTCGTCCCTTGGCCTGTAGAAAGCTATTTTGCACAAAATACTCTTTCAACGAAGGATCAATTTCTATTTGTTGCACCCAAAGCAATAAAAACGACATGGTAAGTCCGAATAGCAAAGCTGGAATGATACGTTTGATGGCCATAATTCTTGATATATCGACAAATGCAGGCAATTTATTAAGAATAAGCACAAACACTACTACCGACAATGTTTCTATCAAAAACTGTGTCATTGCTACATCGGGTGCACCAAAAAATAGAAATACAAGGGCTGCACCATAGCCAACTAAGCCCATAGATATAATAACAGTAAGCCTTGAGGTGGAAGTGACCATCACCCACATAGCTATGAGCATTATAACCACAACTAGCACCTCGTGCCAGCGAAAACCTACTGTAGATTGAAACAAATCTGTAAACGATACATCAAAATTGCCAAAAGCAACGACTAGCAAAACTAGCCACACAAAAGACATAGCAATGGTTACCAGATAGTTTCGTAAGTATCCCGATTGAAAGAAGCGGGTTTGTGCACTAGAGACCTTAAGCAGATTTGGAATTAATTTATTATAAATAGCTTCTGGCCCAAACAAATCATTAAGACTGAAACGTTTGGCAAAATCTCTGATTTTATGGCGAACCCGATAAACACCCCATCCTGCAAGCAATGTAAGCAAACTCAAGCCAAATATAAGGGTGAACCCATGCCAAAGCAATAATTCTAATACACTATCAACCTTCAGCACCACATTTGATGTGTGGTGTAAAAGAGGTTGTGCAAGATGTCCAGAAAACAAACCCCCTAATAATCCTAAGAATGAGGCAAACAGTGGTCCAAACAACATACCAAAAGGTGCCTCATGCGTCTCTTTGGGTGTTTCGACTTCTTTACCAAAAAATATTTTATATCCTATTTCAATAGATAAAGCTGCAAATAACACACTTGCTACAAAAGTAGCTGCTAGCGTGAGGTAGCTCCATACCGGACTGAAAGCTGTAGCATTGTACAACATTTCTTTAGCAACAAATCCAAAAAATGGCAATACGCCTGCCATTGACATAGAAGCCAATGCTGCTGCAACAAATGTGTAAGGCATTTTCTTACGAAGTCCCGATAGTTCATTTACATTGCGTGTGCCTGTTTCGTGGTCTATATTTCCTACCACCATAAAGAGTGTACCTTTATATAAGGCGTGAGCCAAAACAAAAATCATGGCTGCCTGCACGGCTACTGTGCTACCAATACCAAGAAGCATAACCATAATACCGAGAGCACTCACTGTAGTGTATGCCAGTATTTTTTTTAAATCGGTATGCATGATAGCTTTAAAAGCACCATACACCATAGTGAAACCACCAACAATAGGCAGAAGAACATGCCACAAAGGTAGCCCCATAAAAATAGGTGAAATGCGGGCTAATAAAAAGATACCGGCTTTTACCATGGTTGTAGAATGCAGGTATGCACTCACTGGGGCAGGTGCTTCCATGGCATTGGGTAGCCAAAAATGAAACGGAAACTGCGCCGACTTGGTAAAAGCACCAATAGCGAGCAATAGGAGAATGATATTCGCTTTTGGACTCTGTAAGACAAGATTGGGGTTGTTCATCAATTCGTCGAAGCGGAATGTGCCAGCCTCTTGCCCAATTAGAATGATACCGGCTAACATAAACAATCCGCCCATTACCGTTATTATCATGGCTTGAAGTGCCGAGTCGCGCGACTTTTCCTTATCGTGATAATAACCAATGAGCAGGTAGGAACTTAAACTTGTGAGTTCCCAAAAAATGAACATAAGCAAAAGCGAACCAGACATAACCAACCCAACCATAGCACCCATAAAGAGGGATAGAAAAACAAAAAAGCGAGGTCGGTTTTTGTCGTGGGCCAAATAAGAATGAGCATAAAGATGAATAAAAACGCCAAAACCAGTAATCAGCATTAAAAAGAAAACACTAAGACCATCTAGCCTGAAAATCAAATCGAGGCCAAAGCTTTCGACCCACGTTATAGTGTCTTGAAACACTGCTCCATCAACAATGGCCCACATCTTTATAGATGCCCAGCCAAACAAGAATAATGGGATAAGGGTCAACAATAATCCTGCTTTCTTAGGGAGAAGCCTGAATAGAAATGGTGAAAGCAAAGCTCCCGAAAAACTAATAAGCACAATAATTAAAAACGCCATAAACCAGTTATTGTGTTCGTATAAATTATATCATTAGAGTGCAAATCTAAGAATAAAATCTGAAAACATGGTACATCAATCAAATAACTGGTTAAAAAAACACCTATATCGCTTAAGGCTATATAGGTGTTTCTCCTTAATTAATATTTTAAACTTGCTGATTTAATGCAAAATAACTTCATCAATTTCGCTAAATCGGGCAGCTGCATTTAAAAAATGTGCTGTTAACCAAAACACGGTCCAATCTTCTACATACCCCCCACGAAAATCATATATATTAGTTAAATTTCCTGCTAGAGCAAAATTAGTGTGTTGTATCTGTTCGCCATGCGATCCGAAGGGATCAATTAATTGGCCACAGCTACGATACATTAAAATAGCAAGTTGTTGCATATTCTCATCTTTTAAATATCTGCCTAGTTTGTAAATATCTGGTGTATAATAGACAGAATAAATATCTACATGCTGATTTTGAGCCGATACAACTGTCCATCCACGAGTTTTAAAACCATGATCACCCAACCTTGATGGTGGCATAGGAATGTCCCACACTACTGTATAACTAAGTGCCACGTAAGCAGCATGAGTTGCATAATCCAAGTACTTTTGTTCTTTTGTATATTCGTACATCGCCAAAAAACCCTGAAATGCTGCAAATGCTCCTTCCTTGTCCTCGCAACTTGCATCAAGTGTGCCACCCCAATATGGTTCGTCCATCGAAACGTGCCGTTGGGCATAGTAATCTGCAGCCTTGCGTGCAGCCAGTGCGTACTGTTCATTATTGAAATTCTCCGCTGCCAAAGTTAATGGTGCTATATAAAAACCTTCATTAGTAGATACTGGTTTCCATTCGTCACTCAATATTCTGTTTGAATGAAAATCTGAAGCTTTCTTTAAAAAGCTTTCCCACTTTGAGGTGTCGTATTTTCCATTTTTTTTTGCGGCCTCAATAGCTTTTGCAAAATTGTACATGCTTTGCCCTTGCGACACATCGTGTTGTTCTTCCCATCTGTCTTCGTTGATAATGTATTTTAGATGAAACCCATTTTCGTTCATCGGAGAGTTTGCAAGAAAATCAAGTGATTTTTGAACCTGATGATGCATCTTTTCATCTTGTATAATAGGCTCAATCACTTGCAATGCATATCCTAAAGATGCGGCCTGCCCGCACCAACCCATAACAAACTCTGGTCTTTGAGCAAGTGGATACATACCGAACCCTGCTGCCTTGTCACTTTCGTACCAACGTGTGTTTGCAAACGAATATTTAGACTCTATGATTTCTTTGAAGGTAAGCATGTCATCAAAATATAGAGGCTTGAAAATATCGATACTCGTTTCAATAGCATCTTTGAACGCAAAGCCTTCTTGCTGTGATGGATGTACCTCAACATAAAAGGTTTTTTCAATTATTGCATTAGGTTTTACATTCAACCAAGTGTTTCCATAAGGCATTGTTTTTTTCTTAAGGGCTTTAGCAGCATTTCTTTCACCATTCATGGCTATTGGTCCAGAATACAATTCAAATTCTGTGGTATTATTTTTTGCACTTGCCCCCATAGACCACCATTGGTCGGCAATGTTTGCATAAGGAGCCAATGAGGGCAGGGTATGCAATGAGACGCCAAAGTTTTGATTGCTCGCCACAACCTCTGCACACACAAAGGGCATAGGAAATCGATGTTCCTCAAAAAGAGCTTCAGGGGCGTGCTCTTTATCGAATGTAGGAACACATGTTGCACAATTCTGGTAGCCTGAAGGATTGCCGTAGTGAAGAATTCCAGGCATAAAAAGTTTGTCGGTATATTCTGGCAATGCCCATCTAACCGACAGTGTAACTTTGGGCAATATTTCTTTACCATGCCACTCGTACCGACGAATGCATTTTATTTTGTTCCCCTCTTGTCGGTATGAATCGCGCAGTTTCCACACTCCTTGTAGCATTTCTATTTTGCCATACAATATAGTCCAATTACCATCTTTTGTCATGCTGTCAGCAACTGCATGATGCCAATTGTGGCTCCAATCATTTTGCCAGTCTGTAGCAATAGACCATAAGCCTTCTTTTGGTGCCTCAAGCAATGTTATATTGTTGGTTGAAAAAGATGGCGAGTAGTTGGCACTTTCATTAATTGATAATTTTGTTTGACCAGAATTAAACTGAGTAAATAAAATAAAAAGCATGAAAGAGAGAAATACTTTTT
>CAYVLC010000086.1:0-11149 GCA_964452155.1 uncultured Dysgonomonadaceae bacterium
TTATTAATTAGTACTAAAAATGTAGATGACAAAGATATGGTCTATACAGAGTTTAATCTAATACTATTTTATCAGATATATAAACAATTGAGTGCATGTTTATTTTGTTGTAAGTGGTTGTTTGTTAAAAAAACGTTCTTGATAAAAGAATGAGCTCTTCGTAGAAGTGATGCAAATATACTTAGACAGCCGTGTTCTATTATTGTAAATGATTTGATAGTTTTACCGGTATTGCTCTTCTTTTTTTGTTCTAAGGCTCAATAACGATATATGCAGGGTGTTGTTTTTCTTTGTCATGATACAAGGCTCTCTAATTAAAAGCAATAGGAGGGGTTGTTGCATTTTCATGATTCGGTTATTTATGTATATTCACTTTTAGTGTTGTACCTATGCAAAGATAATGATAAACACATTACAACTCCTAATACTATTTTTACCTAATTCAGTATTTATAGTATCAACTATAATTAACAATACGTTTGGTTGTAATGAAAGGAGAGAGAGTGTGTAGGGTGTTGTATGGAATAATGAAAGTTTATTTCATTGAGATACTACTCTCAAAAATACCTCAAGCGTGTGTTTCTATTATTATCAAAGAGTTATAACCTGTTTGTCAGCATGATAGCTAAACAATAATCTTTGTTTTTCTAAAGTTCTCTCTGAATTCTGTGGGTGAACAATCTTTTTTTCTTTTGAAAATGCGGTTGAAGTTAGATAGGTTGTTAAAACCACAATCGTAACAAATCTCTGATACTGAATTGGTGGTGTTTACCAAAAGGCGGGTGGCATTTCCCAAACGAATATCAATGATATAATCCGATACTGTGCGTCCAGAGCGCAATTTGAAAAAACGACTTAGTGCTACTGGGGTCATCCCAACCAAGGTGGCTAGGTCGTCCAGTGTAATTTGCTGAGTGTAGTGGGTATTGATGTACTCATAGATTTTGCGTACTCGACGACTATCTGTGCTATCATCTATTTTTGCAAAAGATGAACTTGCCAATGTTTCAATATTTTCAATAAGTGATAGCTCATAGAGAATAGTCAATAGTTTTATAACAGAATAAAAGCCCTCCTTTTCTGATGATAAAGTATCGAGCATGGGGTATATTTTCATAATAGCTTCCATTGGAAAGCTGATACCTTTTTTTGCTTTTTCAAGCAAGCGGCGGATGCTATCGAACTGATTTTTATGAAGCAGATTACCAAAGAAAAGGTCTGCAGAGAATTGAACTGTTATTTCTCTGATGTTTTTCGATTCACATTCATGTTGCTCCCATACATGCTCTAGGTCTATGCCAGCAATGAGTGTGAGGTCGTAATTGCCAATAATTTCTACTGCATCGCCTACAATGCGTTTCACACCAGCTGCATTTTCTACATAATTCAATTCATATTCTTCGTGAGAGTGTAGCGGATATGTAAACTCTGTCTTTCGTCGGTCGGCTATGTAAAAGCAATCTTTGTCCGACAAAGGCGTTATCTCTTTTATTATGTTGGTTATTTTGGCATTCATAGTCAGAGTTTGTATATAAATCAAAGATAAGGATAAATATTTATTTATTTCTAGTATTGCCCAAAAACAGTTTGTTAAAACAAAGAAAGGATGCAATTCATTAAGAATGCATCCTTTCTTTTTAATTATAACAATCTTTGTTTCTCAAAGATTTAGTTCACAGCAGACTACTTACCGAAATAACCATTTATCTCCGATGTTTTATTAATGGGGATAATTGTGAAGCTATAGGTAACAGGGGTGCTGGCTGGTTTTATTAGGTAATCTTCCAGGGGCAATTGTCCCCAGCTATTATTTCCACCTACCCCTTGCATGGTGTGATCTATAAAAAGATCTACCAGTTGCGAAGGTTTGTAATCATTGATGTGCTTATTGAGAGGCACAGTTCCTGCAGGAGAGTTGTTGTTGAGTGTTTCTCCGTTAGAGATTGTTTCTAGTAGATAGTTAGAAGCATTAAACTCAAATTTATTGTCATCTGCAACAAAGAGGAGACCTCTTCCCGATTTTTGTGTCAAGGCCAGCCATTGCGTATCTGTGCGATGGTTGTTTTCTTGAGGAGTAACATATTTTGTTACCATTTCAGAAATAGGCGATTTGTATCTATCAATGAAAGTAGATGTTTTGCGGTCGCTATAGTTTTCCCATGGTCCACGACCGTAATACTCTGCATTTACAACAGAAGTGGGAAGCTGCATGCGCATTCCAATACGAGGTATAAGCTCGATGTCAGATTCCGAAGCATCAAAAGTGTTGTCCACTTTTATTGTTCCATCGTTATAGATAGTATAAGTTACCTCCCACGTGCTTTTCGACTCTGGATAAACGTATTTTGCAGTGATAGCGGTTGTTTCTTCACCAGATACTACAGATATGTCTTCTACACTCAAGTCTTGATAACTGTCTTTGTGCCATGCACTCAGCCTTTGGGGTAGTCTTGCACCATAATCATTGTCGATAGGGGCACGCCAGAAGAATGGACGAAGTCCGAACTCATTGTTTACATACTCGGTGTTTCTGTATTTATAAGAAGTCATTACTCCAGTCGATTTGTTGAATAGTGCTTTAAAACCCTTGCCATTGACAACAATCTCGTCGGAGCCTTCTACTAAATTGGCAGGTTTCATATTGCTAGCTAGCTGAAGCGCTGGATAGTTGTTTACAATAAACTGATCGCTAGCAACAACCCAACCTGCAGGTATATATCGTACTTCTTCTTTTTGTGTTACTTCAAACACTACACTTAACTGTGCCGATGTATTGGCCACTTTAGCAAAGTTAGGCACAGCAACAGTTTTGGTTTCTTGTGGGGCTACATTGGCATCAATCATACCAGATGTCAAAACCACGCCATTAGATTTAATGGTATATTTGATGTTGTATTGACTAAGGTCTATAAAGAAATTTTCATTGTATATATCAACAGTTCCGTTGGCAGAATCGAAATTCTTGAACCACACGTTCTGATATACTTTGCTCATCTCTTTGGTATGAGGTTTCACTGTTCGGTCTGGAAATACAACTCCATTTATACAGAAGTTTCCAGCCGAAGGTGTTCCTTTCTCGCCATAGTCGCCTCCCCATGTCCAGTATTTTGTTCCATTTGCATCTTTTTCTACCAAGCCTTGGTCAACCCAATCCCAGATACAACCACCTTGCAGTAGTGGGTACTTGCGAATGTTGTCCCAGTATTCAGTAAAGTTGCCCAAGCTATTTCCCATAGTGTGGGCATACTCACAAAGAATGAGAGGGCGGTCTGACTTTGGATTGGTAGCATACTCTACAATTTGATCAGGCAAGGCATACATGGGGCAGAAAATATCTGTGTTGAACTCCAGCACTGCACGTTCGTATTGTACAGGGCGAGAGGTGTCTCTACCTTTTATCCACAAATAGGTTTCATAAAAGTTATATCCATTGCCAGCTTCGTTTCCGAGCGACCATGTAACTACCGAAGGGTGATTCTTGTCTCTCTCTACCATGCTGATGGTACGATTCATGTGGTCTTCCAGAAATAGAGGGTCGTTTCCTATTGTTCCTCCTTTAGATAAACTATATCCCATACCGTGGCTTTCGATATTGGCCTCATCAATTACATAGATACCATACTCATCGGCTAGTTTGTAAAATAATTCGGGTTGAGGGTAATGCGATGTTCTGGCCGTGTTTACATTGTATTTGCGAAATAGTTCAAAGTCTTGGCGCATTAGCTCTTCGGTTACGTAGTGCCCTGTGTATTCGTTGTGTTCGTGTATGTTCACACCTTTCACTAATACGGGCTGTCCGTTTATTTTAAACTGTTTGTCTTTCATTTCGGCAGTCCTAAAACCCACCTTTATGCTTGTAGCTTCGGCAGTTGCACCGTTTTTGTCTTTCAGTTCAAGCACCAACGTATATAGATTGGGCTCCTCGGCCGACCATTTCTTCACATCGGCAATTTGCTTGCTAAATATAATTTTGCTTTTATCGGTTGCAACTCCTTTTTTTGTTTCTTCGGCTACCACATTGTTTTTTGCATCAAGCAGTTGATACGATAATGAGAAATCGCCAGCTGCGTTGTTGGCGTTTGCTACATCTACATCCAGAGTAAACTCTCCGTGTTTGTAGGTTGCATCTAGAGGGGTTTGTGCAAAAAAGTCTTCGATGTGTAGTTTTGGGCGTGCATACACATAAACATCCCTATCGAAACCACTTAAGCGCCAAAAATCTTGACACTCTAGGTAGTTGGCATCGGAAAAACGATGTATCTGTACTGATAGAATATTCTTGCCAACAGTGGCTAGGTCTGTTATATCAAAACGTGCAGGTAGTTTGCCATCTTTGGTCAGTCCCAAAAACTTGCCGTTGAGATAGAAGTAGGCTGCTCCTTTTGTAGCATCAGAACTTAAAATAATCTCTTGACCGTCCCACGATTGAGGTATGTTGAACTCTTTGCGGTAGGTTCCGGTTGGATTAAACTCTTCTGGAACTAGTGGAGGTGCGGGTCTGTCCCAATAGGGCGGGTGGCCAGGCGAGGTGAATTCGTAAGTCGTATTCACATAAATTGGTGTTCCAAAGCCTTGAATTTCCCAATTGCCAGGAACTTGAATGTCGCTCCACGATTGTGCATCAAACTCCATGTTGTAGAAATCTTTCATTGGGCGCCCACTAAAGTTTTCGCTGTAGTGAAACTTCCAAGTGCCATTCAATAGTAATACATTACTACCTTTAGAGGAGTAAGATGCATCTTTTGCATCGGCTGCGCTAGTAAAAGAGAAGAAGCTACTTCTTGGTGGTAGCTTGTTGATGTTTACTAATTTAGGATTTGTAATTTCCGCATAGCGATTCTCTTGGTCTTGAGCAATGACCGTGAAGCTAATGAGTGCCATTAGCGTAACTAAAAGTTTTGTCTTCATTTTTCTCATTTGTACTTTTTTGAAGGATTAATCTGTTATTGGATATTAGTTAAGTTTGTATTTTACAAAGATAAAATAATATTTGTATATAAGGTTATGAAGTGCAATTGAAATGAGCAAATTATCTATTATATAAATAAAAGATTACGAATTTATTGTTTTAATACCCCGATATAGTAAAACTAGCTTTTTTAAGAATCTTTTCAAATGTCAGTTTTATGAGACTTTTACTATAGGAAAACATATCGTCTCACTAGTTGTTATTGATATAGAAGAACCTCTAAAGATTACAGATATGAAAACGAAAAACAAACCCATCAAAAAAGGGGAGAACAAAAACAAAGAGGATCATGTAAATCAGAATGTATATGATTTCAACCCATCGCAATTTACAACCGAGGAGGAACTGGAAATAATAAAGAGGAAAAAAGAAAAAGCAAAGAGAGAAGACAAGGGTAATTCTGAGCAAAAAGAAGAATAAGAGAAAGTTTAGTAAATCACTTAAATCACTTAAATGATTTCAATTAGTTCTATTGCTAAAACTCGTATTCTTCAAGTGGTTATACTCTCTCTCTCATTGTAGTTTTACAACTTGCAACAACAAAAAAACTGAAAACGTAAATTGTACTAGCGAATATATTTCTATCACTTGTATGACATTTCACTTCTATGTCATCAAAATTGAATTATACGAGGTAGTTTTGATTTTTTTCTCATTAAAACTAAACCTGCATTGGTGAATTTGACTTTCATCTCAACCATCCTTAAATCTACCGTGGTGAATTTGACTTTTCTCTCATGAAACTCAAATCTATGCTGGTCTTTTTGTCATCACCTCTGATGAACGTACAATCTACGGCGGTGAATAAGACATTTATCTTATAAAAATGAGAGCTAACATGATGAATTTCATTTCCATCTCATAGTTGGCAAATCTACCACGGTGAATCTGATTTTCATCTCATGAGCACCAAATCTACCGTGGTGAATTTGATTTCTGTCTGATAAAGCTACTTTTTGCTTAGTAAGTGCAACCCAAATGGTCACAAATAATTCTATTTATAAAAAATGTGGGTATATACATTCTTGTAATAGGTTGTTATAGGGACAGTTTTTTTAGAAACACATAGCTTTACGGGGTAGATACTATTCTAATATCCCTCCCCCTTAAAAAAACAGTAATAATGTCTATAATGGCAACATAATAGACTGCTGTTTGCAACTTTTGCTGTAAGAATATACAGAGGCTCTTCAAAAAACTACTCTTCAGTATCATATTCTCCTTAAAAATATGTAGTTTTGTGTATTGATCAAATAGACTATCAAACCAAATAGACAGCACAAAAAGAGGAAACCATAACTCAATAGAACTTATAGACCAACTAAATTTTCAAATCTATCATTAATATTTTAAATTTTATAAGCATGAACAAATTCTTATTGGTAGCAAGTTTGCTACTAGCGTCGCTTTTCTTGAATGCGCAAAGCGAAACAGAGGGGTATAAATTTACGGTAGTAAAAGAAAACCCTATTACTAGTATTAAAAACCAAGCTAACTCTGGCACTTGCTGGAGCTTCTCTGGTGTTAGTTTTTTAGAATCGGAGCTTTTGAAGATGGGCAAAGGCACACACGATTTGTCTGAAATGTACATTGTTCGTCGCAACTATGAAGACAAAGCTGTGAAATATACCCGCCTGCATGGGCATCTTAACTTTGCTGGTGGTGGCTCTTTTGCAGATGCTATTGAAACAATAGATGAGTACGGTGTAATTCCTGAGAGTGAATACCGAGGTCTTGAATATGGAGAGGACAATCACAAGCACGGCGAAATAGACCATCTTTTGAGTGCCTACATGAAGGGTGTAATAGCTAATAAGAACCGCAGTTTGACTCCCGTTTGGTTCAAAGGTTTCAATGGTATCTTAGATGCTTACTTTGGCGAGAAACCTGCAAGCTTTCGGTACAATGGTAAGTTTTATACCCCCCAAAGCTTTGCTGCTGAGTTGGGCTTGAAGAGAGACAACTACGTTTCGTTGAGCTCTTTTACGCATCACGATTTCTACACACAGTTTCCTGTTGAGGTGCCTGACAACTGGCGCTGGGCCAACTCTTACAACTTGCCTTTGGATGAGTTTATGGATGCCATAGACAATGCTTTGATGAATGGCTACACAGTAGCATGGGCAACAGATGTGAGCGAAATAGGATTCTCTCGGAGCGGTTTGGCTATCGTACCCGATTTGGAGGCTACTGAAAATGCTGGTAGCGACCAAGCTCAGTGGTTGGGACTGAGTGCTAGCGAAAGAACCAATGAAATTCGCAGCAAAATTGGTAAAGAGGTGTTGAAAGAAAAAACTATCACCCAAGAGGATCGTCAAATTGCTTACGACAATCACCAAACCACCGACGACCACGGTATGCACATATATGGTATTGCAAAAGATCAAGACGGTAACAAATACTATATGGTGAAAAACTCGTGGGGCGAAACAGGTCCATACAAAGGCTTGTGGTATGCATCTGAAGCATTTGTGAAATATAAAACCACCAATGTTACTGTCAACAAAGCAGGCTTGCCAAAAGCAATTGCAACAAAACTAAACCTACAATAAGAAACAATTTTATTTATGCTCATTCCTCAACTATACAATATATATAAGCAACATCCAGTAATAACTACCGATTCGAGGGTGTGTCCAGACGGTGCTATCTTTTTTGCGCTCAAAGGGCCTACTTTCAATGGCAACAACTATGCCGAGTCGGCTATAGATAAAGGATGCTCCTACGCTGTTGTTGACGAATGGGATGAAAGTAAAACGCGGCCCGAGTACATTATCTTAGTAGATGATGTACTCGCCGTTTTGCAAAAACTGGCCAATTATCATCGGAAAACATTCAAAACCCCTGTTATAGCAATAACAGGTACTAATGGTAAAACAACCACCAAGGAATTGGTAGCAGCTGTTTTGGCCAAAGAATTCAGAGTGCTATACACCCAAGGCAACTACAACAATCATATTGGCGTGCCCCTCACCCTGTTGTCTATGACCAAGGAGCACGAAATAGCAGTGATAGAAATGGGAGCAAGCCACCCAGGCGACATAAAAGAGCTGTGCGAGATAGCAGAGCCTAATTTTGGGCTCATTACCAATGTGGGCGTGGCCCATATAGAGGGGTTTGGGTCTGTAGAGAATGTGGTGAAAACCAAAAAAGAACTGTTCGATTACTTAGAAAAGAATAATGGAAAAGTCTTTTTCAACAGTGCTTTAAAAGACGCTTTGAGTGCTCCACTTAAAATGGATATGAATGAATATGGAAAGGACAATCCCTCTCTGTTTGTTTCAGCAACAATAGTGTCCAACTATCCCTACTTGGAGTTTGAATGGAGTTTTTTTGACAACAAACACCGTGTAAAGACGCACTTGGTGGGCGACTATAATTTGGATAACGCTTTGGCTGCAATTACAGTTGGGAGTTTCTTTGGAATCAACTCCGATTTCATCAACGATGCGCTGCAATCGTACATACCCAAGAACAGTCGTTCGCAATTTGAGAAAACAGACAACAACACCCTCATCATCGATGCCTACAATGCCAACCCTACAAGTATGAAGGCTGCATTAGATAATTTTGTCAACTATCCGCTATCCCCAAAAGCACTGATTATTGGTGAGATGAGAGAGCTGGGTGGTGTGAGCCAAGCAGAGCATCAGCAACTAGTTGATCTTATTGATGCCTATTCCTTTACCAAAGTCTATTTGGTAGGAAAGTCTTTCAAAGAGTTGAATACTAACTTTTCTATTTATGGAAATGTTGGCGACTTGATACAGGAGCTCACCAACAATCCGTTGTCGGACTATTGCATTCTCATTAAAGGGTCCAACGGTGTTCAATTGGAAAAAGTGTTGGGTTTTTTATAATCCTATCAGTTACCACCAAACGTTACATCTAGCACCACAATCTCAGATTTTGTGCCTATTCTATATTGTGGGCCTGATAGGCCTACTCCAGAACTCACAAACAGGTGGGTGTTCTCTTTTTGTTTATAGCCGCTTGATAGTTCAAATACCAAGCGTGTGAATATATTGAAAGGAAATATCTGTCCATCGTGTGTGTGTCCGTAAAGAGCTAGGTCTGCTCCGTTCTGCACCTCTTCATCTAGGTTGTCGGGTGTATGATTGAGCACAATCATTGGCAAAGATTTGTCAACAAAGTGGTCTGTAAGTATTGTCTCCAAATTATCACGGCCTGCATACACATAATCTTCTCTTCCCACAATGTAAAACGAGCTATCTATAAGTACTACCGAGTCTCTTATCAGTTTAATATTGGCCTCATCGTTGAGCCAATTAATCTTGGTTTCGGCTTGATAGCGGTATTCATGATTGCCCGTGCAAGCATATACTCCATAAGGAGCGTTTATTCTCAAAAACTCTTTGTGCATCTGCTGATTGATAAGCGGTTCAATCTCCGCATCGATAATATCTCCAACAAAGAGCACCAAATCGGGATTTTGCTCCATGATCAAATCTACATATCGCTTGGCATATCGCCTATCAATCAAATAACCCAAATGCAAATCGCTTATTGCTACTATTCGCATCGACGAAATGGTGCCTGCTGTTTTATCAATCGTGATTGCTTGCTTTGTTACTACCGGATATCTAAACCTGTGGCTACCCATATACATAATAGCAACAATAGACAGGGTGGTGACAGCAAAGAAGACAGCACCTGAGGTACGCGGGTTGTCATTGAGATAAGTACCTAAGAATGGTTTTCTCTTATTGAGATAAAGCACAAGGTCTATTATCAACCACAAAACGGTTAAATAGAATATAAACACCATCCAGGTAGAGCCCATGAGCCAAAGAAACCGCACAATTTGTAAGGGGAGAATAGGGTAGAGCAATAGTCCTGTAAGGTACAACGCAAACTCTATTATGAAGAACGATGCAAATATGGCTCGCCATGTTTTTTTCTCTTCAAGAAGCCTTAGCCCTTTTAGAAATATATATATATTGATGGAGAGATGCACAAATAGTGCATAAAAATAGACAGTCATAACGCTTCTTGTTTGTTATAGTTGTTTGTGAGTTATATCGAATACCGCATATTCCGAATGAGTGCCAATTCTAAACTTGCCGCCCCAAATGCCAAGTCCCGACGACACATATACCTTGGTTAGTCCCTTTTCGATCATTCCATGTGTATTTTCAAAGATAGCTTCAGCAACTAGAGAGAAAGGATATACTTGTCCATTGTGTGTGTGCCCCGAAAACTGCAAATCGATATTTTGTTGCACTGCTTGTTCCAAGTTGCTTGGTTGGTGGTCAAGCAGAAGTTTGAAATATCCGTTATCTGCACCATTCACAATTGTGCTCAGCTCCTTTCTCTTAGCATTCGAAACATCGTCGCGGCCAATCAACATCAAATTGTCTGCCACCACAAAAGTAGTGTCTCTAAGTATTTGTATGTTCGATTTTTCATGAAAAGCCATACTCTCGGGCAGTCCCGCAATATACTCATGATTTCCCAAGCAGGCATACACACCCATCGGTGCATCTATCTTTCGGAGTATTTTATCTAACTCCAGATGCCCTACCAGCATTGCATTATTGTCTATCAAGTCGCCACCCATAATTACTATGTCTGGCTTTTCGGCATTTATTATTTTCACCCACTCTTCTAGCTCATTTGCCCCAATGGTGTAACCCAAATGTAGGTCGCTAATACCGACAACTCTTATAGGCTCTTGATTGGGCGATAGTTTTGTGGTTTCTATATTGAAATGAACCCTTCTTTTGTTGTGATAGTTGAGATTGCCAAGAAAAAGCAACCCAACCACACTACCCACTACTACAAAGAGCGAAACGTAGTTGTGATGAGTGAGGCTATACAAAAAATCTTTGTCAATGAAATGGAAAATTCTATTGGAGAGTTTCAATAAATCTACAAGTACAAATAGCAAAAGAAAATAGCCAAGTGCTATAATCCAAGCCGTACCAATGCGATAGAGCAATGCACCTGCTGTGAAAGACAAACTCTTGTAGAGTGGAAAAAACAGAAACAAAGAGCCAATACAGATTGTGATGATGGTGATAAATGCAATCCTAACTAAAAGGTTTGAAGGTATCAACTGATAGATTCTCAATGCTACATAGTAGTTTAAGGATAGAACAAAGAGAAGTATAGAGATAAAAAAAGCAACTTTCATTGATGAATATATTTGATGTTTTT
>CAYVLC010000087.1:0-11066 GCA_964452155.1 uncultured Dysgonomonadaceae bacterium
CGAACTGTCTGTAGTAATCCCTTTGTCATAGAGCCTTGAGCAGCGATGCTAACTATTATTGTTCTGATAGAAAAAAGGATTAATTAAAACACTTAGTTTTGCTGTAGATTCACTAAAAGCTAACAATAGAAAAGAATGAATTATACATTGGTATTTTTAAAAGGTTTCAATCTAATGGAAATAGAAGAGGGGGAAAGATTAAATCGTTCCCCCTCTTACTTACTACTTAAATAAACTATTTGAATCGTCTCAATTTACTTATACGTACTTTTCTAGTTTTTCAACAAAAACCTTTTTAGAACCAGCACCTACTACTTTGTCAACAACTTCTCCATTTTTAATAAATACAGTAGTGGGTATATTTCTTATTGAATACTTCGATGTAGCCTCGTCGTTATTGTCCACATCAACTTTTCCTACAACTGCTTTTTCTTTGTACTCTTCAGCTAGTTCTTCAATGATTGGGCCTACCATTTTGCAAGGTCCACACCATTCTGCCCAAAAGTCTATTACTACAAGTTTGTCTGTTTTTAGAACATCTTCTAATGTTGCATCTGTTATTTCAAGCGCCATAATTGTTTTTTGTTTAAATTGGTTATATAAATATTTATAGTTGAATTAATTTACTTTGAATTTGATTGCCTCATTGCCTTTTAAGTAATTTATCAGCTCGCTAGTTACAGTTATTTTAGAGTTGCGTGCAAAGAGTTCAAGGTTTAAATGAGGCTCGGCCCCATGAACGTGGAAATATAACAATGTATTACCCGAATTGTTTTTTAGCAAAGCTGATAAATCTCCAACAGATTCTGAAGTCAATTCGTCAAGAGGGAGTTGTATTGTTATCTTTTCCAGTAGTTTGTCTTTCACATCTGTAAGTAGTTGGATATTGTTTATTTTAAACTCAAGTTGAGATTCTGAATAACGTCTAGGCTGCACCCTTCCACGTATAAATAGAGATAGTCCTGGACGTGCAAACTTGCCGTAGTTGATGCTGTCGTCTCCAAAAACAGCAAATTCAAAACTCCCACTATAGTCTTCTACTTTAAAGATGGTAAATGGCGAACCATGTTTTGTTTGGCCCTCTCTAGTTGTAGTTACCATACCTCCAAAAGTTACTTCTCTACCGTTCATCTTATCCATATCGGCAAAGTCTGGTGTAGAGGTATTGCACACATATTTCAAAATTAGCTCATAATCGTCTAATGGATGAGCCGATAGGTATATCCCTATTAGGTCGCGTTCTTTGTTTAGCTTTTCCAAATCTGTCCAAGCTTTTGCAATTGGAATCTCGGGGCGAGATATTTGCATAGAAAAGTCATCACCAAACAGGGAGTTCATAGTTGTGCTTTGATCTGCTTGAAATTTCACTCCGTAACGGATGAGGGTGTCTATAAAAGCTTCTCCTTTATCGTTTGATGCAAAAAACTGTTCTCTGCCAATTCCAGATAGTGAGTCGAATGCTCCTGCGAGAGCCAATGACTCTAGCGTTTTTTTGTTGCATGCTGAGACTGGTACACGCTCTACGAAGTTGAAAATATCGGTGAAATGGCCATTTTTCTCACGTTCTTCAATAATAACTTTCACTGCACCCGTGGCAACACCTTTTATGGCAGCAAGCCCAAAGCGTAAATCTTTTTCTTTGTTTACAGAGAACTTAAAGAACGATTCGTTTACATCTGGGCTCAGTACATTCATGCCCATAGAACGGCACTCGTCCATAAACTTTGTTATCTCCGTAATGTTGTTTAGGTTGTTCGACAATACGGCTGCCATATATTCCGATGGATAGTTGGCTTTTAGCCAAGCTGTCTGATAAGCAATCCATGAGTAGCAAGTGGCATGTGATTTATTGAATGCATAAGAGGCAAACTTCTCCCAGTCGGCCCATATTTTAAGCAATATTTTATCGTTGTGCCCATTTTTGCGGCCTCCTTCTAGGAACTTCTCCCTCAGGGCATTCATTTGGTCTATCTTCTTCTTGCCCATTGCTTTGCGCAGTTCATCCGATTGGCCGCGTGTAAAGTCGGCTAGCAGCCTTGACAGTAGCATGACCTGTTCTTGATAAACAGTAATGCCATAGGTTTCGTCTAGGTATTGCTGCATGACTGGAAGATCATAAGCTATCTTTTCGCGCCCATGTTTACGTGCCACAAACGATGGAATGTAATCCATCGGTCCTGGTCTGTATAGAGCGTTCATTGCTATCAAGTCTTCAAACTTAGAGGGTTGCAGCTCTTTTAAGTATTTTTGCATACCAGCCGACTCAAACTGAAATGTTCCGCTAGTTTTGCCCTGGCTATATAGTTCGTAGGTCTTTGTGTCTTCTAAATCAATGTTGCTAATATCAATTTTTTCACCAGTTGTATGTTGTATGTTTTCAATTGCAGATTTTATGATGGAGAGTGTCTTAAGTCCTAAGAAGTCCATCTTGATGAGCCCTGTCTCTTCAATAACAGACCCATCATACTGGGTGACCAATAGCTTCTCTTTCGTTGTTTTGTCATCGGCAGTACTCATCGGTACAATATCAGATATGTCTGTTTGCGATATAATCACCCCACAAGCATGAACACCAGTACTGCGCACATTCCCTTCGAGCATTTGCGCATATTTCAAAGTATCGCGAATCACAGTATTGTCGCTATTTGCTGCTGCTTTCAGCTCGGGTACATACTCTATGGCTGCACGCAAGTCAACTTTCTTTTTGCCAGGAATTCTATCTGGAACAAGTTTCGAAAGCCTATCGGCTTCTGCTAAGGGTAGTTTTTGAACACGCGCAACATCTTTGATGGCCGATTTGGTGGCCATTGTTCCGTAGGTAATGATGCGTGCTACTTTTTCTTTGCCATATTTCTCGGTTACCCAATGAAGTACTGTATCTCTGCCTTCGTCGTCAAAGTCAACGTCGATATCAGGCATTGATATTCGGTCGGGATTAAGGAAACGTTCGAATAGGAGGTTGTATTTTAAAGGGTCTATATCCGTTATTCCTAAACAATAGGCTACGGCCGATCCAGCAGCCGAACCACGACCCGGGCCAACAGCTACATCCATTTTGCGAGCTGCATTTATAAAGTCTTGAACAATTAAGAAGTAGCCAGGGAACCCCATCGTCTTCATTGTATCGAGCTCAAAGGCGAGTCGTTCTTTTATTTCATCGGTTAGTTCGTCTCCGTAACGCTTCACTGCACCTAGGTTGGTGAGGTGGGTCAGATAATCTGATTCTAATTTAATTCTGACAACCTTTTCGTATCCGCCCAATCGGTTGAATACTTTAAGGCCAAACTCTTTTTTCAAATCATCTTCGCTATAGCGTGACCTGTAATCCTTTTCTGTACCAAATGAATCTTCGATAGGGAAAAAGGGCATCAGTGCATCGTGATCGATAGAGTAATGTTCTACTTTTTCTGCAATCTCTAATGTATTTGATAACACTTCGGGCATGTCTGCAAATACTTGATTCATCTCAGCAGTGGTTTTGAGCCATTCTTGCTTGGTATAGCGCATTCTATTAGGATCGTCGAAGTCTTTACCTGTACTCAAGCAAATCAATCGGTCGTGAGCATCGGCATCCTCTTCGTTCACAAAGTGAACATCGTTAGTAGCAATAACTTTGACATCTAACTTCTTAGCTATCTTTATGAGTTCTTTGTTTACACGTTCTTGTTTTACATAAGTGGTAGCATCTGCATCTGGTCTGTTGGTTTTGTGGCGTTGCAACTCGATGTAATAA
The DNA here is from genome assembly GCA_964452155.1 of uncultured Dysgonomonadaceae bacterium. Classification (GTDB taxonomy): domain Bacteria; phylum Bacteroidota; class Bacteroidia; order Bacteroidales; family Dysgonomonadaceae; genus UBA2632. Next base: position 3,734 of record CAYVLC010000087.1, read on the forward strand.
TCTTCTCCAAACACCGATTTGTACCATTTCACCGCTTGCTCCGCTTCTTCAATTTCTCCATTGTCTATTTTTCTTGAAATCTCACCTCCCAAGCAGGCAGAGCTAACAATCAATCCCTCGCTATATTTCTCGAGCAGTTCTTTATCGATACGTGGTCGGTAATAAAAGCCCTCTGTCCAGCTTTTAGAAACAATTTTAATGAGGTTTTGGTATCCTTTAAAGCTCTTTGCCAACAACACTAAGTGCCACCCACTAGCATCAACTTTGTCTTTTTGTTGAAATCTATCTCTGCGTGCTAGGTAGCACTCACAACCAATAATGGGTTTGAATAGTTTTTTCTCTTCTTGCGCAAGGTTCTCTTTAAGGTGTAGTTCGGCTATTCTATTTTCTTCAGTGGGTTCACTCTCTTGATTGATGCGTTGAATCTTTTTAAGTTCGCTCTCTATTTTTTTTATTTTAGATTTTACAGGAGCGTTTTTTTTACTTACACAATTCACAAAATCTTTTACTCCATACATAACTCCGTGGTCTGTAAGTGCCAAGGCTGTCATGCCATCTTTTGTAGCTTTATCTACCAAGCGTGCTATGCTTGCCTGGCCGTCTAGCAAAGAGTATTGAGAGTGAACATGTAAGTGTACAAATGGCTGCATGTCAGTATTATATATAAATCGTTATTCTTCAAAATTCATACAAATATAAGTTTTTTATCATTACTTCAAGGCTTGAATTTCAAATTACTTATTTAAATAATCTAATCTTTCAAGGACTCTATTAGTAGTGAGAGATTTAGACAAAATGTGAAATGTTGTATTAGATTGTCCAATAAAAAAGGTCAACCCTCTCTCGGGTCAACCTTTTTTTATATTATTGTATCGACAATAGCAACGGTATTATGCAGAAACTCTCTCAAGCCATTTCAACATAAACAACATCGTAAACATCGATATGAGACAGGCAGCAACAAATACCATCCAAGTAGCCCAAATAGGGATGCTTTCATAGAAGATTGTCCCAAATATCAATAACTGATTGCCCAGAGCTGTGGCACCTAGCCATGCACCCTGCATAATTCCTTGGTATTGTGGTGGTGCAACTTTTGACACAAATGATAGTCCAAGAGGGCTAATAAATAGCTCGGCAACTGTAAGTATAAAGTAGGTTCCGATTAGTAGCATAGGTGTAACCCTATCTACATCGCTTAATCCACCCATTTGTGTAACTTCTGAAGAGCTTGGTAAGCCTAAAGAACCAAATGCCATCACACCAAATGCAGCTGCGGCAATACCCATACCTATAGCAATTTTCTTTGGTGTAGAAGGTTCCATGCCTCTGGCACGTAGCCAGCCAAACAAGCCAATAATAATAGGGGTTAAGAATACTACAAAGAAAGGGTTGAAAAACTGGAATATCTCTGCACCTTGTATGGTGGTGAAGCCTAAGTCGATATTAATCATGCTCAGATTAGTATAATCGTTGGCAAAGAATGTGAGCGTTACTCCATTTTGATGAAACGAGAACCAGAAGAAAATAACAACAGCAAATACAGAAAATAGAGCGTACAATCTTTGACGTACTTCGTCTCTACCCATTTCTACGGCTACTGGCTTATCGGCAACACCTGCTAACTGTACAACTTTTTGTGCAGGGTCGGGAAGATTCTTTTTGTTTGATATGAAAATAACAACCGATATTAGCATTGCAAAAATGGCTACACCAAATGCGTAGTGGAACCCCGTGTTGAATATATCAAGGTACTCGTTGGCAAAAGTCAGTAGATCTGTTGGTGCTACCGCACTTACTTGGGTTGATAGTTCTGCAAATCTACTTCCAGCCTCGGGGGTAAGGGTTCCTTTAATAAATCCGTGGCAAAGAGCTGGCAAATCGGCATTATATGCAAAGCCATTGCGCTGTACCCACCAGTTGCGAATACCCACTGCAATGAGAGGCGCAAAAAGAGCTCCTATATTTATAAACATATAAAACAGCTGAAACCCTGTGTCTCGGTTGGCAGAGTATTTGGGATTGTCATACATTTGTCCAACAACAGCTTGCAGATTACCTTTAAACAAACCATTACCAAAGGCAATAACAAATAATCCAAAGCATGTGATTGTTAGATATAGCACAAAATTGGGTACAGGGGTAGGGGAGGGTATTGCAATAAGTGCATATCCGACGGTCATCATAATGAGACCAGCCAAAATGGTTCCTTTGTATTTCTTAGTTTTGTCGGCTATGAGTCCTCCAGCCAATGCTAAGAGATAAATTAAGGCGTAAAAAACGGAGTAAATGATGGTTGCTGGAGTTTTCTCCAAACCAAATTTAGACATAAGAAACAGCGATAGAATCGCCATCATTATGTAAAAACCGAAGCGTTCGCCCATGTTCGAAAGGGCTGCTCCAACTAATCCTTTAGGATGATTTTTAAACATAGAATGTGACTTAATGGGTTAGTAATTCTGTAAATCTCTACTAATAGTCCTTGTAAACGACAAGTTTCTCGATTCATTGCGTGTTTAAATCTTTATTTAAACCATCTATTATCAAAGACTGAAAAGTTGTAGTTCTCTTTTCTTTTTTTTCTGAGTTGCAAATATAAAAACAATTTAATGATTTTCGCTTAATTTGAATTTTACTATTGCTTAGATTTGCGACAAACACCAAGTTTAAAGAAAATTATTGATTGATGTGTATGAGGAGAATTCTTGGATATAATATCTAACAAAAATAGTTGTATGAGATTTTTCGAGCGTTTTTTATTACTTTTTGTTGTTGTAAATAAAAAAAAGTGCTACATTTGTAGAATTAATTCACAAAAAACAATTAAATTGAATTATCTATTTTCAGCATACGAATTCTATTTTTACTTTTATTTTACAAAGTAAGACAGGATTTGATATGCAAATGAAATAACAAACATACATCATATACTTTTTAAATCCTGTCGAAACAAATCGATAGGATTTTTTTGTTTTTTATAGCCTTTGCAAGAAAATAGTTGGTTCCTTTGAGAAAATAAAAAAACATACATTGTAAATGAAAAAAGTAGCTATTCAAGGAGGTCAAGGCGCTTATCACGATATAGCAGCCCGTAAATACTTTTCAGACGATGAGGTAAGCATTCTGCCATGCATCACTTTTCGTGATATTTTTGCTGAAGCAAAAAAAGATCCAACACTTATAGGTATAATGGCCATTGAGAATACAATAGCAGGAGGGCTTCTTCAGAATCACGATTTACTAAAGCTAAACGATTTGTGGATTGCTGGAGAGTGCAAGTTGCGTATATCGCATTGTTTGGCTGCTCTTCAAGGGCAAGCTCTCTCTGATATTAAAGAGGTAACTTCTCACCCAATGGCACTAATGCAATGCGACGACTTTTTGGACACCATGCCCAAGGTAAAAGTAGTGGAACACGAAGACACAGCGCTAGCTGCAAAGGAAATATCGGAAAATAATCTGCAAGGTGTTGCTGCAATTTGTAGTAGCTATGCTGCCGAATTATATAACTTGAATGTACTGGCTGCAGGTATAGAGACCAACAAGCACAATTTTACTCGTTTTCTTGTTTTGGCGCATAAAGAAATGCTTGCCGATTTGCAGAAGAACAATAATATAAATAAATCGTCACTAGTTTTTGTATTGCCTCACAGTGAGGGTAGCCTGTCGCGGGTGCTTTCGGTGCTCTCATTCTATGAAATAAACCTCACGCGCATACAATCACTTCCAATTATTGGTAGAGAGTGGGAGTATCAGTTTTATATCGATCTTACCTTTTCAGACTACCACAGGTACAAACAATCTATTGAAGCAATTATGCCCTTAGTAGCCCACTTGAAAGTGCTTGGTGAATATAGTAAAAGCAAAAACATAGATATAGAAAATTAACAGAAGATGGAACATACAAATTTTATAGAGCCAGCAGACCACGTAAAAGACATTTCGGAATATTACTTCTCCGTTAAGTTGCAAGAGGTTGCTAAAATGAATGCCGAAGGTAAAAATGTAATTAGTCTGGGAGTTGGAAGCCCCGATTTCCCCCCCTCAGAATATGTGGTGGAGGAATTGTGCCATGTTGCATCTCGCAACGATGTTCACGGCTATCAGCCCTACACGGGCATTCCCGAGTTGAAGCAAGCTTATGCTAGTTGGTACAAAAGATCATACAATGTTGACCTCACATTAAAAGAGGTGCTCCCTCTTATAGGTTCTAAAGAGGGTATAATGCACATTTCGTTGGCATTCTTAAATGTGGGAGATGGTGTGTTGGTTCCCAACCCTGGATACCCCACCTATACTTCTGTCTCTAAATTGATGCGTGCAAATGTAATTTCGTACGATTTGGTCGATACAAAAAACTGGATGCCCGATTTTGATGCATTAGAAAACATGGATCTTTCTGGTGTGAAGCTAATGTGGGTAAACTATCCCAACATGCCTACTGGTGCCAATGCTACAACAGAATTGTTCGAACAATTGGTTGCCTTTGGCAAAAAGCATTCCATTGTTATTTGTCACGATAATCCCTATAGTTTTATTCTCAACGATACTCCTATGAGCATATTGCAAGTAGAAGGAGCAAAAGATATATGCATAGAGTTAAATTCTATGAGCAAATCGCACAACATGGCCGGATGGCGAATGGGAGTGCTGGCCTCAAATGAGCAATTTGTGCAATGGGTGTTGAGGGTAAAGAGCAATGTTGACAGCGGACAGTTTAGGCCCATGCAAATGGCTGCTATAAAAGCGTTGGAAACTCCCAAACAATGGCACGACAATATGAACTTGCTCTATGAGCAACGTCGTCTTTGGGCTTACAAGATAATGACCATTTTGGGCTGTAAGTTTAGTACAGATCAAGTAGGATTGTTCGTGTGGGCAAAGATTCCTGGTTATGAAATAAGTAGCGAAGCGCTGATAAACGAAATACTATATAATGCACATGTATTTATTACTCCTGGATTTATTTTTGGTAGCAATGGTAACAGGTATATACGTATATCACTCGGTAGTTCGGCTACTAAAATTAAAGATGCTTACGAAAGGATTGTAGATTTTTTAGTGAATAGAAAATTAATATAAGATATGAAAATAGAATCAATTTTACTACCTGGTGTAGATGAAAAGCGGCCTCTCATAATTTCGGGTCCATGTAGTGCGGAAACAGAAGAACAAGTAATGCAAGTTGCTAGAGAGTTGGCAGCAAACGGTGTCAAGATGTTTAGAGCAGGTATTTGGAAACCACGCACAAAACCTGGAGGTTTTGAGGGTGTGGGCATACCAGCTCTCAAATGGTTGCAACGTGTAAAACAAGAAACAGGTATGTATGTAGCCACAGAGGTGGCAACAGAAAAGCACGTGTATGAAGCCCTCAAACACGGCATCGATATGCTATGGATTGGTGCTCGCACAACAGCCAATCCCTTTGCGGTGCAAGAAATTGCCAATACTTTGCAAGGTGTGGATATGCCCGTACTTATTAAAAATCCTGTAAATGCCGATTTGGAGCTTTGGGTGGGTGCATTTGAGCGTCTGTACAATGCTGGTATTACCCGTCTGGGAGCTATTCATCGTGGTTTTAGCACCGCCGACAAAAATATATATCGCAATATGCCCCAATGGCACATCCCTATTGAGTTGAAAAGACGTTTTCCTGATTTACCTATTATTTGCGATCCAAGCCATATTGGTGGTAGCCGTGAGTTGATTAAAACAATTTCCCAACAAGCAATGGATTTAAACTTCAAAGGTCTTATTGTAGAGAGTCATTGCAATCCGGACGATGCTTGGAGCGATAGCAGTCAGCAAGTAACTCCTACAGAGTTAAAGAAGATTTTAGAATCGCTTGTTATTAGAGAAACAATGCAGTCAACCGAAGATTTGTCAGACCTGCGCAACCAGATTGATGAGATAGACAACAGCCTACTCGAATTGCTAAGCAAGCGAATGCGTGTATCGCGTGAAATTGGTACTTATAAGATAGAGCACAAAATGCCTATTTTGCAGACTGTGCGCTACGACGAAATATTGACCAAAAGAATTGGTCAGGCCGAAAAGATGGATATGTCTGGTCGTTTTGCCAAGAAGTTTCTCGAGGCCGTTCACGAGGAGTCTGTGCGTCAGCAAATGGTGATTATGCATGCAGAGAATCAAAACGAAAACCCCGATCAACCAAAGAAACAATAGAAACAGAACCAAAATGAGAATATTGATAGTGGGAGCTGGCAAGATGGGGTCTTTCTTTGCCGACCTGTTGAGCTTCGATCACGAAGTGGCTTTGCTAGATACTAATCCAAAGAAATTGAGGTTTATCTACAACACTCAGCGAATGACAATCCCCGAGGAGGTACAATCTTTCGATCCAGAGCTGGTAATAAATGCGGCAACTTTGGCATATACCATTGAGGCCTTCAATTCTATTCTGCCCTACATTTCGCAAACATGCATCCTGTCGGATATTGCATCAGTAAAAACTGAGCTAAAGAGTTTTTATACCACTATAAAAAGACCCTTTGTTTCCACACACCCTATGTTTGGGCCTACATTTGCCAGCCTCAATGACTTGAGCTCACAGAGTGCCATCATCATATCGGAATCTGATCATCTAGGCAAAGTCTTTTTTCGTGACCTCTACAATCGAATCAAGCTAAATGTGTTTGAATACTCATTTGACAAGCACGACGAAACTATTGCTTATTCTCTTTCTATTCCTTTTGCATCTACATTGGTTTTTGCCGCAGTAATGAAGCACCAAGATGCTCCAGGTACAACCTTTAAGCGACACATGAGCCTTGCCGAAGGCTTACTCTCGGAGGATGACTATCTACTTTCCGAAATTCTTTTCAACCCCTACACATCAGATCAAGTGGAAAGAATTAGAGAAAAGTTGAAAGAGCTGCTTCATATTATCGAAGAAAAAGATACTACACAGATGAAGCAATTCCTTACAGATGTTCGAAAGAATATCGAATAGGCAATGTTTTTTACAATACCAAGTAGTAGTATAGGCGCATCATTTATGTGGCTGTACTACTTTTTTTGTGTTCCAATGTCTAGATTAATTGTGAATCGCACAAAAAAATATTTTTTTTTCAATTACTATATCATCAAGAGAGAGCCAACTTCTATGAAATAGCTAAAATCTAGAAGCCGAGTATTTTTCTTTTAATCTCATTGGGACTTCAAGAAAAGAGCTAAATGTTGTTCAGTAGTATTAACTTACTTCTTAAAATATCTTCATCGATTAGGCCCGTGAAATTATGGAAAGCACATTTCTCGATTATTGAATCATAACCCCGTTTTCTCTTATCCTTAGTTTCTGGTAATTACAAAG
>CAYVLC010000088.1:0-11046 GCA_964452155.1 uncultured Dysgonomonadaceae bacterium
TATCCCAATATCGCCGTTGGCGAAAGTATTCTTAATTCTTCCATGTTGTATGTTTTTAGATCGACGTTTCTGTTCCTATTTGTTTGAAAAGAAAACGGGGGTCCTAAATTATAAGTTGAGTGTATTTAAATATTTTAGCGTTGTTCTACTATGTTTTCACACAAAGGTTACAACACATCTTTGAGTGCTAAGATTCTGCTCATTTCGTTATAAACAATCATGTATCCTTCGTCCACACCCATACCTGGTTTGCCCAAGTATTGCACAGGAGAAGTGGCCATAGCAATATGCGCACCTACCTCGGCCGATCGGTTGGTCTCGTTGCAAGTACCGCCAATATAAGCCAACATGTCGTGCTCTTTGCAAAACAAAACAGCTTCTATCGAGTTGTTTATACCTCCCAAGTCGGGAGTTTTTATCTGAACCATGTGCCCTGCTTTTCCAATTGTAAAATCTTTGATATCCTGAAGGGTGTTGCACCACTCATCGGCTACAATTTGAACATCACTGCCATTCTCTTCCATTAAAGTTCTGATTTTGCTCAACGCTTCAATTTGCTCTTTCTTAGCATCCATATCCACTGGCCCTTCCACTCTCAGTTGAAAAGGTTTTGCTATCTCGCCCAATTCGCCCATATAGTTGGCAATGGCTGCGAGGTCGTTATCAAAAACCACACTCAATGTGCCGTAAACATCTATATGAATGGCGGGGTTGTAAGATGGGTAAGGTTTCATTTTCACAATTCTATCTCTTAGCCAACCAAGATATTCTTTTATTTTCTCTCCTTTCATGCCCACTTTGGTCTCTACATGATTAAAGAGAGCATGGGGCAACACATCTACCCCCTTCATGATCATTTTATCGGCATTCAAATACCTATCATCTCCAGATTGCGAAAAGATAGGGATAATCTCTGATGAAATATCTGTGTTGTATTCTTCTGCAATAATATGTGCCATTGTTTTAGATTTGCTCAATGCAACTGCATGCAAACAAGCTTGCGATACACCATAGCGAATGGCTGTGTGGTATGGCTTGCCATCACTTTTGATGTGCTTATCTACCCTATCGGCCATCTCTTTGAAAGAGGTAATCTCTTTTCCTACATACAGGGGAGCAATCTCTTGCTCTATAATAGGTATAAAACTTTCGGCCAGAAACAAAGGGTCGCGACCACCTGCACCAGAATATTGTACAGCTGCACAATCTCCATGAGCAACTGCTCCATTTTCTAATATAAATAGTACCGATATTGATTCACCAGCTTGTCTTACAGATGTAAAACCAGGAGTTGCAGGTTCGCCTACATAAAATGCACCATCATTTTTAGCGCCCCCCTTTATAGCTTTTTGATCGTCGAAATAGAAACCAGTCTTGCCTGGTGCACATATTATTTTTTTTATTTTCATTGTATTTTGTTGTTTTTATTATTGTCTATCGGTTTAAGATAACTATTGTCTGCAAAAACAATACTTTGTGTGGAGTATTCTATTACAAATACTCCAAACTTAGTTACTTTGGTCTGCCTACCAAAAATCCTTTCCCTATAGCATATACATCATCTATTACCATTTGAAAACTCACCTGTCTTTTTTCAAAAACACCTCGCTCATCAAGTTTCTTTTTGTGGTAGTCTTTCAAATCTTGTGTCAAAGGAAGGTTGCCAACATCAAGCAATCTTATTGCACCATCGTTATCGCGTGCAGGCAATAGCTTACCAGCATTGAAACGACTTGGAGCAAAAGGCACATCAATTACACCTGCTTCAAAAGCAGCAATTGCCCCCAAGGCATAATCTCCTTTGCCCAACTCTTCTACTTTATCGAGAATGCACTTCATCTCTTTCATTATAATTTCGCTTTCTGTAACTACAGCGGGTATATCAAGAAAGTCTTGATCTTTTAGCATCGAGATAACTTGTTTGGTAGCCCGCAATCCTGCAGCATTGGCCTCCTTGGTAGGAACCCCCATTGCTTCGTGAGGAGTTTTCACAATCACTTTTGTTGCCTTTGCAAGTGCAGCAGCAGCCGCTCCCCATGATATTACACCAAATGACTTCGACTCATCTTGTGGGAAACCTCCCATCCATTGATGGAAAACAGTAGTTACACGCACATCGGTAAATCCGAATCTATCTAAATAGGCACGCGTAAGAATATTAAGCGAGCGAATGGCTGCTACATCTTGAATAAGATTTCCGCACTGTCCATATCCCACTGTTACATCTTTCACACCCTGTGTTGCAGCCAAAACAGTCTCTATAATTGCTACAGAGTTGGAGATACAAGGAGGAATAAGTGTGCCCGTGAGTGGCCCAAATGGTTCGCGATTGATAGAAACACCAGCTTCTTCATACATACCTATCAATCTGTCGGTATATTGCCAATGAGCAATAGTTTTTTCAAGTGAGTGATTTTTAGAATAAGGTATGTTGTACGAAATACCACCACCTTCATACGAAGTAAATCCGCCAGCAATAGATATTTCTGTAAGCAAGCGAGCATCGGGTGTTCCGTGGCGTACTTGCACAGGATTTCTGAGAGCCGATGTTACGCTTCTGCAAATATCAACCCCATAATTCACAGCCGGAAAACCATTGAGCATAGAACGGCCTGTCTCTCTACTTTGCTGAATACCAGCTTCGGCCTCTTTATATCTGTTTAGTCTTGTATAGCTATCAATTGTTGTAGGCAATAAATCTGCCTCGCCCTCATTTTCGAGATACTGCAACAGTTTTATGTGTTCATCTTCTAAAGCAACACCAGCACGTGGCTGCATAAGAGTGATGCCTTCCTCTTTGGCTTTGGCTAGTTTAAGTCCAAATCGTTTTTCGTTGGGTATAGTTTTTTGGTAAGCCACAGCCTCATCAAAGTCAATCTTTTGGCCTGTTTTCCATTGCCCTAATACTTCTTTTTGCTCTTCAAAGAACTTGTCGTTAGAGAGCATTGTGTTGCTAATTTTCATTTTTTATTTTTTAAAATTACAAGTTAATGTATGTATGTAATATCTACTTAGTGCCTGACAGAAAACTCCTTGCTTTGAGTCTTGCAAAGACTATTTAAATAAAGCTATTTTTTTGTTGTGCAAGTACTATATTATTTCCTTTTTCATAATGGCCAAGGCCAACTCCCTATCCACTGCACACAAAAGGCCCATGGAAGCAAATATATATTTCTTATCTATCAAATATCTCGGTTGTTTTGGTTTTAATGATAGCAAGTTTTGTTTGTCGGCTATTGCACCATCCAATATATTGTTTGGGTTTACAGCATTTACCAACACGCCCCCTATACCTATCACAAGCTCCACTTCAGTCAAATCTTTTCCTGTCACAATATACATCTGGCCAAATGGAGTAAATGCAGTTTCTACCCTACCAGTATGTCGTTCCACAGCCATTGTCAGAGCACACTTTGCCAAGCCCTCCTCTATAGTCTGATGGATGCTGTTTTTTTCAGCAAGGGTGTTGGGAGATGCTTTGCATGCCTCAATCCACCTCACAACTTCATCAACATCTACTTCTAGCTGTACCGACAATGCATTCAAATCAATTTCATCGGCCAGAGAGCCCAAGCTGTACCGCATACCCAAATCGCCCTCAACAGTACGTTTATTGTATGGCTCGGGCAGTCCTTTTATCATCACATTATCAAAAGTGGGTGTTCCGGCCGAAATAGAGTAAACATCGGTAGTAGCACCACCAATATCAATGGCCATCAAATCGCCAATGCCCTCGGTTGTATCTGTACCTTTACTTAGTAGCTCACACCCGTTCAGTACGGCAAGTGGTGTAGGTATTATTTCAGAATTGGCCATTTTCTGCACCTTATTGAGCCCTTTGGCATCAATAATTTTACTAATGAACAACTCTTTTATTTTTTGTTTTGCTGGTTCTATGTTTAGTTTATTAAACTCTGGCATAACATTTTCGGTTATCACAAAGTCTTTACCAGATGCCGAGAAAGCTGCTTCTACCTGAGCCGCTGCACTTTTGTTTCCTGCAACTATGGTCGAAAAGTTTCTATCAATTGCACACAACTTCTTGGCATTGGCAATAATTACCTCTTTATTCCCACCATCTGTTCCACCACAAAGCAATACTAAGTCGGGATTGATGACGTAGATTTCATCTTGTTCTGCTTTCGATATTTCAAAGGAGTATGTCTGCACAACCTTTGCCCCAGCACTAGAGGCGGCCATCTTTGCTGCCTTTGCAGTTAGTTCGGGCACGAGGCCCAAAGCCACCATCTTGAGCCCCCCTGCTGCACTGCTACAGCATAGTAATTGGTCGTATTTAAAAACACCAATTTTACGCTGCAACTTTTGCAAGGCCTCATCATAACCTTCCATCACATCAGTATCTATAGTAGTAAATGCCGTTGAGGTGCCTAGTATCTTTGCCTTAGAGGCATCTATTGCGGTTAGTTTGGTATATGTACTGCCAAAATCTGCAGTAAGGTATTTCATGTCTATTTAGAAAAAAGAATATTCAAGTCAGCAATTGTAGTGTCGAGTTGTGTATTGGGAGGATATACTTTGGTGAAACCCATTTTCAAGAATCGTTTTTCAACTTCACCAAAGTCTTGTTTTCCTACAACCAGATTTCCGCCTACCAGCAAGGGTATGTCTTTCAATCCAGCTTCTTCGCATTTGTCTCTTAGTCCGTAGCAATCTATTTCTCCATGACCATAAAGAGACGATACAAGAATTGCATCGGCATTTGTTTCTACAGCAGCCTCTATAAACTCTTCTTGCGAAACCATTACACCCAGATTTATCATCTTAAACCCGGCTTCTTCAAGTGCATAAGTCAGTATTTTATTGCCAACAGCGTGTACGTCAGCACCTATAACCCCCGTTACAATAACTTTCTTTTCCATAATAGTGTCAGTAGTATTATCTTTAATTATTTCTACACAAATTTAGTGACTTTGCGATAATAAAAAAAGTTATTTGAATGAAATATTTTCTCCACGCTAATAGCTCCCCTCTATTCACAAAGATTTGGTATGGGATGCTCTCCTAAACTTGGGCATAGTATAAAATACAAACACAACAAGCGCCAACACCTCTATAGCTGCACACAACAAGAAAGCCCCAGAATAATCCATTACTTGAATCAAATAGCCTATAAGCAACATGCCCATACCAATACCTAAATCAAAAAAGGTGAGGTAAGTAGAATTGGCTGCTCCACGTTTATCGGCTTCTACTTTATGATTGGCAATAGCTTGAAAAGTAGCCATAATTACACCAAACCCAAAACCCAGTATCAGTGCTGCAAGATGATATCCAACAAAGTTCTGATTGAAGGCCAAAATAGGCAGCCCCACAATAAGCAATGCTATACCAAGAATAGATATTTTCTTAGGTCCCATCTTATCAAAAGATTTACCGCTAAATACACGCGAAATAGTAATGCCTACAGCAAGCAACAAGAAAAACAATCCGCTACTATCAATACCTATAGACCTACCATAGAGGGCAATAAAAGAGATAATGCCTCCATAAGGTATTGTTACCAACAGCATATTCAACGATACAGGCAATGAGTTTTTCTCTATAAGCGACGACATCCTAAACTTCCTCCTCACAGAGGTTACCTTAGGAATCCGCACAAATAGAGCAAGCAAAAGACCCAGAAAGCTAAATCCTGCAGCTGCGTAAAACAATTTCTTGTAGCTACTATCGCCCGTAATGGCTATGGCAATAAGTGGCCCAATGGCCATAGCAATAGTCATAGACAGGCCAAATATACCAATGCCCTCTCCTCTTCTTTTCAATGGGACTAAATCTACAGCAATGGTAGAGCCAGCAGAACTCATAGCCCCCCAAGTGAGCCCGTGCATAAAACGAATGAAAAGTACAAAAAGAATAGATGTTGCCCATACATATCCAAAGAAAATAAATGAGAACAACAACAACGACACCACATATATACTTTGCCTACCCATAGCATCTAAGGCATAGCCTGCAAAGGGGCGTACCAGCAGTGCTGCTACAGTATAAAATGAGAGCACCAACCCAATCTGGCTTTCGGTTGCCGAGAAGCTATCTGACAAGAATACGGGCAGTATAGGCACCATAAAATAAAAGGCAATTGCCATCAATAGATTCGCCATTGTAATCAATGTAAAATCTTTTGTCCAGAGCTTATTTTCCATTGTGTAATTATATTTTTAACTCAAAACTACAACTATATTTGCAGATTACAAAATAGTTTGTTTTATTGCCATGAACATTTAAGGCATAAAGCTGTTTATGCCATGAACACAAAATTAAAACAATATTATGCATCCTGTAAAAATGAAAATCGAGGTATGGTCTGACATCATGTGCCCATACTGCTACATTGGTAAACTACACTACGAAAAAGCACTCCAACAATTTGATCACAAAGACCAAATAGAATTAGAATGGAAAGCTTTTCAATTAAATACCGACTTGCCTAAAAAGGGCAACGGATTTCCTGTTATGGACTATCTGCACAACACCGTTGGAGTATCTGAAGAGAACACCACAAAGATGAACGAGCAAATAGCCGCTCTGGCAAAAGAATGTGGTGTTACATCGAATTTAGAAAACGCTATTGCAGCCAACACGCTCGACGCACACAGACTTATTAAGCTTGCAGCTACCCATGGACTAGACTCTGCGGTGATGCAACTAATATCTAAAGCCTATTTCGAAGAAGCCAAAGATTATAGCAGCCACAAAGTACTCACAGACATTGCAACATCGGTGGGATTGGACGAGAAGGAAGTGACTGAGCTCTTAAATGGCGATGACTATGCCTATGAAGTAAAGCAAGACATTCAAGAAGCTGGCAATTTGGGTTTCGACACTGTTCCAACGTTCCTCTTCAACAGAAAACACGCCCTTGTAGGCTCACAACCAGTGGGAGCATTTATAAAAACATTGCAAAAAGCATTTTTCCAATGGCAGTCGCAAGACCTTGCACAAAGCCAAGAAGCTGTAGATGTGACCCAAGGAAAATCGTGCTCTACCGATGGCACATGCGATATATAGTCTCTGTCAGATGACCCATTGTTTTGAGACTTTGATGAGAAAAAACTATATAAAGGGAGCTACTCTTGAAACTATATCCAGCCCATATACTATGTAATTTGCAACCTTTTCACTACTTTTGTATGGTAAACTATATTGTACAATGGAATTTAAAATAATAAAGCAGCAAGACAGCAAACGTTGGGACATGGTGTGGAACCTATACGAAAACAGCTTCCCTGAAGCCGAACGCCGTAAAATAGAAGACCACATAAGAGCAAGTGAAGATGAGCATTTTTATCCATTATCCATCTGGGACAACAATCAGTTGATAGGTCTGGCTTTCTACTGGCAGTGGAACAACTACAGGTATATAGAGTATCTGGCAGTTTCTCCAGAACTACATGGCCATGGCCATGGCTCACAAATAATTAAACACATAAGAGACTCCGAGCACACTATTATATTAGAAATAGACCCCCTCATAAATGAGCTATCGGTAAGAAGACTACAGTTTTACGAAAGAGCTGGTTTCACTCTCACGCCCTACAGATTTATGCACTTGCCCTATCGCATCGATGGTGCATCTCAAGAGTTGCTCATACTGAGCTATCCACAAATGATAACCAAAGAGCAACATACCGACTTTCTAAACTTTATCAACAATCATATACGCAACTATTGCGAAATACCTGCTTGATGATGTAATAGCAAAACACCAGTGCTTGTGCTTTGCCAACTACATAATACAAAAAGCTTCGATTTTAGATACAAAGTCGAAGCTTTTTTGTTGCATTAGTTGCAAAAGAAAGGTTGCCAGTGAAATTTCCTTTTTTTTGATTATTTATTATGATATGACAATAATAGTTCGCTCCTATCTCACACAGCTAAAGGCAGCAATATTCAATGTAAACTCATTCATGAAAAAAGGAGTGCTTCAATTTAATTATACTACATTGTATAGCTAATGAACCATCCTTTTAAATATTAGCTACCAGTGCTCCAGAGGAGCAACTCTTTCTGTAGTAAACCTATACACACCTTATCTTAAGAATTGTGCAACGTGTTGTTGTTTTTGATTGAAATGAAAACAATTGCTTTGCTCATGGCCCTCAATCGCTTTATACTCTTTGTGTCTCTGCACCGTCCAAATGACACATCACACAGCAGTCCCAATATAAAACACTAGCCAATTGCTTTATTTTTGCTTTTTTGTATTTATTGCAACACCATTTTGGCATTTGATTACTATTATTGTATCAATTTTTTATCGTAAAAACACTTTTGGGCGAGGTTGCGTAGGCCTACAAAAGTAGAATTCCCTGGGGTTTCTCAAATTGTAGGACTACGCAACCCCTGAAACTCCCATCTTTTTTCAAAATATATGCCTACAAAAGCAAGAACTCTTGGTTTTCTTTAAAATGTATGACAACAAAACTCAAAAAACCTGGCTTTTTTCAAATTGTAGGCCTACGAAAGTCAAAATGCCTTGGTGTTTCTCAAATTGTAGGCCTACAAAAGCTAAAATCCCTAGGGTTTGTCACATTGTAGGCCTACGACGGTCAAAACACTAGGGCAAACGACCGTCGTAGGGGTACGCAAGGTCGCCCAAAGTTGGTTTTTTAGCTAATTTGCTGGTTCTATTTCGGCTCGATGCTTTATAATCAGAGCATTAGACTACCTTTGGCTATTCTTATGCAAAAACAGGTATTTTGCTGTATATCTTTGATGGCTTTGGTTTGGTTGTTCAAAATAAAGGTAAGAGATTTCATTTGTTTTTTGTATCACATACCTCACACTGTTCAGAGATATTGTAGGCTAGCACCAATTTAATTAATTTGTTTGAAAACATACATCTGAGAAAAAGTACCGAAAATTATCTAAAACAACCTCAGAACCCCTTCAAAATAAATAGCTTTTCAATTTTCACGAAATATATCGTTAGTATCTCACCCTCATTTACCTTCTACTTTAGATTTTTTTGCTACTAAATATAAAAATGGAGTGTCTATTATTGCAATAATTATCTTTAGCAGATAGGTCGATATCACCACTTGCACCCAAGCATTTAAAGGCATAGTCCCCAGTAGTGCAATTGTTGCAAATAGCAGACTATCTATCAACTGACTAGTCATAGTACTACCATTATTTCTTAACCAAAGGTGTTTGGGGAATTTCTTTTTCAACCACTGGTAAGAATAAGTATCTAACATATTGCTTACAAAAAATGCTACCATACTACCCAATACTATTCTGAACATGGGTGTAAGTATAAGACTTAAGGGTTCGTGAGCAAAATCCCAAGGAGCTGGTTTCATTGCAAGTGCTACCCATGCACCAACCATAGTGAGTATGGATATAAAAAAACCTATCATAACAGACTTTCGTGCTTCTTTGCCTCCATAATTTTCAGAAAGTATATCAGTTGCCAAAAACACCATGGCATAAAAAACATTACCACCAGTGGCTCCTATTCCAAAAATAACGATAGATTTATTGACCAGTATATTCATCATCACAACACTACCAGCAATTATAGCTATCAATCCATCTTTGCCAAATACTTTATAAGAAAGCGTTAAACCCAACAATCCTACTACTGCCCACCCTAAAAATAATAATCCGTTCATTTTCTTATTTATATAAAGACACAATACATCGTTGAAAAAAGAGTGCAAATTTCGGAATTATTAATTGAACTGGCAAATGAGATATACAGCATGTAGTGAAAGCATGAAGCATCTGTGACAGTACAACTATATCATCTCTAATGTTGGGGTTGTATCTCTTCTATTATTGCATCAAGTTTCAATCGCTTTTGACAGGTTGCACTTGTAGCCTACAAACAATTTGTTTATCAAGATATTGCCACTCATCTCTTGCCGGATAATGTATATTATATGGCTCAGTTTGTCGATTTTATTCAACAGAAATTTAACATCTTAGCTCTATTATCTATACTTCCCTAGTAGCGACTGTTCATTTAGGTTTTGCAGCAAGAGATGTCTTTGCAGGTATCCTGTATCTGACATCTCATAAAGAAAATGCCCCCACAGAGATTGTCTATTTAAGAATACGAAGATGTAATACCCTACAGGAATTCGTACTATTTCTTGTAGGAATAAGAATTCCTACACGTAGATTGTATATCTGAGACGCAGGGTGTTCCTTTCCTGCTAAGAAAATAGAGCGATATAGCATTGATTTGCACCTTTTAGCAACGAAATAATAGTGATTTACATCAACAAACAGACCGTTTGCAAAGATATTTTACCAATGCAACCCTTTTAGCTATTACTTACTGAAGCAGCAAATTGCTGCAACACTGATTGTAGATATTATTAAAAATTGTATGCCTTATTAATTTGTGGTTGGAAATAATCAAGATTATTTTTTCTGGGTGATATTATTGAGAGATATTTTTATAAAAAGCAAGAAAAAGCAACTAATGGTACTACCCATTAATTGCTTTGCTATATTTTGTATTTACTCATCTGCCTTATTTTATTTGGCAGCAATTGTGTAGGTAACTACTGTGGAGTATTCGGTAGGATTTTCGTCTTTAAAATAACTATTCACATATTTATCAGCTCCAATGCCGCTGTACTTAATATTGAAAGCTAAATCTACGCCACCTGTGCCGTTGGAGAAGATGGGCGCTGCAGATGTAGATAGCGGAATGCCCGATGCAGTTTGAAAGATTGTCATCGGATTGTTTGTTCCTGCTGATGCTTGCACACTTAAAGTTGAAGAAGCAATGGTTTCGGTACCATTTTTTCTATTGATATTATCTTTATCAGATTGAACGTTTACAACAAAAGCCCCTGTGCTATAGACGGTAAGATGATTTTGTTTTACAACAGAAACACCCTGCTTGTAGTCTTCGACAGTTTCATAAACTAAATCAACGTTTTTCTGATCAGGATTTACAAATAATGTTTGAATGGGATGCAACTTTACATTAAGAGTTGTGTTGTCAGTTGCTGTTAGCGTTTGAGCTTTAATCATAGAAACTCCAGAAAAAAGAATTGCTGCAAA
>CAYVLC010000089.1:0-3729 GCA_964452155.1 uncultured Dysgonomonadaceae bacterium
ATTGGACACCCTTTCTCATCTATATATACTTGAACCTATTAAAAAAACATTAACAGATTACTTCAAATTTTCGTTTACTGTGTGCCATTGATCAACAGCAGGTAGAATACCCATTTCGATAACCTCGTCGCGTAGTTTTGTTAAGTGATTGTAGCTATCTGTCAATGCTTGTACTTCTTCTTCTGTTCCTTTTACAGGAGCATAAGTAACACCATCTTTAGTGATAGATGTTTCCATAGCCATCATAATGTGGTTGTAGTCGCCAGTGTTTACATAGCAACCAGAAGGCCAACGGAAAGAATCGCCACCCATTGCTGCACGAATCATCTCTACAGATACATAAGAAGGACTTTGGAATGATGAACGGCCACGAAGTTTGATGATATTGCTACCACCTTTGGTTACTCTTACTTTTAGAGCATTCCATTCTTCGGTTGTCAATTCTGGAGTGCCAATGATATCTGTCAATGGTTTGCCATTTACTTTTGCAGTTGAAGCAAAAACAGCCATTTGTTCGCCATGACCACCATAAGTGCGGGTGTTGGTAATTTCGCTTTGTTTCAAACCAAAATGTTTTGCCAACTCGTTTTGCAAACGTGTGCTATCTAAAGCAGCCAATGTAGTTACTTGTGTTGGTTTCAGGCCACCATGAATTAATGCTACCAAGCCGGTAATATCTGCTGGGTTGAAAATAACTGTTAGGTGTTTTAAATCGGGGCAATAAGATTTGATATCTTTACCTAATTGTGCCGCAATCTCTGCATTTCCTTTCAGTAGGTCTTCGCGTGTCATACCATCTTTACGTGGTGCACCACCCGAAGAGATCATATATTTGGTGTCTGTGAAAGCTTCTTTTACATCGGTTGTGAATGTAAAGTTTTGCCCCTCGAAACCACAATGAGCCATTTCTTCTGCTACACCCTCCAAGCCAAGTGCAAATGGATCGTATAGGCAAACATTAGGAGTTAAGCGCATCATGGCGGCAGTTTGTGCCATATTAGAACCAATCATGCCTGCAGCTCCTACAATTGTCAATTTGTCGTTTGTCAAAAAATTCATAATAAATTTTAATTTATAGTGTTTATTTATCTATCGCTAAATGAACATCAAATTTACACATTCTTATCTAGAGTTTCGCAATACAAATCTCCAATTAATCTAAATTTTTTAAATTAATGAGGAAAATAAAGAATGAACTGACAAGTCGTAAGTAATATCAATCTCACACACCTCATACCTCAAAACACTTTTCTACAGCAAACTCCAAGATACAGTAAGTCCAGCCATGACAATAGAGACCATGCTCATGAGCTTAATCAGGATATTGAGAGAGGGTCCAGATGTATCTTTAAACGGATCGCCCACAGTGTCGCCCACTACAGTTGCTTTATGGGTTTCGCTCCCCTTGCCGCCGTAGTTGTCCATCTCTACATATTTCTTTGCATTGTCCCAAGCACCTCCGGCATTGGCCATAAATACTGCCAATACAAAACCAGAGCCAAGTCCACCAGTGAGCAATCCCATTACACCAGCAACACCCAAAAGGAGGCCTACTGCTATAGGTATGGCAATGGCTAGCAAAGAAGGAAGCAACATTTCGCGTTGTGCACTTTTAGTTGATATCTCTACACATCTGGCATAATCTGGGGTGCCCGTTCCGTCTAAAATGCCCTTTATTTCTCTAAACTGTCTGCGGACTTCTTCTACCATCTCTTGGGCGGCCCGGCCAACAGCATTCATAGTAAGACCACAAAATAGGAAAGCCATCATAGAACCAATGAAAACACCAACAATAACTTTTGGATTCATCAAAGTGACTTGATAGTAATCCATAAAATCGGCAAAGTTTGCGTCGGCAGTGTTCATTATCTTTCCATCGGCAAAAATAAGTACTTGCTCTCCAAGCCTCATCAATCCTATCTTTATCTCTTCTATATAAGAAGCCAATAGGGCAAGCGCCGTTAAAGCTGCCGAACCAATGGCAAAGCCTTTTCCGGTAGCAGCAGTAGTATTGCCCAAAGAGTCGAGCGCATCTGTTCGTTGTCTCACTTCTGGCCCCAATCCACTCATCTCGGCGTTGCCTCCTGCATTGTCAGCTATTGGTCCGTAAGCATCGGTTGCCAAGGTAATTCCTAATGTAGAAAGCATACCCACTGCAGCTATGCCTATACCATATAGCCCAAGGCTTAGGTTGGGGCCACTAACAAGATGTTGCATATCAAAATTGATGGCACAAAGGTAAGAGAAGATAATGGCAAGAGAAATGGCCAATACGGGGATAAATGTAGATATAAGCCCTGTACCAATTCCAGCAATAATAACAGTGCCAGGCCCAGTTGCACCACTTTTGGCTATATTCCTAGTAGGAGCAAAAGAATGTGAAGTGTAGTATTCTGTACCTTGGCCTATAACTATTCCGGCCAACAAACCAGAGATAACTGAGAGGGAAAGTCCTATCCAGTTGTCGAAACCCAACATGAACAATATGCCAAAAGTAGCAATAGCTATTAAAGATGCACTTGTATTTACCCCTCTATTGAGAGCACTCATGAGCTGCTTCATGTTGGCGTCGTCTTTGGTTCTTACCAAGTATATCCCAAATATTGATAGAAATACACCCACTGCAGCAATAATCATGGGGGCAAATACTGCGTTCTTTTGCATAATAGGGTTGGTAGCTGCAAAAGCAGAAGCGCCCAATGCGGCTGTAGCAAGAATAGACCCACAATAAGATTCGTATAAATCGGCACCCATACCGGCAACATCGCCCACGTTGTCGCCTACATTGTCGGCAATAGTGGCAGGATTGCGCGGATCGTCTTCGGGAATGCCCGCTTCAACCTTTCCAACCAAATCGGCCCCTACATCGGCAGCTTTAGTGTATATGCCTCCGCCTACACGCGCAAAAAGCGCCTGAGTAGATGCTCCCATACCAAAAGTGAGCATGGTGGTAGTAATCATAATTAGTTTGTGAGAAACGATGGTCTCATCTACAAAAAAATCGAGAATTATGTACCACACAGAAATATCGAGTAGCGCCAAGCCTACAACAACAAGCCCCATAACAGCCCCCGATCTAAATGCAAGTTGCAATCCTTTGTTGAGCGAATGCCGGGCAGCATTTGCTGTGCGTGCCGAGGCATAAGTGGCTGTTTTCATTCCAAAAAAACCAGCCAAACCAGAAAAAAATCCTCCCGTGATAAAAGCAAAAGGTACCCAATTGTTTTGCAAACCAAAATAGGCCATCACGGCAAAGATTAAAGCAAGTACCACAAACACAATAGTTACAACTTTGTATTGTTGTTTGAGATACGACATGGCACCTTCACGCACATACTGTGCGATTTTTATCATTTGACTGGTGCCCTCACTTTCTTTCATCATACTTCTGAAAAACGAATAAGCGAAAAACAACGCTACAAGAGATGCTACTGGAACTAGATAAAATAGATTCATACTATTAACATTTTACGTGAAATTACTCATTTGAACATTAAATATACACAAATATGAGAATTATTTTGTAACATAAGAAATGAATCGTCAACTAATATTTTTATAAGCATATTTACAAGAAATAAAATCGATTAGAAAAATAGTTTATTAACTTTGTAAATACAATGCCTCAATTTTAATTTACACATCTTACAACATGAACAAAAGCTTTTTCCTTACTATTGATAAGAACTCAAAGAATGTTCAAATAAAAAAGAATATTATCAATTTCTT